>SHWL01000086.1 GCA_009693865.1 Acetobacteraceae bacterium | reverse complement strand
TCCTGCATCAGCATCATGCCAACCATCGGGCGGCGGACCCGCTTCTTGCGATGTTTGCCGCGTCCGGGCGCGGGCTTCACATCGCCAGACCTCTGCAACGCCAGGCGCGTGACCGTGTAGCCCAGGGTGTAGTCGTGATGGCGGCGCAGTTCCTCGTGAAAGTGTTTGACCGTGAAGTCCTTGTATCCCTCGTCATACAAACGCCGCATCCGGGCCAGTTCGCTCTCCGGCGCCCGGCGGTTCGAAACACGGCCGAGCCGTTTGTCGCGCAGACCGTCGATACCTTCGGCCTGGTAACGGACGCACTGGCGGCGGAAGTGGCGGGCGGACAGACCCAGCAATTCGCCCGCTTCCTCCGCGGTCAGACGACCTTTCTTATGGCGGGCGAGCGCATCCAGGAAACGCCTCACGTGCGCCTCCCATAGAACAAGGTGCCGGCGCATTCGCGATCTCCAGAACAGATCGCGAACAATGCGGACAACTCACGCGCTACAAACCGCGGACAACAAACGCGCTCTCTACACTGTGAACCAACGCTCTTGCGAGGCCAGGGAAAGTGAGACATGATCGGGATGGACCGGAACACGAATGTCCTGACATGAAAATGCCGGACCGCGGTCTGGCACGGCGGCCCGACGGGGCGATCCTGATGTGGAAGGAGCAATCCATTGCTATATATCGGCGAACGCGAAATTTGTTTCGATCAATCCGAACTTGGCTTCCCAAGTATATTGGGGTGCCACGCCATCGTTTATGTCAATGCCAATGGATTGTTTGGATTCCATAACTATGGCGGCCAGACACCCGACAGGTGGCCCGGTTTGTCCGGGGCTTTTGGCCAGTTCGTCAATCATCATGTCAACGGTGGCGGCGCCGGGACAACCCTGTATGGCGTCTGCTTTGCCACCACGCATCGTTCCTACGGCGGTATCCCGAGGACATCATGGCTTGCTGAACTCACGGCGTTCGCCAACGTGGTGAACTTTCCAGGGGCCATCTGGGGATACGATCTTGCCGCCTCGGGAATTCCGAACAGCGCCTACGTGAGCTTTTTCCGCTTTCCGATTCTGGGAACATGCCTGATACAGGCGCGGCCCTGGGTCGCGAATGAAGGAACCGCGGGTCGCAATCTCAATGCGGCGAATCACGTGACCACCGCGCCGGCCGCGCCGATCTATAATATCAACCAGGTCGCGAACGTGACCACCGCCGTGGGTGTCACGCCTTTGGCAACGTATTACCCCGAAAGGCTACGCTGAACGTCTTGGCATCGATACGATCCACCCTGGTCTCGTCGCGCGCCTCTTGCCCCGACCGCCGGTTCGTCCGATCCTCCCCTCATGGCGGGTGACGCCCGCGCAAAGGGAGAAAACAACCATGTCCATCTTCGTCATCGGCGGCACGGGCTTCATCGGCATCCGCGTCATTCCATCGCTGGTCGCGCGCGGCGAGACCGTCGTCTGTATGGACATCAACCCGAACGCGCCCTCGTTCGCCGGCCTCGGTGACAAGGTGACGGTCGTCCGCGGCGATGTCACTCAGTTCGATGACGTGATCGGTAACATGGAGGCGTCCAAGGCCGACCGGGTCATTAACCTGTCCTACAACCTTGGCCAGGATCTGCCGCCGCACCGCGCCACGAAACTCAATATCATTGGCATGGATAATTGTTTCGAGGCAGCGCGCATCCTCGGCGTCAAACATACCGTCTTCGCCAGTTCCCTCGCCGTCAACGGCCAGCAGTCCCATTACGGCGAACGCGCGGTGACCGAGGACGACTACAAGCACGCCGTCGTGCAATACGGTTCGCACAAGGCGTTCAACGAATTCCAGGCCAAGGACTACATCGACAAGCACGGCATGACGATCACCGCGGTGCGCCCCGCGAACGTGACGGGTCCGGACAAAGTCCGCGGTTCGGTCGACCACGTGAACATCATCACGCGTCCGGCGCGGGGCGAGGCGATTTCGTTCCCCTTCGCCGACGCCATGCGCTGCCCGATCCATGTCGACGATATCGCCGAGGTGTTCATTCGCGTGCTCATGACCGACAAGCCCGCCCATGCCGTCTACAGCTCCGGCGGTCAGGCCATTTCCCTGGCCGACATCGCCGTTATTGTCCGGGAATTCCTGCCGGATGCGAAGATATCGTTCGAAAAGCAGTCCGGCGGGCGGGCTTCGTCGGGCAACTGGATGATCGACAATTCTCGTCTTGTGCAAGAATTCGGCGTGCAATACCGGTCCTATCGGGAGCGGGTGTTGCAGATCATTAATGAGGTTCGGGCCGAACTCGGGCAGGCTCCGATCAAGGGTTAGGACTGCCGCGCTTAAAGACACACGCACCGTCCATTCTCCCGTCGTGGTCCGCACATGCGGTGCCACGACGAAGATGGCTTACCGGACGCGGGCGTTTTCCAGCCCGTCGACCTCGCTCTCCATTCGCGGCAACAGAATGTTCAGCGTTTCCGTGACCGCGTCCGGTTTCGGGCGCGGATTGATCGTCCAGGTGCGGACAGGAACATCCCACTCCCGCAACGAATGAACATTCGGGTTATAATCGTTGACCCGATGGATCAACATATAAACCCGCGCGGCGATCTCGGCGCCAAACACATCGACCCGATCGATCGTGTTCATGAAAACTTCCGGCAGCGGGATCAGTAAATCCTCAGCGTTTGGCGGAGTCTCATCCTGGCGCGCGCGGCTGATCGTCTGCGACAACCCATTTCGGATGCGGGCAGTGGTGTTCATGTCCCTCAGCACCGGTGCGATCGCGGCGGCGAGCACCTGACGGCGCAGCACCCGGGCGGCCTCGGCCCGGTTGAGTTCTCCCCGCTCCTGCCGCGGAGCGATCCCCACGGCGGCCGCCGTGGCGGCCAGCGAGCCGATCCCCTGCACCCAGTCCGAGAGTTTCTGGTCCCAAAACCATGCGGCAAGTGACATAGGCGCGAATCGTCCCCCACTTTTGGGCGCGGAGGTGGCAGATCGTTGCTATCCGGACAATGGTCCACGCCGCCTTGCCCCGCTGCCCCCGGCTGACTTAGCGTCCGTTGCGTTTCGCCCCCGTGAGCGCGCCACACGCTGATCGGCCCCATGCCCACGAAACCAGACGATCTGTTCGGACCCGATACCGCCCAGGAGACAACGGCTCCTGGCAATCGCCCGCTCGCGGACCGGATGCGGCCGCGCGTGCTGGATGAGGTCGTGGGGCAGGATCAACTCCTCGGTCCGGACGGCGCGCTGACCCGCATGCTGGCGCGCGGATCGCTGGCGTCGCTGATCCTGTGGGGCCCGCCGGGTGTCGGTAAAACCACCATCGCCCGGTTGATCGCGGCGCGGGCCGGTTTGCACTTCGTCCAACTGTCAGCGGTGTTTTCCGGCGTCGCCGACCTCAAGAAAGCCTTCGACGATGCGGTGCGCCGCCGCCGGTTGGGCGAGGGAACGCTGCTGTTCGTCGACGAAATCCACCGGTTCAATCGCGCCCAGCAGGACGGGTTTCTGCCGGTGGTGGAGGAGGGGACGGTCACTCTGATCGGCGCCACCACGGAAAATCCATCCTTCGCGCTGAATGGCGCCTTGTTGTCGCGGTGTCAGGTGTTGGTGTTGCGGCGGCTGGACGACCCGGCGCTCGATTTGCTGTTGACCCGAGCTGAAACCGAACTGCATCGGACGTTGCCGTTGACGCCCGAAGCGCGGACGGCGTTGCGAGCCATGGCCGATGGCGACGGCCGCTATTTGCTCAACATGGCTGAGCAGATCGCCGCTTTGCCGGACGACACGCCGCCGATGGACTCCGACGAGCTTTCCTCGCTGCTCGCCCGGCGCGCGGCGCTGTACGACAAGGACCGCGAAGAACACTACAACCTGATCTCCGCGTTGCATAAATCGTTGCGCGGCTCCGATCCTGACGCCGCGCTTTACTGGTTTGCCCGCATGCTGACCGGTGGCGAAGACCCGCGCTACATCGCCCGCCGCCTGGTGCGCTTTGCCGCCGAGGATATCGGCATGGCCGACCCCAACGCCCTGACGCAGGCGCTGGCCGGTTGGGAGACCTATGAACGACTAGGCAGCCCCGAGGGTGAACTGGCGATCGCCCAGGTGGTGATTTATTTGGGAACGGCACCGAAATCGAATGCGATTTACACCGCCTACAATGCCGCCCGTGCCGCCGCCAAAGCGACCGGCAGCCTGATGCCTCCAGCGCATATTCTGAATGCCCCGACCAAGCTGATGAAGAACCTCGGCTACGGCGCGGGGTACCAGTACGATCATGGCACCGAAGACGCTTTTTCGGGCCAAAACTATTTCCCCGATGGCATGAACCGCGAGCAGCTTTACCAGCCGAAGGACCGCGGGTTCGAGCGGGAGGTCGGGCGCAGAATGGCTTACTGGGAAAAGCTGCGGAATGATAAGGCGGACGGCGGTTGATCGACCATGTCTCCGTGGCGGTCAGCGATCTGACCGTCAGCGCCGCGGCCTATGAACATGTACTGGGCGCGCTTGGCCTGAAACGTCTCGTGGATCGTCCGGCCACCGCCGGGTTTGGTAAGGCCTATCCGGAATTCTGGCTCAACGCGCGACCTGGCATGGTGCCCTTGCCACCTGAAACCGGCATCCACATTTGTCTTCGCGTGGCGGACCAGGATGCGGTGGACGCGTTCCATGCCGCCGCCATCGCCGCGGGCTGGACCGATGCCGGTGCGCCGGGGCCTCGACACGCCGCGATGACCCTGTATTACGCGGCCTTCGTTCAGGATCCGGACGGCAACAAGCTTGAGGCGGCGACATTTCCCCGCAAGGCCTGACATGACCATCTCACTACAGACCGTCTCGGACGATGAGGCTGAGATCAGACTGGACCGCTGGTTCCGTCGGCATTTCCCGGGCTTGCAACAAAGCATGATCCAGAAACTGTGCCGTACCGGTCAGGTGCGCGTCGACGGGAAGCGGGCCGAGGCCGCGACGCGCCTCGCTCCCGGTCAGTCCATCCGCGTTCCGCCCATGCCCACGGCGCCCGCGCCCAAGCCGGTGGTCCAGGTCAACCCGGCGACGCTTCGCGAGGTCCGGGCCATGATCGTCTACGAGGACGATCATCTGTTCGTCCTCAACAAGCCCTACGGCTTGCCTGTTCAGGGCGGCCCGGGCATCACGCGCCATGTGGACGGCATGCTGGAGGGGCTGCGGATCGAAGGCGGCGACCGTCCGCGCCTCGTGCACCGGTTGGATCGCGACACCACTGGTGTCCTGCTGATCGCCCGCTCCCCTGGTGTCGCCGCCAAACTCGCGGCCGCCTTTCGCGGCCGCGACATGGACAAGACCTACTGGGCTGTCGTCGCCGGCCGGCCGGTTCCGGTCGAGGGCGAAATCGATCTCCCGCTGAAACGTGTCGGCGGCGGCAGTGGCGAACGCACCGCTCCCGCGGAACGTGACGATGAGGACGGCGCCCGCGCCATCACCGAATACCGCACGCTGGATCACGCCGCCCAAAAACTCGCTTGGCTGGAGCTGAAACCCCACACCGGCCGCACTCACCAGCTTCGCGTCCATTGCGTCGCCATTCGCGCGCCCATCCTGGGCGACGAGAAATACGCCAGGCCGGATCAGAACAATGCGTTCGCGGCGACCGTGTCGGGCCTATCGGAGCAAATGCACCTGCACGCCAGGTCACTGGGCTTCCCCCATCCCGCGGGCGGCACGCTGCGGGTCGAGGCCGATCTCCCCGCGCATATGGCGGAGACCTTCCAGACCCTGGGATTCTCCGCCCCGCCGGCCATCGCGCCGCGTCGAGAGCGGCGGTAGTCCATGAGTTATTCCGCTGCCAGAGGGTCGCGCCGCGCGCTGTTGGCCGCCCTCGCGGTAGTTGGGATCACCCTTGGCGGACTGGGCTGGTTCGTTGCCTCGCTGTTCGATCCCGACAACCTGAAGCCAAAGCTCATCGCGGCGGTCAGGCAGGCGACCGGGCGGACGATGACGGTTTCCGGGCCGATCGGGATCAAAATGTCGCTGGTCCCGACGATCGTGTTGAACGACGTGGCTTTGTCCAATCCGCCCGGTTTCTCCCGCCCGGACATGATGACGATCCGGCGCGTGGAGATGACGCTCGCGCTCTCGCCGCTGCTCGAACGTCGGGTCGAGATTGGCCATGTGGCCCTGTCGAGGCCCGAGATCCAGCTCGAGAAGACCCGCGAGGGCCTGGGCAACTGGGTTATTCAGCGCGATGCGTCTCCTGGTGGCCTCACGGGACCGGAAGCGGGAATCGGAGCGAAACCAGCCGGGCCAGGCGATGGCCGGTATGCCGTTTCGGTCGCCGATATCCGGATCGAGGATGGGCGGGTCACCTGGATGGACATCGCGACCGGCAAGCTGGTCAGCGCCGGGATTCCAAATATGACCGTCAACGTCCCGGATGCCGCGCCGATGACCGCGCATGGGACGGCGGAAATCTCCGGGCGTCCGGTCGCGTTCGATCTGAAGACCGGCGCGATCGATCGATTGCGAACCGCGAGTGACGCCGCGCCCTGGCCGGTGAGCCTTCGATTGGCCGCGGGCGACGCCGTTGCTACTCTGGAAGGCCGCGTTGACCGCCCGTTGCAGGGCCGCGGCTACGCGTTCGACATCGATGCCAGCATTCCCGATCCGGCCGTTCTGGCGCCACAGTTTCCCGGGGCGCCGTTGGCGGCGATGAAGATGGTCACGGCCCATGCCGAAATTCGGGACGGTGGAACTCGTATGCCCGTCATTCCGGTCCTGCGGATACGGATCGGAACGGCCGACCTCTCGCGCTTCGCCGCCGGTGCCCGGCTTGAGGATTTGACGCTCACCGCGGCTGACGACGAACCGATGAAGATCGCGGCGAGGTTCGCGATGCCCGGCTTTGACGGTGGACTCGCGGGTACCATTGGCAATCTGTCATGGCTCGGCAACGGGGCGTCCGGGCCATTGGATGTCGATCTTGAGGGGAGTGCGTCCTCCGCCCGGGCCACGTTGAAAGGACGAATCCAGGCGCCGCTGAAGTTCAGCGATTACGGATTGGATGTGACCGTCAATGTCCCGAACCCCGCGCTCTTGATGGACAGCGCGCCCCAGGCGCTGAAGGCCGTCGATCTGCGGACCCGTTTGACCGACGCGTCTGGACCGGTCGCGTTCCGCTTGACGTCGAATGCCGGCGATCTCGCGGGCGACATGGAAGTTTCCCTGCGTCCGCGCCTTTCGATCGTGGGTCACGTGACGTCGAATCGGCTCGACATGGACATCTTGCGATCCGGGCCGTCGGTGGACGGGCCGGTGTCCCAGGTGCGTGTCCCGGACGGGCAGCCACAGGAGGGGCGAGCGATCCCTGGCCGCCCCACGGGAACGCCGGTGCCGCGACCGGCGGCCGTTCCCGTTTTTCCCAGCACCAGACTCCCCTTCGATTTGCTGGCTCAGTTCGACGCCGATCTGACGCTTCGTTTCGGTATGGTGCGGCTTGGCGGCACCGAGATCGCGGGGATCGACACGGTGTTATCGGCGAAGGATGGCATTTCGCGCCTGGCGCCATTCACTGTCGCCGCGCCCGATCTGCGCCTCAGCGGTAGCCTGGAGATCGACAATGCCAATGGTCCGCCGCGCGTGCATCTGGTCGTGCATGCCCCGGCCCTGGCCGTGCGCCCTTTTCTGACGATGATCGGGCTTCCGCCCGCCCTGACCGCGGCCGCTGACGTCCAGGCGGATCTGACCGGCACGGGCCATTCACAGCGAGAGATCGCGGCCTCGCTTGGCGGGTGGGCCGGAGTGGCGGTCAAGGACGGTCAACTCGACGCAAAAATCGTTAACGGATGGCTGGATCAGCTTCGGCCCCTGCGCTTTGAGGGCGGGGACACCACCGACCTCCGATGTTTCGCGGTTCGGTTGGACGCGAAGAACGGCATCGCGACGGTTCAGCCGATGGCTTTGAACACGCCCGCGCTGATTGTCGATGGCGGCGGAGAGGTCGATCTGGGCCGTGAAACAGTCTCGCTGCGGATACGGCCCAGAACGCGGATCGGCGGAATGGGAGTCGCTGTGCCGGTGCGTGTGAGCGGGCCATTGCGCGGGCCCAGGGCCAAGGTCGACCTGTCGTCCACCAATGCGGGCGGCGCCGCGGGGCTGCTCCTGGGCGGGAAGGACATCATGGGCGCGGCCGGCGGCGGCGATCCTTGCCCCGTGGCGTTGGCCAGGGCACGAAACGAAACACCGCCTGAAGAGACCAGCGTGCCAGCACGGGAGGTGCCCGACGCGCGTCGGGGTGCGCCTGTTGGCGCGGCTGACGTTCTCCGTTCATGGCTCGCGAGACCAGAGGGAAAGAAGTGAAGCGCTTTTGGGACACCGTGGCCGTCGATCCGGTTGGCGAGGAATACCGCGTTCTGCTGGACGGAAAACCGATCCACCTGCCCAACGGTGGCGTACTCCGCATCGGTCCGCCCGCTTTGGCAGCGGCTGTCGCCGAGGAGTGGAGTCTCGCGGGTGGCGCGAAAGGTGGCGACATGAGTTTCGCGGACACGCCCCTGACGCGGCTGGCGGGCACCGCCCGGGAACGCATCGCTCCGGACCCATTGCCAACCGCGGACGCGGTCGCGCGTTATGGCGAGACCGACCTCCTTTGCTACCGGGCCGAGGCCCCTGAGGAACTGGTCCAACTTCAGGCCCGATCCTGGCAACCCTGGCTCGATTGGGCCGCTTCGACGTACGACGCGCCCTTACGGGTGACAACCGGTATCTCAGCGATCCGCCAGCATCGCGACAGTATCGCCGCATTACGACGGGCCGTGGGCACATACGATCCCCACATGCTCGCCGGCCTGGGGATCGTCGTGCCGGCTCTGGGCAGCCTGATCCTGGGCCTCGCGCTGGCCGAGGGGCTGCTCGACGCCGCTCAGGCTCACACCCTGGGCGCGTTGGAGGAATTGTTTCAGATGGAACAATGGGGCGAGGATGACGAAGCGGCGGTACGCCGAAAGAACGTGGCGGCGGATATCGCGCTGGCGGCCAGGTTCATGCGGCTGGCCAGGGCGGGAGGTTGAGTGCCGGGGTGAAGCCCCGTCGCTTACCGCGCCACGCCAAACTTCGCGGTTTGGGCGAATGCGACAGTCGCCGAAAGCGCCGTCGCATCGATGAACGCCGGAACGATGAGGAATTTGCGCATGATGGCCCAGACTCCCTGAATGGCTGTGCTCAGATCTGCTTTTTTGCGACACTACGCGGGAGGTATCAGGCGCCGCAACGCCGATGCCGGCAAAAAAGAAACCCCGAGGCATGGCCCCGGGGTTCCCATCGTCCGGCTCGGAAAGCCGATCAATTGTTGTTGCGAACGCCGATCAGCTGCAGCAGCGAGGTGAACAGGTTGATGAAGTTCAGATACAGGCTCAGCGCGTCGTAAACGCCGCGCTTCGCGGCGCCTTCGGTGCCTTCCTCGTAGGCGAACTGCACATAGTCGCCCTTGATCCGCTGAGTGTCCCAGGCGGTCAGGCCGACGAACACCACCACGCCGATCAGGCTGATCGCGAACTGCAGCGCGCTGCTCTGCATGAACATGTTCACGAGGCTCGCGACGATCAGCCCGAACAGGCCCATCATCATGAAGCTGCCCATTTTGCTCAGGTCGGCCTTCGTCGTGTAGCCGTAGATACTCGTGGCGGCGAAGGTCGCGGCGGTGATGAAGAACACCTGCATGACCGACTGACCGGTGTAGATCATGAAGATGTTGGTCAGGCTGGCGCCCATCGTCGCGCAAAACGCCCAGAAGAGGCCCTGCACCGCGGTTGTCGACAGCCGGTTCACGCCGAAGCTGAGAACCAGCACGAACGCGAGCGGCGCCAGCATCGCGATATAGGCGAGCGGTGTCGCCGAATGCACCATGCGGCCCGAGGCCGAGCGCACCAGCGGATAGAACGCGTCCATCGCCGAGGTATGGGCGATCGCGTAGGCGACGATCCCGGTCAGCAGCAAACCAGACGCCATCCAGTTGTAGACGCGGAGCATGTAGGCCCGGAGGCCCGCGTCCAGGACGGCGGCGGTCGTCGCTGACTGATTGGGATAGGCCCGGTAGTCGGGACTGAAAGCCATGTTAACCTGTTTCCTTTCGGCGTTGTGCCTGTCGCCCTCTCATTTTGGAGATCGACCGGGGCGGTTCAAGTGTCGTCCATCCATTGTAACGCGATGTTTCCCTTATATCACGTTTCCTGGCATCTACCCAAGCGGCTTTACTCATTGCGTAGCAACTGGGCTGGTCTGGTTCGGGACGTCGCGGCCAGCCCAATATAGCCGAATACCAGCATCGTTGCGAGGGCGCCCGCGAGCGTCAAGATAAGGATGGGCCACGAGAACACCCAGGAGGTGTGCAAAATATAATGCGCGACCCCGTAGCTGGAAGCCGAGCCGACCAGCGCGGAGACCAGCCCGGCGGCGATTCCGATCAGTCCGAACTCCACCGCCCAGGAAGCGCGAATCTGGGCGCTGGTGGCACCGAGAACGCGCAGGATGACTGCTTCCCGCGCGCGTCGACTCTGGCCCGCGGCGACGGCGCTGACCAGCACCAGCATGCCTGAGAGCATGGTCAGCAAACCGGTCGCGGCCAGGGCGTTGGCGACCTGATCGAGCAAGGCGGAGATCGCGGTCAGTACATCGGCGACCCTGATCCCCGTGACATTGGGCAAACCGTCCGTGACCGCGCGCAGCAAAGCCGAGTCGTGCGCCGGATCGACCCGGACGGTGGCGATATGGGTGTGCGGCGCATGGGACAGCACCCCTGGGCTGGCGACCATGAAGAAGTTGATCGACAGGCTTTGCCAGGCGATATCCCGCAAGCTGGCGATTCGCAGATCGATGTCGCGCCCCAGGACGTTGACCTGAATGATATCGCCCACACCGACGTGCCATCCCTTGGCGAGGCCCGCGTCGAACGAAACCAGAGGTGGGCCATCGTAGTCCTGGGGCCACCAGCTTCCGGCGACCAGCCGGGTGTGCGGCGGTGGGCTCGTGGCATAGGTCAGGCCGCGGTCGCCTTTCAAAGCCCAGGCGGATTCCGGGGCGACATCGGCCTGATCGGCGGGGATGCCTTTGATGGCGGTCACGCGGGCACGAAGCGAGGGAACGTCGTTAATCTCCACGCGGCCCGGGATGGCATGGGCGAGGTCGCGGAAGCGGTCCATTTGATCGTTCTGGATGTCGACGAAAAAGAAACTTGGAGCCGCCGAGGGTATTTGCTCCAGGATCTGAGCGCGGATGTTGTGCTGGATCAGTGCGACGGTCGCGAGCGTCGACAAGCCAAGGCCCACCGACAGCATCAACGACGGAGTGGCCGCGCCGGGCCGGTGCAGATTGGCGATGCCAAGCCGGGCCCACGGGATGCGGGGGACCGGGAGGGCGCGGGCCAGCCGCATCACCGCGAAGGCCGCCAATCGGAACAGGCCAAGCGTCGCCAGGGCGCCCGCGCAGAAATACAGCGCGAACCAGCGGTCTGCCGCCGAGCCGACGGTAACCCCGGCCAGAACCGCCGCGGTCAGAGTGTTGACGGCGATGACGCCGCGGTGCGGGCGGGTCCGCTCGGGCACGACAAGGTCGCGAAACAGCGCGGCGCCTGGAATCCGCGCGGCGCGGCCAAGCGGCCATAGCGCGAAGCACAAAGCGGTCAACAACCCGAAGCACAACGCCAAGGCCAGGGGTTTCGGGTAAAGCGCGGCGACCGGCGGCACCGGCAGCCAGCCCTCCGGCAGAAGCGCCACTCCCACGGGCACGGCGGCGCCCAGGACGAGCCCAACAAGCACCCCCAGGACGGCAAGGCTCATGACCTGGATCATGCAAACCGTCAGAACAAGACCAGACGAAGCCCCGAGACAGCGCAACGTCGCGATCGTCCGGCCACGGGCGTCGAGCCAAACTCCGACTCCGTTCGCGACCCCGATTCCGCCGACCAACAGCGAGGTTAAGCCGACCAGCGTCAAGAACAGGCTGGTTTGGTCCAGGAAGCGAGTTACCCCAGGGGCGGCTTCGCGAGGATCGCGGATTCGCCAGCCTTGATTTGGGAACCGTTCCCTGAGCAAGGCCGGAATGACGGACGCGGCCAGCGGGGACAAGGTCGCGCGCATCGCATACCGCGCCATCGTGCCTGGCGCGACCAACTCGGTTTCAGCCAGTGCGGCCGCCGATATCAGCACCCGAGGGCCGAACATGGAGGGCGTGGCGACGCGGTCGGGCTCGGATGTCAGAGCGCCGGCCACGCGGAATGTCGCGGTGCCCAGGCGGGCGGTATCGCCGGGTTTGAGACCCAGGCGGTCCAGGACCAGCCGGTCGGCCAGCAGGCCGAAATGCCCGTCGCGCTTCGCGAGCGCCGTGGCGATGGGTTGGGGCGGCGATGCCTCAGACGCGCCGACCAGCGGCCACGCGGCATCGACGGCCTTCAACTCAATCAGGGTCCGGTCGCCTGAGGGCGAGACCAGCAGCGACCGCATCGTCACGATGTCCGAGGTCGCGGCGCCCTGTTCGCGCAGCCAGCTTCGAAGCGTGTCCGGGAGAGCGGTATTGGCGCCATCGACCTCGATATCGCCACCAAGGATGCGGCGGCCGTCCGCCGCGAGGCCCGCATCCACCGCGGCGCGGAGACTGCCAACCGCGGCGATGATGCCGGCGCCAAGCGCCAGACACAGCAGGACGGTTTTGAGACCTCGGATGCCGCCGCGCAGCTCCCGGCGGGCGAGGCGGAAGGCCAGCGGCAGGTTGGTCCAGGCGCTCGCGCATCTGGCTCCGAGTTCTGTCATGGCCCCCATGCTCGTCATGGCCCGGCTCGTCCGCATAGGCATCAGGATAAGTGCCGGCTGGAGACGGATATTCTCTTTTCACCGTCATGGCCCGGCTCGCCCGCATTGGCATCAGGATAAGGGCCATGGGGTGGAACGTTTTCTCTCTTCACCGTCTTGGCCCGGCGTGTCCGGGCCACCTATACCAGCACCATGCCGCGACCGGTGGCCCGGAACGAAGCCTGCCCCTGCGAAGGCGGGGGCCGGGCCATGACGGTGAAGAGAGAATATCCGTCTCCGGTCTTCCCTTATCCGGATGCTCATGCGGACGGGCCGGGCCATGACGGTTTTGGGAGAAAACTTCCCACCACATGGGCCTTATCCTGATGCCTATGCGGTTCGTCCGGGCCACCCGGGCCAGCACACTGCCGCGACCGGTGCCCCGGACGAGCCGAGCCATGACGGGGATGGAGGTGGAAGCACGTAAAGCCGGGTCGACGCCGTCCGTCACGCGATCCTCCCGTCCGCCAGCCGGATTTGCCGATCGCAACGCGCCGCCAGGGCCGGGTCGTGAGTGATCAGTAACAAAGTCGTGCCCAGGCGGGCGCGGAGCGAGAACAGGAGGTCCATGACGCTCTCGCCGGTCGCCAGATCGAGATTGCCTGTCGGTTCGTCGGCCAGCAGCAAGCGCGGTTCCGGCGCGAAAGCGCGGGCGATGGCGACTCGCTGTTGTTCGCCGCCGGACAGGCGCGAGGGGAGGTGGGTCAACCGGTGACTCAGCCCGACCGCCGACAGGGCTTCGGTGGCACGGGACGCTGCGTCTCTCCGGCCCGCGAGTTCCAGCGGCACCGCGACGTTCTCCAACGCGGTCATGGTCGGGATCAGATGGAACGCCTGGAAGACGATGCCGATTCGTGACCGCCGCATCCGCGCCAGCGCGTCCTCGTCCATGGCGGTGATCGTCTGGCCGTCCAGTTCGATCGATCCGCCAGTGGCGCGTTCCAGCCCGGCCAGCAGCATCAACAGGCTCGTCTTCCCCGACCCTGACGGTCCCAACAACCCCACCGCCTCGCCCTGGGCGATATCGAGATCGATCCCGCGAAGAATATTGACGGGGCCGGAAGCCGAAGGCAGGGTCAGAGACAGGTTTCTGACCCGCGCGAGCGGTTCCGCCGTGCTGGCGGTGGTGGGTTGAGACGGGATGGCATCCATGGCGCCACCATATGGCGAAGACGCGGCGTTTCGACAGGTGCGGCGCGCGTTTATCCTTGCGTCTTTCCTGATTGTAACAGGGATGACATCCGTGAAAGCGGCTCCGCCTCGGCTACTGGTTCTGGGTGACTCGCTGACCGCGGGCTACGGCCTGCCACGCGGGGATGGTTTCCAGGCGCGGTTGTCGGCGGCATTGCGGGCACAAGGGATCGAGGTTTCGATCGTCGATGGCGCGGTGTCCGGCGATACCTCGGCCGGCGGGCTGGCGCGCCTGGACTGGGTGCTGGCGGAGGGCGCGGATGCCGCCATCGTCGAACTGGGTGCCAATGACGGGCTGCGCGGGCTCAATCCGGCGGACATGGAGCGGAACCTGGTCGCGATCCTCGACCGGCTGGCCGCGAAACATGTGAAAGTTTTGTTGAGCGGGATGTATCCGCCGTCGAATTTCGGCCCCGACTACCGCCGCGACTACCGCGCCGTGTTCGACCGCCTGGGCCAGCGTCCTGGTATTATCTACGACTCCTTCTTCCTGGAGGGCGTGGCGTTGGTGCCATCGTTGATCCAGCCCGACGGTTTGCACCCGAACGCCGAAGGGGTCGCGCGAATCGTCGCCCGGTTGCTACCGGTCGTGACACGGCTGCTGGCGGAGGTCCGACCCTCATGAGACTGTTCGTCGCCCTCGATCTTCCGTGGTCCGCGCGGGAGCAACTCGCGGCCTTGTCGGGTTCCGGCATTCCGGGCGCGCGCTGGGTGCCGCCGGAGAATTACCATCTGACGTTGCGGTTCATCGGCGATATCCCCAGCCATGTGGCCCGGGATGTGGACGATGCGCTGCTGGGCTTGCGGTCCCGCGGGTTTGCCCTGACGCTGACCGGGATGGGGACGTTCTCAAAAGGCGGGGTCAGCTCGGCGCTGTGGGTCGGGGTGGAGCGCACGCCGCCGCTGGATCATCTCCGAAATAAAATCGAGATGGCGCTGCAACGTTGCGGGCTGGAGCCCGAGCGCCGGAAATTTCAGCCGCATGTGACGCTGGCCCGGCTGGACAATCCGGCGGAGGGTAAGGTCGCGGCTTTCGTGCAGGCGCATAATTTGTTCCGTACCGAAGCGCTGCCGGTGGAACACTTCACATTGTTTTCCTCGCTGTTGTGCAAGGATCACGCGGTGTACACGCCGGAAGCGGAATACGAACTGGCGTGATCCGCGCGACGGTGGCCGCCAGTCCCGGGAGTTTTGGGCGCTACTGGTGCCGCCTTGTGTCAGGGTTAAGATCAGTCTGAATGATTTCCAACCGCTGTGATCGTTGCGTGTGGGGAAGCTCGAGGTCGATCGCCGAATCCCGCGTGGCGATCTGATGTCGGCCGGCAAAGTGTCAGTAGTTCTCATTTTGACCGTTAGTACTTCCGCACAGAGGTTTTGACAAATTGCGGGGCGAGGCGGTCTCCGTGCCGGGCCGTCAGTCGGGATGGCCCCCTGGGCGGATGGCCGTAATCGGGGTCACCACACGATTTGTACAAAATCGTACGCTAAGCCGCCCGGGCCATGAACGCGGCGGGAACATCGCGTAGGGGCCTGAAGTCTGGTGCGGCATTGCCGTTGGCCCAAACGTAGTCCCCGGTCAGCGCGATATGTTCCCAGCCCAGGGGTGCGACATGGACAAGGAGATCATCGGGGATGGTCGCACCGAGCGCTCGCACGTGCTGGACGACACGGTGCAGATAGACCGTGTTCCAATGGACGATCGCAGCGGTGATTAGGCTCAGGCCGGACGCACGAAAGCCCTGGTTCTCAAAGGTGCGGTCACGAATTTCGCCTTGCCGATGGAAGAACACCGCGCGCCGGAGCGCGTTGCTGGCCTCGCCTTTGTTGAGGCCGGCGTGACTGCGCTGGCGCAGATCGGGATCGGAGAGCCATTGCAAGGTGAACAGCGTCCGCTCGATCCTCCCGACCGCGCGCAAGGCGCGCGATAGAGCGTTGCCTGCCCCGGCGGCCGAAAGCTTACGCAAGATGACGGACGGGACGACCGCGCCGGCCTCGATCGAGGCCTTGAGCCGTATGAGTTCAGTCCACTGGCTGGCGATCGCCACGGTTTCGACGGCATCGCCGATCAGCGGCTCAAGCACTTGATAGGTGGCTGGCTTTTCGATCGTGTAGAGCTTGCGGTCTTTCAGGTCCTTGATCCTGGGAGCGAAGCGGTAGCCCAGCAGGTGGCAGAGGCCGAACACGTGGTCCGTTGCCCCGGCGGTATCGGTGTAGTGCTCGGAGATGCGCAGGTCGGTCTGGTGGGCATGATGGTGCAGCCCGTCGAGGACATAAGGGGCCTCGCTCATCGTTGCCGAGATGACCCGCGTGTAGAACGGCCCGTAGCCGCCCGACACGTGGGTGTAGAGGACGGCGCCGGGATTGATGCCGTATTTGGCGTTGACGGAACCGCCCGATTCGGCGCGTCCGGCTGCCCGGAAATACTGGCCGTCCGAGGAGGATGTTGTCCCGTCGTCCCAGATCGCGGCCATCGGGTGCCGGTGATGCGCGTTGATGATCGCGGCGCGGGCGGCGACATAGTTCTCGTCGCTGATGTGCCATTGCGCCACGTTGACCAGGTGGAGATAGCCGAGGCCGCGCGACGCGTCGGCCATGCGGGCGAGGCCGAGGTTGGTGCCGTCGGCGAGGACCGCTGCCAGGAGCGCGGGGATATCGGCAGCCGGATTGCCGGTCCGCAGGTGCGTGAACCGGTCGGCGAAGCCGGTCCAGGCGTTGACGTCGCTCAGGACCTCGGTGATCCGCGCACGCGGCAGCATGCCGTTCAATCGCAGGGCCAGGTCGCGCGCGGCATCGGGAACGACCAGCGGAATCCCGGCGATGTAGAGCTTGCCGTCCTCGATTTCGACACCGTCGAGATCGCCACGCGAGGCCCGACTGGCAACGAATTTCAAGCGCTCGTGCAGTGTCGCGGCACGGCCGGCGACATAGCGGGCCGGATCGGTCTCGCCGCCGATACCGGTGTTCCGCACTGCGTCGGCCGGCAGCAGGTAGTCCTCGAAGGCGCGGTAATCGCGGCTCCCGGCGACCCAGATGCCGCTGCCTTTCAGACGCTCGCGCAACGTGGCGAGCACAGCGGTTTCATAAAGCCGCCGGTCCGCCTTGCCGCTCGCGAAGTTCAGCTTGCGCCACTTCGGCGACAGGAACGTTGACGGCGGCCTGTCTGGGAGAGTGCGTGTGCTGTCGCGATCCATCCCCTTGAGGAGTTCGATGGCGGCCAGGACAGGATCGTTCGGCGTGCTCGACCGGAAGTCGAACGCTTTGAGAAAGCGAGGGCTGAACCGCCGCAGGACACTGTAGCGCTCGGCTGCCGTGATGAGGATGTCCTGCTCCGCGACATTGGCAACGGACCCGATGACGGGCAGCACGTCATCGAGTTGCTTCATGCCGACTTCGCGGTCGACGACGGCAACACCCTCCTCGCCGGTCTCCTTGGCAAGCCGGAGCGCGGCGATCGTGCGGCGGAATAGCAGCAGCGCTTTGGCCACGTCCTGTCGTGTGGCCTGGAAGCGCCGTTCGTCCCGGTTCCGTGCCCTGGTGAACAGCGTGCCCATGTACTTCTCGAACATGGCGAGGGTCACGTCGGAGAGCCGGGTCTCAAGGCTGGCCGCCTGGGCCACGAGCATGGCCGTTCGCCGCGCCGGTTCCAGATCGGCGATGTGTTGCACCGTCATGATCGCTCCTTCGCCGACCAGGCGGTTGAGTCGGTCGGGATGGATTTGCCCGGCGTGTCTACGACCGATTCCCAGGCCGCGCGCGTATTCGAGGCGGTCGAGCAGCGCGACGATATTGGAGGGGGCGGGCGACTCCGAGTAATCCCTCAGCCAGGCAAAGCGGGAGCGACGCAGTTCGGGATCGATCACCAGCAGCTTTTCGAGTGCGTCCCGCTCGGCGGCGGTCAGACCGTCCGCCAGGACTTCGAAGACTTTCTTTCGGGCGCGCGCCCGTGCGGCCAGCCCGATCCGTTCCAGCACGTTCACCGTGGGAAGGAGGACATTGTTCGCCCGCAAATGGGCGATCATCGCCTGGACGATCGGCTCGCCCCGGTCGGTGGCCCAGGCGACATCCGCACCCACCTTCAGGCAGGAGCGCCAATCAGCGAACCCGAAGCTGCGGAGGCGCAAAAGCCTCTGAAGCTCGGTTATATGCTCGCGGCGGGTTTCCGCCCGGCGGGCGTACTCGCCGAATAAGGCCGGGTCGATGCCGACCTGCTGCCCGACAAAGGCAAGCATCGGCTCGGGGGGCAATTCCTCGGGATCAAGGACGCGGCCAGGAAGGCGAAGCGCGCAAAGCTGGACAGCGAAACCCAGACGGTTGGTCGCCCGCCGCTTCGTCCGCACCAAGGTAAGATCTTCGGCGCTGAGGACAAAGTGGCGGGCCATTTCGGTGGCATCGATCGGGACGGAGAACAGTCGGGTGCGCTGTTCCGAAGACAACAGGGTGCGACGTGGCATGGCGGCCTCGATTTGGTGGCAAGGGTCCGTTCATAAACTAGTTGCCTTTCAATACAATTATGCAATAGGGTATTGAAAGTAGATTCGCGAGGAACCACCGTGACCGTCAAACCCGTTCGTAAACGAACGTTTGTGAAAGACCACAAAACCGACGACGCCGGTCTGCTGCTCGGTTATGCTCGCGTATCAAAAGGCGATGACCAGACCAATATTCTACAGACAAAGGCTCTGCGGGCCGCGGGGTGCCGTCGCCTGTTCGAGGAAGCGGCGTCCGGCGGACGCTGGGATCGGCCGGAATTGCACCGTCTGCTGGATCAACTGCGCGAAGGCGACACCGTGGTGGTCTGGAAGCTCGATCGCCTCTCGCGCTCGCTGAAAGACGTGCTGCACATCATGGAGCGGATCGCCAAGGCTGGCGCGGGCTTCCGCTCAATCACCGAGAACATCGACACCACCACCCCGGCCGGGCGCATGATGATGCAGATGGTCGGGGCCTTCGCCGAGTTCGAACGCGCCATGATCCGGGAGCGGACTTCCGCCGGTCTCGCCGCGGCTCGGGCCGAGGGGCGCGTTGGTGGGCGACGGAAGAAGCTCGATGCCGGAAAACGGCGAGAGATCGCCGAAAGCGTCATCGCCGGCCGAAAGTCCGGCGCCGAGATGGCCCGTCTCTACAATGTCAGCGCGCCAACGGTGTCGCGTATCGTTGCACAGCATCGCACTGCTTCGGCTTAGCGTACGATTTTGTACAAATC
>SHWL01000085.1 GCA_009693865.1 Acetobacteraceae bacterium | reverse complement strand
GGGTCACCTGCTGGCGCTGTTCCGAGGTAAGGCTCCGGACCACTTCCAGCCACGCTTCGAATGCTTTGTTGTCCATGGGTGTCGACCGCCGTTCCCAAGCCGCCATTCGCGGTTAACACTTCTCAATAAATAACGCAATGAGAGCCATTAACCTTGGTTAACGAAGAGTGAACGTGACCTGGATCACATGATGCCGGAGTTTGTCGAGGTTCGGGCGAAGTTTTGTTCGCGCCGGGGCATCCGCGCCCGCTCGTCATGGCCCCGTCCCGCCATTGTTCGGCTTGACCGGGCCATCTGTAGCGGCGCAGTGCCGGATCGGATGGCCCGGTCAAGCCGAACAATGGCGGAGGGAGGCGGTGGCGACATCACGCGGCGCGTTCCGGGCATTCCCTCAGTGGTGAAAAATATCCGGATCCTCGTAACCAAGCAGGTCGAGCCGGCAGCGTGTCTGCAGAAAGCCAAAGCACGCAGAGGCCAGATCGAGCCGCCCCTCGCGCACCAGCAGAACCTCCAGCCGTTCCCATAGCGCGTGCAGATACAGCACGTCGGAGGCGGCGTAGGCGCACTGCTCCGGCGTCAACTGAACCGCGCCCCAGTCCGAAGTTTGCTGCTGCTTGGACAGATCGACGCCCAGAATCTCCTTGCAGAGGTCCTTGAGGCCATGGCGGTCGGTGAAGGTGCGCACCAGCCTCGCGGCGATCTTGGTGCAGCGGACCGGGGCGACGGTAATGTCGAGACTGTGTTGCAGAACGGCGACGTCGAAGCGGGCGAAATGCATGAGCTTCACGACGTCCGGGTTGGCCAGCAAATGTTTCAGGTTGGGGCAGTCGAAGCCTCGCCCGCCAAGGACTTCGGGGATCAATTGCACCAGATGGACGTGGCCGTCGCCACCGGAGAGTTGCACGAGGCACAGCCGGTCACGATGCGGGTTGAGGCCCATTGTCTCGGTATCGACCGCGACCACCGGGCCGAGATCGAGGCCATCCGGTAAATCGTGCCGGTGCTGGTGGATGGTCGCGTTCGGCATGAACTGTGTGCTGCTCATTGTGCTGGTGCCCAGGAAAAGACTCGAACTTTCACGACCTTGCGGCCACAGGTACCTGAAACCTGCGCGTCTACCAATTCCGCCACCTGGGCATCAGGCTCCCCGTCAGCGCGGAGACGCGGGAGGCGCGCGATGTAGCGGGCGCTGGGGGGCACGTCAACTGGCGGTGCCGGGGTGGGCAGGGAGGCGATCGGGGGGCCCGGATGCTTGGATGTCGAGGTCCGATGTTGGTGAGCAAGCAAATAAGCAAGCAAGTGGTTCACACGGATTTCCACGGATTCTGGGCACGGAGGGCACGGACGGTCCGTCCTGAGCAGTGTGTCCCAATGTCAATCTTTCCCAGGCTCATCGGACACTGCAGCGCTTTCCGTGTCCTCCGTGCCCGAATCCGTGGAAATCCGTGAGAACCACCTGCTTTCCATGTGTCCTCCTTGTGACGCGCGTCGATCGCCCGCAAATCCGTCCAACCGCGATTTACCTCGACGCGTCGGGCGAGAGCCCGCTTATGAATCTTGCCGCCGAAACCTGACCTCACTCCGTGCGTGTTCGTGGCATGGCGGAGAAGGGCGGTAACACCGATCGATATCAAATCGATCGGTTTGGCCGCTCGGACCGTCTCTTCGCGTCTCTGAAACTCAGCGGCCTCCCGGCATAAAGCCCCTCCTTCACTCCTACCCGATCTGGCACTCCTACCCGCTCTGGCACTCCTACCCGATCTGCTCAGCGATTTTACCCGATACGGCCGTCCATTCGTGCTCCGTCGATACTGCAAGGCTTTATTCTGGGAGGCCGCGGAGTTTCAGAGACGCAGAGGTTCTTCGACCCTCGATTGCTATCTTGCCGTCTGAACGGATATGCGGCTTTCCCCGGGGTCGTCGCGCATATGCACGACCGCGGCGGGCTCCGTCAGCAAACGGTGCCAACCCGGTAGCTGGTCCAGCAGCAGCAACACCGGCGCGTCTGGTGGGAAGATGGTCCAGGCGACGTGATATTGCTCCAACGCGGCAGTCAGAGCGCCTGGGTTGCCGTCAGCGATCTGCCGGAAGCGGCCCAGAAAGGCGTCGCCATACATGTCGGCGCGGCTGTCGATGAAGGGACGGTCGCCATGCGCGATCAACAATGCCCCAAACCCGTAATCGTTCAGCACCGGTTTTTCCCGCAGCACGGCGGGCACTTTCTCCAACGTGGCGAACACGGCGCCTCCCGGTTCGTATCCCAGCGGCATCAGAATTCGCCCGGTCAGTGCGAGAATCGCCGCCAGCGCCGCCACCAACGGCACAGCCATCCGTCGAGCGACAGCCGCGGGCTCCGGCGGGGCCAGGCGCCCTATCGCCTCGGCCAGGATCAATGCCCCGATCAGACCCAGAAGCTGATCGTGCCGCCAGTGCTTCAACGCCATGTGAACCAGACCCAGAAGCATCAGCAGCCGGAATGGCGGCACCGTCAGCCGTCCCATCAGGCCAATGCCGAGCAACACCAGGATCGTCAGCTCCAATGGATGAAATGCCGAAAAATCGGCGGGAGACCATTCGCCGATCCAGTTCAGATTTTGCATCCCCAGAAGCTGGAACGGGAACAGTAACGCCTCGAACGTATCAGGGTTCAGCAGGGCGGCGGCCCAGGCGGCGGCGGTGAAACGGGCCCACTGGATGACGGGTTGGCGCCAGGCGGGCCCGGCTTCGATTGCCGCCTCGATCAGAAAAGCCAACGGTAGCAGCAAGCCGAGCATGAAGCTGCCGTGCAGGTTGACCCAGACCACCATGACCGGAAGTAGCCACCAGGAGGGCGCCCGTCCCCGCGCTCGCGCGATGACCAGGCCGGCGCACCAAAGTTCCAGACAGGGCCAGGCCAGAACATGGGGGCGCGCCAGCAGGGAGCCCGCGCAGTTCGCGATTCCCAGCAACATGACGGCAACGGCCGGCAGCAGCGCCATGAACCGGCGTAAATGATACAGCAGCAAACCCATTGTCACGCCCGCGGCCGCCGCGGTTAGTGTCATGACCCCGCGCCAGCCCCCGGTCCGGTTGGCCAGCGCCATCAAAGTCTCCGCCAGCCACTCATGCGCGAACCACCGCTCTCCCTGGGCCGTATACGAAAACGGGTCGGCATGCGGGATCGCGCCGGTGCGGAGGATCAGGTCGCCGGTGTGGATCTGCCAGAGCGTGTCGGGATCGGCGAGAATCCCCGGCACCGCGAGCACCAGTGCGAACAACACCGTCCCCGCGATCGCGGAAGCTCCGATTGGCGGGCGTGGTCCCATGCGATCCTTCGTCCGGTGAAGGAACGGTCCATAGCGGGAAGAAAGTTACCGCGAGATTTGCATGGCGCCACGGAATCCGGTTCCGGTTAAGGTGCGGCGGCGGGAACGAAAATGGATGCTTCCGGTCAGGCCCAACTGATATCCTCTGCCGATCGTTTGGAGGAATCCCCCATGGCGCTCGCCACGCATCTGCTGATCGTCGCCGCCACCGTCGATCCCTCGGTCGAGGCCGATTGGAACCGTTGGTACAACGAAATCCACCTTCCTGAGATCCGCGACTGTCCCGGCTTCCGGTCCGGCCAACGGTTTGTTTCGCCGGGCTTGGACGGGACGCGCCGCTATGTGGCGATTTATGAGGTCGACGGCCCAGAAGCCTTCGACACCCCGGAATTCAACGCGCGCCGCGGCTGGGGACCGTTCACCGGCAAAGTGACCTGGGAAACGGTTCGCTACACGGCCGCCGGTTGATCGCGCCCCACCGGATTCGATGCCCGGAAGAATCCCCCCTTGGCGTGGACCATCATGCGGTGACAAAACCCGCCTGATGCCCAGGATGCGGCGGGGGAGCGAACGGCGATGGCGGATGTGGCGACGGTATTCGGTGGCTCGGGGTTCATCGGCCGCTATGTGGTGCGCCGCCTGGCGCGCGCCGGTAAGACCGTCCGCGTCGCCGTGCGCGACACCGAGCAGGCCTTGTTCCTCAAGACCGCCGGCTCAATCGGCCAGGTGGTGCCGCTGCACGCCCCGGTAACCGATGATGGGGCAGTGAAACGGGCGGTCGCGGGAGCCGATTGGGTGGTCAACCTGGTGGGCATTCTGACCGAATCCCGTGCCGCGAGCTTCCAATCGATCCATGTCGATGCCGCCGCCCGGATCGCCGCCGCTGCCAAAACCGCGGGCGTGAAGCGGCTCATCCACGTGTCCGCGCTCGGGGCCGATCCCACCAGCGACAGCCGCTATGCCGCCACGAAGGGCGAGGGCGAGGCGGCGGTCCGCGCGGCATTCCCGGAGGCGACCATCCTGCGGCCCTCAATCGTGTTCGGCCCGGAAGACGATTTCTTTAACCGTTTCGCCGCGATGTCACGGATTCTGCCGTTCATGCCGGTGATCCAGGGGGCGTCGCGGATGCAACCGGTGTTCGCTGGCGATGTCGCCGATGCCGTGCTCGCCGCGTTGCTTTCGGATGTCAGTATCGGCAAGACGTTCGAGTTGGGCGGCCCGAAAGTGTGGCTGTTTGTCGACCTGTTGGCCTACATCCTGAAAGTCACCGGCCGAGATCTGGCGTTGATCAACATGCCCGTGCCGCTGGTCCGGTTGCAGGCCTGGTTGATGGAGCGGTTGCCCGGCAAGTTGCTGACCCGCGATCAGTTGAGGCTGCTGGCGCACGACAATGTCGTCGCCTCCGGCGCTTTGGGCTTGAACGATCTGGGCCTCAGCCCGATGGCGGTGGAGCAGATCGTGCCGGATTATCTGACGCGCTATCGCCCAGGGGGCGGGCGGCGGGCGGCGCCTCAGGCGGTGTGAGGGGGGTCCGATCAGGCGGCGGCGGGACGGCGGAAGACCTCCAGCTCGTGACCGTAAACACCCGCCCCGACGTAACGCTCCGAGGCAACCGGCGCGAAGCCGGCTCGTGACACCCAGCCAATGACATGTTCGATCGGCTCCACCACGACAAGTTGGCGGGCGAGGAGCAGATCGTGCAACTGGTTCCATAGCCGGCGGAACACCGGGCGGCGGCACATATCCTTGTAAATGAACAATCCACCCGGCTCGACGCGTTCGAGCGCCGCTTCGATGAGACCCTTCCGGAGTGGCGCCGGTACATGGTGCAGCACGTCGATCATTGTCACGGCACCGAACGTTTCCACCGGCCAGTCCGGCGGCGTTTCACTGACCCGAAAGATGAGGGGCAGCGATCGGGCCGCGGCCATTTCCCTGGCAGCGGCGATGGCGGCCATATTGGTATCCACTCCAACACCTGGCCCGGAAGCCGCGTAGCAGTCCGCCAGCGCGAGCAGCATTCCGTTGCCGCAGCCAATGTCAAAAAGGTGCGCGCCGGGCGGGATATGGCCGATGACGCGATCGAAACGGGCGATCAGCGGGCGCACCGCCGCCAGAGCCCGCTGCGCCAGGCTGCTTGTCTCGTACGCCCGCCACAGCAGGCGGCAGGCTTTCGCGGTATCGTAGCGACGCGATTCCGTCATCGCGCCGCCGGGATATTCCGTTCGCATTGTAACCTTTCGCGGTGTGGCACCCGCCGGTGGCCGGCGATCCGTCGTGCGGGTTGACCCCAACATGGGCGATTTCCGTTGTCAAACAGTTCAGGAAAGTTCACCCGCGGACAGGCATGGGCTGAGGGTGGAACCCCTCGCGAACGGCGCGGCTTCGCTTCGGAACCGGACTGAGCCGCCGAATTGTCACAATCGATCTCCGCTGGTAGACGTGCGCCACACTGCGAGAGTTCGGACCCGCTGGATGCCAATATGGTCGATGTTCGCCGCGTGACACGCTTTGCCGGTTGTGTGTCGCTGGTCCTTTTGGTCGTTCTGATACCGTTGTTCGCTGTCAGCATTCCGCCACTCCACGATTATCCGTTCCATTTGGCTCGCGTGGATATTTTGGCATCGCTGTCGAATTCGGCTTTCCTCCGCGCGCGCTACGAACAAAGCAGCTTCCTGTTTCCCAATGTCGGCATGGACGCGGTCATGGCACCGCTGCTTCGAGTGCTTCCCGCCCTTCTCGCGGGACGGGTGTTTCTTGGCCTGACGCTGACACTCATCCTGACCGGTACAATCGCTTTGCACGCGGCCCTGCACCGCCGGTTGTCGCTTTGGCCCCTCCTGGCGGGCTTTTTTCTGTACAATTGGATATTCCTGTACGGGTTCCTCAATTATCTCATCGGCGTAGGGCTGATGCTCTGGGCGACCGCGGGATGGGTCATGCTGCGGGAGCGAGCCACCGGGTGGCACATGGCCTGGGCGAGCGCCATGGCGGTCGCGCTGCTGTTCTGTCACCTGGTCGTGCTTGGTTTATTTGGCATCGTCATCGCGGGAATGGAACTGCAACGGGCATCGCGGACATGGCGAACCGATCGGGCCGCGACGTTGCGCGATCTGGCTTCAGCGGCAATTCCATTCGTTATTGCTTTGATCATCTTCATCATGATCTCTCACGCCGCTCTTGAGGCGCATCAACGAATTGAATATCACGGCGGGCGTGCCTGGAAACCTTTGATGGCCGTGCGCAGTCTGCTGACCACGGTCGAGTGGCTGGACGTACTGACATTGACCCCGCTGCTGGCCGGCATTGTTCTGGCGATCTGGCGGCGTCGCTTCCGTCTTGCCACGTCAATGGTGCTGCCGCTCTGTCTGCTGGCGGTGACCTTCGCGGTGATGCCATTTTACATTTTTGGATCGGAATTTGGCGATGCGCGGCTCCCGATCGCGATTCTGCTGGTTGCGATCGCCAGCACGAACCTCGATGGGCCCGAAAGGCGGACCTCGCGCCTGATCGGGTTGTGCGCGCTTGGTTTGCTCCTGGCGCGCTCCGTGGCGATCGCGCGCGATTGGGTCGATTCCGATGCGCGCCTTGCGTCGTTCGTTGCGGCGTTCCGGCTGATCCCGGATGGCGCGACGCTGTATGCCGCGACGGCCGCGCCCTATCCGTCGATCGATTATCGCGACGCCGCGGGACTTGCCTTGTGGCATCCACCGTTGAAGCACGTCGCGGCGCTGGCCTCGCTTGGCCGTGACGTATTCGTGCCTTCGACCTGGTCCAATCCTTTGACGCAGCCGATGCGCGTCGTGGCGTCGATGAACCCGATCAATGCCTTCCACGGCGAGATTCCACTTAAGACGCCCGGATCGGCGGAGTTGAACACCATGGTCGGCAAAATTCATGAATTCAGGCCATTGCTCGGATTGGGTGCCGGAACCGCTCAGCCGCCGGATTACCTTCTGCTGATTGCTCCGGACCGTTTCCAAGGTGATTTACCGGCAGGTTCGGTGACCGTCGCCCGCGGCGCGGATTTTGTGCTTCTGCGGGTGCCGTGAAGGGCCGGGTGAGGAGGGCGATTTGACGCCGCGGGTAGCGACCCCGATTGGATATGTCTATCCTGGGTTCGTCGCCGATTCGCGTTGAAACGCCCGGGGTTTGAAACAAAAGCCGTGACGTCCCTCGCATCCGGCGTGAATTGGCGCGAGGCCGTTGAACAAGTGATGCCAAGGGTCCAGAGGTTTGACTCTTACCCCTGACGTCATCCACGGGCTCGTCCCGTGGGCCGGGCGCGGTACCGTGCCGCTTCGGGTCCCCGGAACAAGTCCGGGGATGACGTGGAAAGGGAATTGCCACCGGGCAACACTTTGGACCGCTGGTATGATTTGAAATTCGAGGAGTCGCGGGATGCGATCTGGAGCCACAGGGACAGATGACTGGACGCGGCAAGATTTCAGTCTCGTCGCGGTCTTTGTCTTGCTGTCTTTCGGACTGTACGGCGCTTTGGCATTTCGTCTGGCCCAGGGCGTTTATCTCGATTATTACAATCTGGCATTTGACTTCGATCCGATCAGGACCGTGGACGCGCTCGCGTCGGCGCCACCGGATTTCCTGAACTTCAAGCACCCGCTGGTGGTTCTGCTTCGCCCGCTCGCCTGGCCTTTGCTGATGATTGGATTGAGCGCCAAGGAATCCGCGGCGCTGATATTGGCGGGATTCGGCTCCGCTGGAGTCGCGTTATGCTTCGTCTTCTTGCGCCAGGCCTCGATCGAGCGGCCCATCGCGGCGGCGTTGACGCTGCTTTATATGGTCACCGGAACGCAGATATTTACGTCGATCATCGCGGAAACCTATGGACTGGCGGGATTTTCGATTATTCTGACCTGGGTGATCGCGCAGGCCCGGATCGCCGATCCCAGCAGATTTCGCCATATCCGTTACATTGCCGGGATCATGACTCTCGGGGCCACCATCACCAACGTCGTGCAGACTTTCATCGCCGAAATGCTGATCGCATGGCGGTGGGAGGGCTTCGCGCGGGCCATCCGCCGCTGTTTCATCTTCGGTATCATTCTGGCGGTCCTTTTTACCGCCCTCGCGGTCGCGGTTTGGTACAATTCACTCATGGAAGAACTGAAGGATCCCATTCTCGCCGTGAAGCATGTGTGGTGGTTGCAGACCAAGGGTCCCCGGACCGGGGCCGGCGAGGTTCTGATGACCTTCTTCACATTCTCGTTCGTGTCGCCGGTCTATAGCTGGCTGATGCTCCCCGAAGGCATCAATATGCGGGACTTCCGTGAATACGCTTTTCCGGTGCCTGGCCAGATCGCCGCGCCACTCTGGCTGGCGTTCTGCGCCATCGGCACCGTGGCCGGTCTTTGCCATCGGCGATATCGCGTCGTCGCATCGGGCCTCGCCGTCGCTCTGGTGGCCAATTTATTGTTTCATTTGGACTTTCAGTTCCGCGGCAGCTTGTATCTTTATGCGTCGCACATGCATTTTCTGATCTTCGCGCTGAGCGCGGGTCTCGCGCCGTGGTTGACCACCGTGAGAACGTCCGGAAAGGCCTACATCGCCGCGGTGCTGCTGCTGGCGGTTCTGATCGGCGCCGATAATCTGCCGATTGCAAGCGCGTTTGTCACCGATTTCGACACGGTGAAGTTGAACTGCGTCGCGCCTTGCACTGACACGGTCGGCCAATGATACCGGTTCACGCGATCTGCGCTCCAAGCCCATACATGTCGCGTTCCCGTCGCGACGGGTCGAACGTGTAAAAGGCCGGCATCGTCAGGCGGTCCTGGCCCGTCACGCGCGTTACCCCATGCTCGTGGTGCCAACCGCCGGTGAAGGCAACCAGCGTGCCCAACGAGGGTTCGATCACCAGATCGAGCCGCGGCAGATACAGCTCGCCGCCCTCGTACCCCTCGTTGATGTAAACGATGCTGCCGAAGTCGCGGTACGCGAAGGCGTGCGGACTGCCGCTGGCGTTGGCGCGATCCGCGTGAGTGGGCATCGACATGCCGGGACGCCAACGCACCAGTTGCACGCAATCGGCGAATACCGGAACGGTCAGCTCGTAGAACTTCCGTAACCGTTCGGTCACCCTTCGCTGCGCGTCGCGCATCAACGCCGCCGCCCCTGGGCGGTCCAGCAGCACGTCGCCGAATTGCAGAATTCGACCCTTCCAGAATTCGTCGGGGACGCCTTCGACCCGCTGTTTACCCGCCAGCGCATCCGCGGTTTCCATCAGCAACGCGCATTCCGCCGGGGTCAGGAAATTTGGCTCCCAGATGAAGTCGAGCGCCTCCGGGTCCAGGTCCAGATCCGCAGTGATCCTGACGGTCGCGGGCGATGGGGTCAGCACGCCGTCCCGCAGGCGCTGGCGGCCGGTCCGGTTCGCGTCGTCCTGCTGATGATCGAGCCGATCCAGCAGACTGTCGCGCCGCCACTGCTGGATCGTCGCCCGCCGCAACAAATCGGACACCTCGGCCGACGCCGACTCATTCTTGGCGAGCAGCGGCCGGGTGCCGCGCCGGTCCACCGGGGGGTTCAGGCGCAGTTTATTGACGTGATCGACGCCCGCGGTGCCATCGGGAAACTGGCCGATGAAATAGTGCTTTTGCCAGGCCTGTTTCAGCGCTTCAGGGTCCTTGTCGTCCATGCGCTTGCGGAATTCGGATCGGGATTTTCGAAATTGATCCTGTTCCACGAGCAGCACCGTATCGTCGCTGAGGTTGTGAACCGCGACTTCCCATTGTTCCAGGTAGTTTTTCGGAATGGGCATGACCGTGCAGAACACCTCGTCGCGTTCGAAGCGGACGACGCCCGGCTCCATCATTTGCCAGTTCATCGTGAATGTATAAGGGAGCCAGTCGCTCTCGATGATCCCGGTCAGCGCCTGGATCCCTTTCCGCGGTTCGTTGAAGGCGCCTGTGGTCAGCAGGTTCCAGCCGGGCGGCGTGCGGAACAAATAGCCGGTGTGGAGCGTGACAATCCCCCGGGCGAAGTTCGACATGGCGAAATGCTCGAACGGCAGGCCTTCGGGGAAGGGTTCGATCGCGCGGACCGTCAGGTCGGCGATCGCCTGGCCGCCGTTCCACTCCACCTCGAACGGCGCGGGGACCAGGAGTTCCCAGCCATGCGTGTTGGCGATCGACAATGGCAGGCAGCGATAGGCGTGCCGGTCGGTGAACACGTCCATCCAGGCGCGTTCCTGCGTGCAGGGAACGAGTGCGGGCGGGTCGCGCGCGATCCTGAATGCTTCCAACCGGGGCGCGGTCATCGTGACCTCCTTCAAGGCGTCGGGTCCGCGCAGCATACACGATTTGGGGTATCAAGGGGATGGCGTTTAACCCGCGAATCCCGGTGCCACTTCCGCCATGAACCGTCCCATTTCCGCCTTCACCTGGGCGTGCGGTTTCAGGCCGACGTTGAAATACAGGATGACCTCGTCGATGCCCGCGTCCTGGACCTTGCGAAGACTGTCCGAAATGCGGGCGGGGGAACCGATCAGGACCGAATTCTCACCCAGGTCCTCGGGACGAACGGTGCGGAGCCGGGCGACCATGTCGATGAAGTAGCGGTAACTGGGGGGAGCGGTGGCGGGATCGCCGGGGAAGGCTGGGATGACGCATTCCTGGTAGTAGCGGATCTGGCGAGCGCGGGCGGCGGCTTCCTCGGCCGGGGTGTCAGCGAAATGGATGAAATAGCTGCACATCATGCGCCCGCGGGGTTTGCCGTGGCGGGCCAGAGTCTCCTGATACAGGCTGGACACCTGGCGCAGGCCGCCAAAACTCAGCGCGGCGGCGAAGGGGGCCACGATCAGCCCGCAACCCAAACGCCCCGCGAGTTCGATGGAGGGTTTTGAGAACGAAGCGACGTAGGCGGGCAGTGGGCGTTGCACGGGCTTTGGCGTGATCGAGATGTCGTCGAAGTTGTAGTGTTGACCGTGATGGGAGATCGGGCCCTCCGCGTCCCATAGGCGGCGGACGAGTTCCATTCCTTCCTCGAAGACCGATTGGTTGTTGTCGAAGTCGGCGCCCAGGGGCTCGTATTCGCGGCGGTCGTAACCTCGGCCGGCGGCGAAATCGACGCGTCCGCCGCTGAGCAGATCGAGGCTGGCCCATTGTTCGGCGACCCGGATCGGGTGGTGCAACGGTAGCACGGTCACGGCGGGGGCGAGGCGGATTCGTTGCGTGCGCGCCGCGATATAGGCGAGCGCGAGGTCGGGGCAGGATAACACGCCCAGGGTGGAAAAGTGGTGCTCGCCGATCCAGGCGGAGTGCATGCCCAGGCGGTCGGCCTCGATGGCTTCGGCGACGATGTCGGCGACGAACTGGTTGGCGGTGCGGGGATTGTCGCGGTAGCCGTTGTCGCTGAGGGTGAAGTAGCCGAATTTCATGAGGGTGGGTCCTTTCGCGTGTCCCTGCCAATGCCAACGATAAGCACGGAGATTCACGCGGGGGGAAGGGCCGTGCGGCAACCGATATCCCTTGCGGAGATTGGTCGTGCAATTCCTCCGAGGTTACGCTACATGTAACGGCAGGAGATCCCTCATGAGCAACCTTTTGTCCACGGCTGAGCGTGTTGCGCGGCGCAGAGATAAGCTGCGCGGTCAGGGCTTGCGTCCGGTACAGATTTGGGTGCCGGACACTCGCGCGCCCGGTTTCGCTGAGGAATGCCGGCGGCAGTCACGACTTATCCGTGACCGGGAAACCGCGGCCAGCCGGGCCGAGGACGATGCCTGGGAGGCCGTTTCGTGGGAATCGACCGCCGATGATACGCGGTGACATCGTTGTCGTCTCGTTGCCCGGCGATTATGGCAAACCGAGACCAGCACTGGTCATTCAGTCATCTTCGTTCCACGATCACCCCTCTGTCACTGTCCTGCCGATCACGAGTCATCTGATCGAGGCGCCGTTGCTCCGCATCGATATCGGACCCGGCAGCGGATTGGAACGCCCATCGCAAATCCAGATCGACAAACCTCAGACGTCCCGCCGCGAGCGTATTGGCGCCGTGGCGGGGCACGCCGATGCCGCGACAATGCAAACTGTGAACCGTCTGCTCGCGCTGTTCCTTGGGCTGGCGTGACCGGGATTGGACGAACATGCTGAAGGTATCTGCCTCTGAGTTCCAGCGTGACTTTGGACGCTACCAGGACGAGGCGCTGAAGCAGCCTCTGTCGATTACCCGCAACGGCCGTGATCACCTTGTGGTGCTGGCGGTGGAGGAATATCGGCGCCTGAAGCGGCGTGATCGCGCGGTGTACAGAACAGAGGATTTGAACGACGACGAGCTTCGGGCCCTGACCGAAGATGGCATGGACCCGCGTCACGAGCATCTGAACGCTGAACTTGAACAGGATGCCCAGTGGCGCTTCCGATACCTGAACGCGGATTGATGGAACTCCATTGTGCGTGTGCTTTGGCGGCTCACGAACCGGAGTTTCATCGATGGATGGACGGAGACCACCCCTTGAAATGTCAAACTTCTACTGCCTCCCCGGCAGAGCCGAGGGAACTCCCATGGTATCAGGAAATATGGTGGCTGGAATCGAACAACCCAGAGACCCCCTACCCCTCGAACGGATCGCGCACCATGATCGTATCGTCCCGCTCCGGACTGGTGGACACCAGCGTGATCGGCGCCTCCACCAGTTCCTCGATCCGCCGCACATACTTGATCGCCTGGGCCGGCAAATCGACCCAGGATCGAGCGCCGCGGCAGGAGCCCGACCAGCCCTCGATCGTTTCGTATTCGGGCAGCGCCGCCGCCTGCGCCGCCATGCCCGCCGGCAGATGGCGCGACCGTTCGCCGTTGATGCGGTAACCGGTGCAGATTTTCAGTTCCGGCATCCCATCGAGCACATCCAACTTCGTCAGCACCAACCCCTGGATTCCACCGATCTTCACTGCCTGGCGCACCATCGCCGCGTCGAACCACCCACACCGCCGGGGCCGCCCCGTCACGGTGCCGAACTCGAACCCCCGCTCGCCCAATTTCCGCCCGGTCTCGTCGAAAAGTTCCGTCGGAAAGGGCCCCGAGCCGACCCGCGTCGTGTATGCCTTGGCGATCCCCAACACGAAGCCGACCGCCCAGGGACCGACGCCGGAACCGGAGGCGGCGGCAGAGGCGACGGTGTTGGAGGACGTGACGAACGGATACGTGCCGTGATCGACATCCAGCATTACGGCCTGCGCGCCCTCGAACAGGATGCGTTTGCCCTCCTTGCGCAGCGTGTCCAGCCGTTCCCATACCGGTTCGGCGAAAGGCAGGATTTTTGGCGCCAGGGCCAGCAAATGCGCGAGCATCGCCTCTTTGGTGAAGGTCTCGACGCCGAGTTCGCGCAGCAGCGTGTTATAGTGGCGCAACAACTCGTCCAGCTTGAGCGCCATCGTTTCGGGCTCGGCCAGATCGGCGACACGGATCGCGCGGCGGGCGACGCGGTCCTCATAGGCCGGACCGATGCCGCGGCCGGTGGTGCCGATTTTGGCGTCGCCGCGCGCGGCTTCCCGCGCTTTATCCAGCGCCGGGTGGAACGGCAGGATCAGCGTCGCGCTTTCCGAAATTCTCAATGTTTCAGGTGAAACTTTCAGCCCTTGCCCCTGGACGCGGGCAATTTCGGCCAACAACGCCTCGGGGTCGACCACGACGCCATTCCCGATTACGCCGAGTTTGCCGCGCACCAGGCCCGACGGCAGCAGCGAGAGCTTATAAGTCTCGTTGCCAACAACCAACGTATGGCCCGCGTTGTGCCCGCCCTGAAAGCGCACCACGACATCGGCGCGGCTGGCGAGCCAGTCCACGACCTTGCCCTTGCCCTCGTCGCCCCATTGGGCGCCGATCACGGCGACATTTGTCACGCGTCAGCCTCCGGTGTGAGTTTTCGAAACGAGCGGCTGCAAATTACCATCGCGCAGCACATACGTGCAGCCCACTCGCGCGGCTTCCGCCAGTTCGTCAGGCACCGCGGACAAAGCCGCCACGGTCGCATAGCCTTCATTGCGCAAAGCCGCCGCCTGGGCCTGGCTGGCGCCGGCCGGGATGAACACCCGCGGCCGGGCTTCCCGCTTCGGGGCCGCCCGCAGGATGGCGTCGGGATAGAGCGTCAACCCGGTCGCGGGCTCCGCCTCGCCGCAGATGTAACGGCCGCCACGGCCGAGCACCTCGTGCTTGCCGGGCGCGAAGATGCTGACGGAGACACCATTTTCGTAACGGAACCCGCGAAACTCGACGGGATCGACGGTCAACAGCAGCGCGGGGTCGCGGGCGCGGATCGCGGCGACGGCATCGGCGAGGCGCGCGGCCAAGGCACCGCCATGAGCCCCCAGTTTCACGGCTCGCAAGGTCGCCAGCGCCCGGTCGGCGGTCCCCGAGGCCAACAGCAGTTCCGTCAGCACGGGTGCGAGAACGCCACCATGCGAGGCAACCCCGGCGGCGTCCTTGCGGTCCAGCGCGCGAGCCAAAGCGGTGCGTTCGGCGCCCACGATCCCGGCCTCATCCATCAAAGTCGGGGTCAGCATCGGCAGGGTCAGATCGAAGCTGATCCGGTTCAGCCCGACCGCCGCCAGCGCCTCGGCCGCGACCAGAACAATCTCCGCATCCGCCTCCGGGCTGTCATGGCCTATCAGCTCGATTCCGGCCTGCGCGATCTGGCGGTCCGGCGCGATCTGGGAGCCGCGGACGCGCAAACATTGGCCCGCGTACGACAGGCGCAATGGCCGAGGCGCATTCGCCAGCCGCGTCGTCGCGATCCGCGCCACCTGCGGCGTGGTGTCGGCGCGCAGCCCCATCATGCGCTGGCTGCCGGGGTCCATGAGGCGAAACGTTTGCTCGGCCACCGCGGCGCCCGAGCCGGCGAGTAAACTGGCCTCGAACTCAAGCAGCGGCGGTTTGACGCGCTGGTAACCATGGGCGGCGAAGACATCCATCAACGCCTCCACCGCCGAGGCCTCGGTTTCGGCGTCGGGCGGCAACAGGTCGCGCAGGCCCGCGGGCAGCAGGGCAAGGTTCGGCAGGTCTTCGGTCATGACGGGCGTTGGCTACCATCGAACGCGGCGGTGAGGAACACCTGACTGCCGATGGTTTTTCCGAGGCGGATGGGGCGCGGCCCGGGGTGTCATGAGTTTCCTCGGACGACCCCCGGCATTTGTCCTTCCCGTAGCTCCGTTTATCGCGTGCTCAAAATCATGCTTCCGTCGTTAATATCACCGAGGCGTGCAGTAGTAACGGTTGATGTGCGAATCGTCCCTGGCACTCGAGCTGGCATTGATCACGGGAATCCGCTTCCCCGGGCCGGTTCCCGGGTAGTACAGGGTCCAATTCTGGGAGTTCCTGCCGGCTGGCGATACGATGTTCGCCTTGCAACATAGCTGGCCGGATGGGAGCGGGAGACCGCCGCGCGTCGCGTTGGTTGTGCACGTCCCGACGACCTGGTGACTGGCCCAGACCCCACTACCGGAAAACTGTGGTGACGCGGACACAGCGGCCGGGGCGTTTCTGTAAACCACGGTCTCCTTCACGGTGCAGGCCGCCACGAGCGCCAACCCCGATATCGCGATGAGGGCTCGTGTGGCGCCGCCGCCCCAACGGGTCGCGATGCGCGTTGCGCGGGTCAACTGGTTTTTGCGTCGATCGATCTGAATTCGATCCGTATCGCCGCGATGTGCGAACCTGGACATGATGTCTGTTCCCCTGTTTCCTCTGGCGTCGCGCCATCGCGACCTTTCCTTCATTTGGTCGAGAGCGCAATCCCACTATCGCAATATCCTTCGACCACATCGCGAACAGTTACCATCGGGGCGTCCGCGCGCGTCCGGAACCGCGAATTCGCATGCCTGATTAACCCTTCCTTCACCCCTTCGCGGGCATCATCCGCGCGTGCCATGCTGTTTCATTCACATGCGTTCGTTCTCGCCTTTCTGCCCATCTGCCTCGGGGGGTTCTTCCTCGCGGGCCGAGTAGGCGGGACGGTCTGGGCGTTGCGCTGGCTGGTCGCCGCGAGCCTGGTCTTTTATGGATGGTGGGACGCGCGTTTCGTCCCGTTGCTGATCGGTTCGATCCTCATCAACCACATGCTGGCGAAGCGCATCCGCGTGCTACGGCGCGCCGGATCGGCGCAAGCCGCGCGGCGCCTGCTGACCGGCGGGATCGTCCTCAATCTGAGTGCGCTGGGATGGTTCAAATACGCCGATTTCTTGCTGGAGCTGGCCGCGCCGGATCAGGCACCGCTTGGAATCGCGCTGCCTCTGGCGATCAGCTTTTTCACGTTTCAACAGATCGTGTCGCTGGCCGATTCATATCATGCCCCCGATCGCGAGACCGATCTGTTGCATTGCGCCGCGTTCATTACTTTCTTCCCCCATCTCATCGCCGGTCCCCTGGTGCGGCCGGGCGACATAGTACCGCAACTTCAAGCCCAGGGACTGGCGACGGCGAGAGCAGAAAATCTCAGCGCCGGTCTGGTGATTTTCCTGCTTGGCCTGGGCAAGAAGCTCGTGCTGGCGGATATGTTCGGCGGCTTCGCCGATACCGGCTTCGACGCCGCCGCGCGGGGAGAAACGCTGACGTTGTTCGAGGCGTGGTACGCGACCCTGGCTTACGCGCTGCAAATCTATTTCGACTTCTCCGGGTATTCCGACATGGCGATCGGGTTGGCGCGGATGATGAACGTCCGGTTCCCATTGAATTTCAACAGCCCCTACCAGGCCAGGAACATCGCGGACTTCTGGCGAAGCTGGCATATCACCCTCGGTCTGTTCCTCCGCGATTACGTTTACATTCCTTTGGGCGGCAGCCGAGTGGGGCCGGGATGGCGGATCTTCAACTTGCTGGCCACGATGCTGCTGTGCGGACTGTGGCACGGGGCGGCATGGCAGTTCGTCGTCTGGGGCGGGTTGCACGGGGTCTTTCTCACGGTTCACGCGGCCTTCCGGCGAAGCGGCCGGCACCTGCCCGAGCGTTTGGCGCAGGCGTTGACACTGTTGGTGGTGATCCTCGCCTGGGTTCCCTTCCGCGCCGCGAATCTTGAAACAGCCTGGGCCATGCTATGGGCCATGGCCGGCGCGAACGGAGCCGCTCTGCCCGCGATGATCGTGGCTTTCTTCCCACCGCTCGCGTGGATCGTGACCCAGGTCCCGGTGCTGCCGTTCCTTGGCGACGCCCGGACGTTGAGCTTCCCCGAGGTCACCGCCTGCCTCGGCTTGGGTTGGTTCATCGTCCTTGCGCTGCCCAATATCCACGCGATGTCCGAACGCGGCCGGTCCTGGGCTTTGACGACCGGGTTCGCGTTCACCGCGCAGGCGCTGTTCTTCGCGCCAAGGGTGGCGCCGTTCCTCTATTTCCGGTTCTGACAATGGCGCGGCGGATTTTATGGCCATGCCTGGCATCGTTGCTGCTTTATGCGGTCCTGTTCGGCGTGGTGCTGGACCGGCCGTTGTCCCTGGGTATGTTCCGGCATCAGATCGAATCGGGATTGGCCCGCGGTGCCACGGCAGATGGTCCAAAGCTGGTCATCATCGCCGGCTCCAACGGCCCCTATTCGCATCGCTGTGAAACCATGGAGCCGTTACTCGGGCTACAATGCGTGAACGCGGGCATCGCGGTCGGAATCGGGCTCGATTATCTGTTCGCCCGCTGGCGACCGTTGTTGCGCCCCGGTGACATTGTCTATTTGCCGTTGGAGGAAGCGCAATACACCCGCACCCGAGCGGCGGCCGCTTCGGGACCCGACGCGGCGATCATGTTCCGCCACGACCGGGAAACACTGGCCAAGCTGCCGCCGGACCGTTGGGCCGGGGCCGTGTTTGCCTTTGGACCGCGCGGCCTGGCGATGAGTTTGATCGAAACCGCTTTGGTGCGCGCGGGATTCGTCGATCCGCGCGCTGCCGGCGTCGGCTCCCGTAACGCCTGGGGCGATCACGTTGGCCACGGTGCCGGCCTGGGCCGGGTGAACACCGCCCATCTGGCCATCGTCATGCCACGCCACCACGACGCGGTCCGGATCCCGGCCGGTGACGGCACCGCGGAAGTCGGCGCTTTCGTGCGATGGGCCGCGAGACACGGCATTCTCGCTGTCGGTGGCTTGCCGGCCGGGTTCGCCGATTCCCCGGTGCCGGATGCCGCGAGGGCGGCAATCCGCGCGGTCTTCATCGAAAACGGCGGCCGTTTCATCGATCCCGGGGATCGGGCGCGTTATCCCCGGTCGGCGTTTTTCGATACGCCCGACCATTTGAATGAGCCGGCGCAAATCGCGCACTCCCGTCTGATCGCCGCGGAACTCGCCGTTATCTTGGCGCCAGCACGGGCAGCGAGCCGGTAAGCTTGCATTGTGTCAGATGCTTCGCCTCGCATCTTGTCATGGCCGCCGCGGCCGCGGCCTCGGGGCCGATGCCGCATGCGACTCCGCAAATCTGCGCATCGCCGGACGTTCCGCACGCGATCCCGATATCGGTCGCCTGATCGGATGCGCAGCGCGAGGTGTTCTCCGCCGTGCTGTTGACGGTCGGCCGGCTGATGAAGTCCCGCGCCATATCGGCGAAGACGCAGGTTTTCCGATCGGCGGCGCGCACGCCGCAGGCCTCGAGCGCTCTCGCGGCCACGCGGGGCGGGATATCCCGAGGGCAGGGCATGACGCCGTTTTCCGGCCGGTCATTCGGCGCGGACGTCATCCGCATGCGCACCGCGATCGTATCGTTGGTCGTGATGTCCGTGACCAGATATGTCACCGTGCAATTCGCCGCCTTTGTCGTGTCCTCGATCACCGGCGGTAGATCGTTTCCGAGGTCAAATGAGGCGATGGCCGCCCATGCTGTCGCGGGCGAGGCGAGAAGCGCGAGGCACAGCAGGAGCACCGTTAGGCGACGCCCAAAGATAAACGCTTCGATCGGGCACCAGCCTCCCCTCGTCATGGTTCGGCTCGACCGGACCATCGGTCGCGGTACAGTGCCGCTTCGGATGGTCCGGTCGAGCCGAACCATGACGTGGAGAGGAAGGCGGCGCGAT
>SHWL01000005.1 GCA_009693865.1 Acetobacteraceae bacterium | reverse complement strand
GGCGATGCCCTCGACCAACGATCCGGTCAGCCATCATCCGCGCATACGGTTACCTGACGAATTACAAGCTTCATTTCGCCCTCCACGCCAACGATCGGTTGGAACACAGCGAATCCATGCGTGTGTTCTCTGTCCGATTCTGATAGGATAGAATGGGAATCGTAGCCAGGCCCGAATGTGACTTTGTCAAATTAGCCTGCTCCGCCCATAAGCGAGTTGAACCCCGGTCCGCCCGTGGCTATGGTCCGCGCCTCATTCACAACCAAGGACATGACCGCCCCATGGCGCTCGACCCCGCCACCGTACGGCGCATCGCGACGCTCGCCCGCATTCGTGTCGAGGACGCCGAAGTCGACAAGCTTCAGGGCGAACTCAACGCCATCTTCGGGTGGATCGAACAACTGAATGAGGTCGATGTTTCGGGTGTCGAACCGCTGGCCGGCGCCGCCCATATGGCGCTGAAGATGCGGGAGGACGTGGTCACCGACGGCGGCTACCCCGAGCGTATCCTGTTCAACGCCCCCGACCGGAATCGCGATTTCTTCGCGGTGCCGAAAGTCGTCGAATGACCAGCGCGCTGACCGACCTGACGATCGTCGAGGCTCGCGACGGCCTCCGCGCCGGGACTTTCACCGCCGTGGAGCTGACACTGGCGCATCTGCACGCGATCGAGGCGCTCAACCCGCGGCTGAACGCCTATCTGTCGGTGGGACACGCCCAGGCGATGGACCAGGCGCGGGCGGCGGATAAGGCGCTGGCGGAGGGCGATACGCGGCCGCTGCTGGGTATTCCGATGGCGATCAAGGATTTGTTTTGCACGAAGGGCGTGCGCACGACGGCGGGCAGCAAAATCCTGATGCCGTTCATTCCGCCTTATGAATCCACCGTGACGGAAAATTTGCTGCGCGATGGCGCGGTGTTTCTGGGCAAGGCGAACATGGATGAGTTCGCGATGGGCTCCTCGAACATGACCTCGCATTTTGGTCCGGTGGAGAATCCGTGGAAGCGGCGGCAGGATGAAAGCGCCGTGCTGGTGCCGGGCGGATCGTCCGGTGGCTCGGCGGCGGCGGTAGCGGCTCGGCTGGCGATGGGGGCGATCGGGACGGATACCGGTGGATCGATCCGCCAACCGGCGTCGTTTTGCGGATTGGTGGGGGTGAAGCCGACCTATGGGCGTTGCTCGCGCTGGGGTGTCGTGGCCTTCGCCTCCTCGCTCGACCATCCTGGGCCGTTCGCGCGAACGGTACGGGATTCGGCGATTGTGCTGGGGTCGATGGCGGGGCACGACCCGAAGGATTCGACCAGCGCGGATGTCGCGCTGCCGGATTTTGAGAAGGCGTGCGAGCGCCCTATCAAGGGGCTGCGGATCGGGGTGCCAAAAGAATACCGCTCCGACGGGATGCCAGGCGAGATTGAGGCGTTGTGGCAACAAGGCGTGGGCTGGCTGCGCGACGCGGGGGCCGAGATCGTCGACGTTTCGCTGCCGCACACGAAGTATGGGCTGGGCACATATTACATTGTCGCGCCCGCGGAGGCGTCGTCGAATCTCGCGCGTTATGATGGGGTTCGATTTGGTCTGCGCGCGAATGGGGCGGATCTCCAGGATCTTTATGAGCGCACGCGCGCGGAAGGATTTGGGGCCGAGGTGCGGCGCCGGATCATGATCGGCACCTATGTTTTGTCGGCGGGGTATTATGACGCGTATTATTTAAGGGCGCAGAAGGTGAGGGCATTGATTCTTCGGGATTTCACCGATGTTTTCGCGGATGTCGACGCGCTGCTGACACCGACCGCACCCTCGGCCGCGTTCGCACAGGGGGAAAAGATGGACGACCCGATCAAGATGTACCTGAACGATGTGTTCACGGTTCCAGCCAATTTAGCGGGAGTGCCCGCGATCTCGGTGCCGTCGGGGTTGGATGCCAACGGGTTGCCGCTTGGCTTGCAGGTCATCACGCGCTCGTTCGACGAGGAAACGATGTTCGCGGTCGCTACCGCGCTGGAACGCGCCGCGGGGTTCATCGCTTTGCCAACGTTACGCGCGGGACGTTAGGCGGAACGGAACAGTCCACGGCCAACCGCGACGGCGAGCGTGCCAAGCTGGACGACCGACCCACCGATGAGTGCGAGCACGACGCGTTCTGTTATCAGGGGCGACCCAACGGCGGAACCTGCTACGAACCAGGTCTGAACCACCCACGCCACCAGGACGAAGCCAAATACGGCAATGTTGGTCGAGTAGAAGAACTTCAGTAGTTTCCGTGCTTCGTCCCGGCGAAATCGATCCTCAGCCTCCAATCGGCGAAGTCCCGCGGGCGCCGGTTCCAGGGGAGCGGTGTCGAATGGCGCGGTTTGGCTGGTGGCAACTGGTTCGACCCGGACCGGGCGGCGCCGGCGAGGCGGCACACCGTCCATCTGCTGGAGACTGCGATCCGGCGATGTTTCGGTCACGCGGCTTGGGGTATGGGAGCCGATTTGGTAGCGCCATCAAAGAGCAGATCGATCTCACGATCCTCCGCGCTGTCCGAGGGCGCCTTAGGGTCGATGACTGTCAGAAGTCCCTCATGCAGGTAAGGTTCGATCGCCTCAAGCAGCCCAATGGCTCTCGCAACGGTCGCTTCCGGACTGGTCTCCCCATAGCGAGCAGTGAGCTTGTGGAGCCGTTCGGCGACGTCGGGGCCAAATTCGAAATACAGATTGCGTGCCATGCGTTCCCTGCTCATCGTCGTGCTGGTTGAGGCTACCGGGTTGCCCCGATCCTCGCGAGACATGGGGCGTGTCCCACTGCTCGAAAAGACCAGATCCCAAAGTCGCGGCGACGCAGTCTCGGCCCTGTGACGAGGACCATGCAACAGGAAATCTGTTCGATGGGGAGAAAACGGCCGTTTCGAGGGCGGCGGTGTGGCGCAATCCGCCTCGACCGGCCCTCCGCCAGAACACCTTGTCCGATCGCGGCGCGGGATTTCTCGCGCGCCATCGTTCGTTCGAAACTGGCTTCCACAGCGGCGAAGGAATCCTGTTATGATGCGGCCACGACGCCCACGCGGAGATTTGTCATGTCCAGGTCCGAGTATACGATTGCTGGCCGCGACGGCCCATGGGAGGTCGTCGTGGGCCTGGAAGTCCACGCTCAGGTGACCAGCAACGCCAAGCTGTTCTCGGGCGCGGCGACGGCGTTCGGGGCCGAGCCGAACTCGCAGGTCAGTTACGTCGACGCGGCTTTTCCGGGCATGCTGCCGGTCATCAACCGTGTCTGCGTCGAACAGGCGGTTCGCACCGGACTGGGTTTGAACGCGCAGATCAACAAGGTCAGCCGGTTCGACCGGAAAAACTATTTCTATGCCGATCTGCCGGCCGGATATCAGATCAGCCAGTACGAGCATCCCATCGTTGGCAAAGGCGAGATCGAGATCGAACTGGCAGATGGCTCCACCCGGACGATTGGCGTGACACGGTTGCATCTGGAACAGGACGCCGGCAAGTCGTTGCACGATCAGCATCCCACGAAGACGTTCATCGACCTCAACCGCGCAGGCGTGGCGTTGATGGAGATCGTTTCGGAACCGGATATTCGTTCGCCCGAGGAAGCCGGCGCCTATGTCCGGAAGTTGCGCTCGATCCTGCGTTACCTGGGCACCTGCGATGGGAACATGGAGGAAGGCTCGCTGCGCGCGGATGTGAACGTATCCGTGCGCAAGGCGGGTGAAGAGTACCGGACACGCTGCGAGATCAAGAACGTCAACTCCGTCCGCTTCGTGATGCAGGCGGTGGAGGTCGAGGCGCTGCGCCAGGTCGACGTGTGGGAAAGCGGCCAGGAAGTGCGGCAGGAAACCCGCTTGTTCGACAGCGCGCGTGGTGTAACGCGGCCGATGCGCTCGAAGGAGGACGCGCACGATTACCGGTATTTCCCCGATCCCGATCTGCTGCCTCTGGTGCTGGAACAGGGATGGATCGACGATTTGAAATCGCGGTTGCCGGAGTTGCCGGACGCGAAGAAAGCTCGTTTCATCGGCGATTATGGCCTCAGCGTTTATGACGCGGGCGTGCTGGTCGCGGAACAGGCGACGGCATTGTTCTATGAGACGGTGGCGAAGGGACGCGATCCCAAGCTCGCCGCGAACTGGGTGACCGGGGATTTCTTCGCGGCGCTGAACCGCATGGGGCGCACGATCGAGCATACGCCGGTCAGCGCGGATCAGTTGGGAAAACTGCTTGATCTGATGGCGGACAATACGATCAACGGCAAAATCGCCAAGGACGTGTTTGAGGCGATGCTCGAAACCGGCGCTGATCCCGCTGCCATCGTGGACGAGAAAGGGCTGCGCCAGGTTACCGACACCGGCGCGATTGACGCCGCCGTGGACAAGATCGTCGCCGCGAACCAGGACAAGGTGGCCGAATACCGCTCCGGTAAGGACAAATTGTTCGGCTTCTTCGTCGGTCAGGTGATGAAGGCCATGGCCGGAAAGGCCAATCCCGCGCTGGTCAACGAAACCCTGAAGCGCCGGCTTTCTTGACGCCGCCCCTCCGGCCGACCTGGCGTTCCGGCTCGCAAGGGGAGGGCCGATCATGGCTTCGTATCGAATCACACCGCTGACGGAACAAAATGGCGCCGAGGTGGTGGGCATCGATTTCACCCAACCCGTCGACTCCGAAACAAAATTCGCGCTCAACGACGCCTGGGCCAAGTACCACGTGCTGGTGATGCGCGATCAGAAATTTACGCCCGAGGAATATAAACGCGCCGCGCTGGTGTTTGGCGAGTTGCAACAGCACGACAAACGCGAGCACCACGTGCCCGGCCATCCCGACGTGTACTATGTCTCCAACGACCAGTTCAAAAACGGCAAACGCATCATCCCCGGGGAGACGTTCCACACCGATCACTCGAATCATCCCGCGCCGCCCAAGGCCACGATGTTGTTCACCGTTTCGTTGCCAGGTCGTGGCGGGGATACCCAATATGCCGATATGCACCAAGCCTACGACGATCTGAGCGCGGAGATGAAGAAGCGGATCAAGCCACTTCGCGCGCGCCATGTTTATCAAAGTAAATACAGCCCTCGGGAACTGACCGGGCTGCATGAGGACAGCGCGAAGCAAATTCCGCCGCCCGGCATTCATCCTTTGGTGCACGTCCATCCGGATAACGGACGTCCGGCGCTGTATCTTAATCCCGTGCGGATCGAAGCGATCGAGGGGATGGGCGACACTGAAGCGCTTGCGCTGATCGGCGAACTCATGGAACACGCGACGCAGAAGAAATACGAGTACCGTCACAATTGGCGCCAGGGCGATTGGGTGATCTGGGACAATCGCAGCGTGATGCACCAGGCGAACGCCGATTACGATATGAACGAGCGGCGGTATTTGTTCAGGCTGATGTTGAAGGGTTCGGTGCCAATCCCGATGGCATAGGCGACGGCCCATATACTGTCATGGGCCGGTTGGTCTGGGCCACCCATTTCAGCACAGTACCGCAACGGGTGGCCCGGACACGCCGGGCCATGACGATGACAAGAGAATATTCGTCCGCGGTCCTTTGTTATCCTGATGCCTATGCGGTCCAGCCGCGCCACGATGGGGGGGGGGAGGCGATTCGACCAGTCCGGAAGGCGCTACAACCGGGGCATGACCTGACGGGCGAAATCCTCGGCGAGGCGCCATTTCGCATCGGTGCCAATGGCGAAGACCAGTTCCTCCAGCCCGTCGTGTTCCAGTTCGCGAATTCGTTCGACCAGTTCGTCCGCTGTGCCGATCAGGCAGGTGTCGCGGATCAATTGTTCGTCGATCAGCGCCGCCTCACCACGATGCAGGCCGGTGTAGTGCATTTCGTGCGTGCGGAAATGCCGATGTTCCGGCGGTGTTTCCTCCACCAGCTTGCAATATGGCCCCCAAATGCGGTCGAGGAACGGCGGCGGTTGAATGCCGGTCTCGTGGACCGTGTCGTAAAAGTAATAAACACTGGCCATCACGTTGGGACCGATCGCCGCTTTCACGCGGTCGGAATCCACCGCTTCATTCTTTTCCAACACGAACACGCTGGTGAGCGAGGCATTGCGAAAACCGTCCAGATTCCGGTTGACCCGCGCCGCGCCTTGCCGCGCATGGCCCAGAGCCTGGGCGACAGGCACGCCACGTGGAGGTATCGCGAAGATGATGCCGTCACCATGCTCACCCGCCAGCGCCATGGCGCGCGGCCCGAAACCCGAGACATAAAGCGGGATCGGCGGGTCGAGCCGCATGCCGCGGTCCTCGCGATGTAGCAGTTTCACCGGTTTCGTCACGCCCTCGAACGTATAATCCACGGTTTCGCCGCGCAGGAGTGCCGCCAGAACCCGCAAATACTCGGAGTAATCCGCCATCTTCATGGGTTTCTGGCCCATGGTGCGCATCGCGGTATTGCCGGTGCCCATGCCCAGGAAAACGCGGCCGGGCGCGATCGCGTTGATGGTGGCCATGGCGGCGGCCTGAACCGGCGGGATGCGCGTGCCGCAGATCGCGGTCCCCGGGCCAATGCGCAACCGGGTCGTTTGCCGCGCCGCGAGCGCCAGCACGGCGTAACAATCCGAAAACAGCATCTGACTGTCGGCGACCCAGACCGAGGAATAGCCCAAGGACTCGACGTGGCGGAAAAAGCCGATTTCGGTCACGTCGCTCATGAGGCAAAAGCCGAATTTCATCGATGTTTTCTCCCGTCCGGCGGGGAGTATAGCCGACAGCCAAATGTCTGCTACCGTCGGTGCCAAATCCCTCGGTCGATGGGACAGGAGGAAGCGTATGCGCACAAAAATTGGACGCCGTGCCGCTTTGGGTGTCATCGCCGCCGGCGCGATGACGCGAACCGCCACAGCCCAGACCGGACCGATCCTGATCGGGTTCGCGGAGGCGCTGACCGGAAGCCTGGCCGCGGTCGGTAAATCCGGCATTGTGGCGACGCAGATATGGGCTGAGGAAATCAACGCCAAAGGCGGACTGCTCGGCCGGCAGGTGAAGCTGGTCTTCTACGATAACCAAAGCAATCCAACCAATGTTCCGGGCCTTTATGTGAAGTTGCTGGACGTCGATAAGGTGGATCTCGTGCTGTCGGGTTACGCCACGAACATGGTCGTTCCGGCCATGCCGGTGGTGATTTCGCACAACAAACTTTACATGAGCATCTTCTCGCTCGCCACCAATGCGGAGTTTCATTATCCACGCACTTTCGCGATGATCGCGACCGGTCCGGAGCCGAAGAAGGCGTTCTCTCAGGGGTTCTTCGAAATCGCGGCGTCGATGAAGCCGAAACCGGTCACGCTGGCCATCCTTGGCGCGGACGCGGAATTCTCGCGTAACGCGACCGATGGCGCGCGCGCGAACGCCGCCGAGGTGGGATTGAAAATTGTCTACGATAAAAGTTATCCGCCAACGACCACGGATTACGCGCCCATCGTGCGGGCCGTGAGGGCCACCAACCCCGAGGTGGTTTATGTCGCGTCCTACCCCTCGGATACCGCGGGCATCCTGCGCGCGGCGGCGGAAATGGGGTTTACCTCGCGCCTGTTTGGCGGCGCCCTGGTTGGCACCGCGACCGCCGCCATGAAAACCCAGCTCGGTCCGCTGATGAATGGCGTGGTGATCATCGAACAATGGATTCCGGCGCCGAAACTCCGCACCCCCGGCGTGATGGGCTTTCTCAAAACCTATCGCGCCCGTGCCGGGGCTGAGGGCGTCGATCCCCTTGGTGTTTTCTTTCCGCCTTTCGCGTATGCCCGGATGCAGGTCCTCGAACAGGCGGTAACGGGCGCGGGCACGCTCGACGACGGGAAGCTGGCCGATTATCTGCGGACCCATTCGTTCAAGACCATCGTTGGCGATATCGCCTATGGCAAGGACGGCGAGTGGGCCGAATCGCGGCTGCTATGGACACAATTCCGCAACATCAAGGGGAATGATCTCGCCCAGTTCGAAAACCCCGATACCGAAGTGGTGCTGCTGCCTGAGGCATTCAAATCGGGCGACCTGATCGAGCCGTTTACCGCGGGCCGCTGATCGGTTTGGGGGAGGGAAGGGAACCTGTTGGCGCGGTCGAATCGCGCGGCTCCCATTCCCCCGTCTGGCCGAGGACGGAGATCGGTGCATAATCGGCTCGACAGGAGAAGCAGCCATGCCGTCACCAGCAGACCTCGCCGCCGAATTCGACGTCCTGATGCGCCGCGCCGGACTGACCGTGCCCGAGCAGCGGCGCGCCACCGTGCTTGCCAGTTACGCGGACTTCCGCGAACAGATGGCGCTGCTGCACGACCGCTACGCTTACACCGACGAGCCCTCCAACGTCTTCCGCCTGACCCGGCCGGGAGGCCTGTGATGGACACCGCCGATCTTTCGATCGCCGCGATGGGTCGCGCCTTGCGCGACGGAACGGTGACGTCGATCCAACTGACCAACAACGCGCTGGATCGTATCGCCGCGCACGATCCCGCCCTGAATGCCTTTGTCCTGTTGACGCCTGAGCGTGCCCGCGGCGATGCGCGCCGCGCCGACGCCGAGCGAAAGGCCGGCATGGATATGGGACCGTTTCACGGCATCCCCTACGCGCTGAAAGACATTTACGACACTGGCGGTATCCGCTCGACGTGCCATTCTAAGTTGCGGTTGGATAACATTCCGGCCGCCGACAGCGTCGTCGCGGCGAAATTCACCGGTGCCGGCGGCGTTCTGCTTGGCAAACTCGCCACCCACGAGTTCGCTCTGGGCGGGCCCAGTTTCGACCTGCCGTTCCCGCCGTCGCGCAACCCCTGGAACCCGGCGCACGTGACGGGCGGGTCGTCGTCGGGCTCCGCGACCGCCATCGCCTCGCGCATGGTGCGCATGGCCATGGGGTCGGACACCGGCGGGTCGATCCGAGGCCCAGCGGCGTGGTGCGGACTGTCGGGGATCAAGCCGACGTATGGAAGGGTGTCTCGGCGAGGCGTGTTCCCGCTGTCCTGGACGCTGGATCATTGCGGCCCGCTGTCGCGCTCGGTCGAGGATTCCGCGATCGTAATGGGCATCCTGGCCGGTCACGACCCGGCCGATGCCGCCAGCGCGAATGTGCCCGTGGGAGATTATCTGGCCGATCTGAACAAGGGTGTCGCGGGATTGCGCATTGGCATCCCTCGCGCATTCTTCCAGACCGCCGAGGCCGTCACGCACGATGTGCTGGCGGGGATCGAGCGGACGGCGGACCAGTTGCGCGCGGCGGGCGCCACAGTCGAGGACATCGCGTTGCCCGACTACGCGTTGTTCGCCGCCGCGGGCCGGGTCATCATGATGGCCGAGGCCTACGCGATCCATGCATCCGACATGCGTAAGCGGCTGCTGGACTATGGCGAAATCACCGCCAACCGTTTCGTGCTTGGTGCCGCTGTCACCGCCGGCGATTACATCAACGCGTTGCGCGCGCGGCGGGAGCTGACGGGCGCGGTGAACGCGGCATTGTCGCGGTATGATGTGCTGCTGACCGCGTCCGCTCTGAACACCGCGCCTCGGTTCGATGCCACCGTGGACGCGCTGTCCTCAGCTGGGCCCATGCAAACCATTCCGTTCAACGTGACCGGTCACCCGGCGATGAGTGTGCCCGTGGGCCTCGCCTCCGACGGGTTGCCGATCGGGGTGCAGGTGGTGGGGCGGCCGTTCGACGAAGCAGCGGTGTTTCGCGTGTCGCGCGCGATCGAGGTGCTGTCGGGTTGGGAGAACGTGGCGCTGCCGGTTTGAGGATTGCCGTACCGCCCACTCGCACCGTCATGGCCCGCCGCCTCCTCCTTCCGTCATGGCCCGGCTTGTCCGGGCCACCCGTTGTGGCACCGTGCTGAAATGGGTGGCCCGGACAAGCCGGGCCATGACGGGAGGAGGCGGCGGGCCGAAAGTCAAAGTTCAAGCGGCCTGGTATTACTTAACTTCCACCAGTTCCAACGCCTCCCGGCTCGGTCCCTCGATCATCACGGCGCGCGTGTCGCCGATTTTGTATGGCCGTTCCAGGAACGTGATCCCTTCGCCGCGAAGTTTGCCGACCCACGCATCGAGGTCGGCGACGCTGAACGCGAGATGATCCTGCAACTGTCCGCGCGAGGGCACCAATGGCGTGTCCCATTGATTGCCATACCAGGTCAGCACGACGTCGCCGAACAACACGCCCGCGCGAGGATCGCGGAACATGCCGTCCCGGGTCAGCGACGGCCACGACCGTTCCACTCCGCGTTTAATCTTGCGTTCCGGTGAATCGGCGGAAGGCGGCACATAACCGGGCCGTGTGGGCGCATTGAGATGGGTCTGGTACCAATCGAGCGCGGCCAACGGATCTTCCTGCCAGAGATGCACGTGATCGAACCGTTCCGCCGGATGATCGCCGACATATTCGACCAGTGCGCCCTCCGGTCCCTCCATGTAAGCGAAGCCGCCGCCGCCCGCCGGTTGAATGTTGTTCGCCTTCGCCTCGGCGATCTGCGCGCGCGTCAAACCGGGCGCGCCGCCCTTTGCCGCGGGCCACGTATCGCTGTTGATCAGGACGTAACCGCCCTCGCCGGTCGTGTAGAGTGGCAGCAGTTTCACCTCGGGCCGGGCTTTGAATGTCTCGATTCTGCCGCGCACATCCGGCACGTGCCAGCCGAAATGCCAGATCGCGCTGGCCGGCGACATGGCTGGCGTTTTATCCACCTTATTGAACACGATCATCACGTTGTTGGGAGAGCGCAATGCCGGCAGGCCGGCCCAGGTTCCGGCGGACGTCGAGGGAAACTGGCGCGTGTAGAAGGCGATGGCTGCGTCAGGATCGGCGGAGTTAAGGCGCAGGTGGTGAAAGCCTGGCGTTGGCAGCATGATCTTTCTCCTTCATCAGTCGATGGCGCTGGCGGATTTCGCCAGTTCGCGCAACGCGAATTTCTGGATCTTTCCGGTTGAGGTCTTCGGCACGTCGCCGAACACGATCGCTTTGGGGACCTTGAACCCGGCCATGTGCTGGCGGCAAAATGTTCGAAGTTCCTCTTCCGTCACGGTCGCGCCGGGTTTCAGTTCGACATACGCGCGAGGCGTTTCACCCCATTTCGGATCGGGCTGCGCGACCACGGCGGCGGTCAACACCGAGGGGTGGCGATACAAGGCTTCCTCGACCTCGATCGAGGAAATGTTCTCGCCGCCGGAAATGATGATGTCCTTCGAACGGTCGCGAATTTTCACGTAACCGTCGGATTGCGTGACCGCGAGGTCGCCGGTGTGGAACCAGCCGCCCTCGAAGGCTTTTTCAGTCGCGGTGGGATTTTTCAGATAGCCCTTCATGGTGATGTTGCCGCGGAACATGATCTCGCCCATCGTTTCGCCGTCCCGTGGCACCGGTTGCATCGTTTCGGGATCGAGCACCACGAGCGCTTCCTGCAACGGTGTCCGCACGCCCTGCCGTCCGTTGCGTTCGGCGCGCCGGTCGATGGGCATCGCCGCCCAATCCTCGTGTTTGCTACATACGGACGCTGGACCGTAGACCTCTGTCAGGCCGTAGACATGGGTCAATTCGATGCCGATCCGTTCGGTGCCTTCGATGATCGAAGCCGGCGGCGAGGCACCCGCGACCTGGCCCTGGATTTTGTGCTCGATCCCCGCCAGCAACTCCGCTGGGGCGTTGATCAGCAGCGAGTAGACGATCGGCGCGCCACACATGTGGGTCACGCGGTTATCGCGGATCGCGTCCAGTGCCGCTTTCGCTTCCACCCGGCGCAGACAGACATTGACGCCCGCGCGTTCCGCCATCGTCCAGGGAAAACACCAGCCGTTGCAATGAAACATCGGCAGCGTCCAGAGATAGACCGGGTGATGCGGCATGCCCCAGTTGAGGATGTTGCTGATCGCGTTCAAATGCGCGCCGCGGTGATGGTACACGACGCCCTTCGGATCGCCGGTTGTGCCGGAGGTGTAGTTCAACGCGATCGCGTCCCACTCGTCGGCCGGATTTTGCCAGGCATATTCGGGATCGCCGCTTGCGAGGAATGTTTCATATTCGATCTGGCCAAGCCGTTTGCCACCCTGAAACGCGGGATCGTCGACGTCGATGACGATGGGTTTCGTGTTAAGCAGCGTCAGCGCTTTTTCGACGATTGGCGAGAATTCTCCGTCCACGATCAGGGCTTTTGTGTTGGCGTGGTTCAGTTGGAAGGCGATTGTTTCGGCGTCGAGGCGGGTGTTGAGGGCGTTCAATACCGCGCCGCACATCGGCACGCCGAAATGTGCTTCGTACATTGGCGGCGTATTGGGCAGCATCGCCGAAACGGTATCGTTCTTGCCGATCCCCAGCCGGGCAAGTGCCGAGGCCAGACGGCGGCAGCGCGCATAGGTCTCCTGCCAGGTGAATGTCTGGGCGCCATGCACGACGGACAGCCGGTTCGGATACACAAAGGCCGCCCGCTCCAGGAATGTCAGCGGGGTCAGCGGGGCGTGGTTGGCCTCGGTCTTCTCCAGACCTTCATCGTACATGCTTGTCATTCGTTTTCTCCCTGGCCGGGTGCCGGCGAATTTACACGGAAGCCACCCGCCGGGAAGCATGGGGCCAGGATCGGCGTGAAGAACCTCCGTGCGCCCTCCATCGTCCTCCGTGTTCTCCGTGCGAGACCCTTCTTTCTGACTTAACGCGGCACGAACCAAGACAAGGGCCTCGCACGGAGAACACGAAGGACGAAGGAGGGCGCACGGAGCGTGTTTATAGGGCAGCCGTGGGCCCGGAAGGGTCGCAAAGGCGGGCTATCTTGCCGCGCGCCTCTGCTTCCCGCACCTTATGGGGGATTGAGAGGGTCCATGCGCATCGAAATCCTTTGCACCGGCGACGAAGTACTCACCGGCAAGATCGTCAACACCAACTTCAGCTACATGGCGCAGAAGCTGGAGGACGTCGGCCTGTCCGTGCATTGGGGCACGACGGTCGGCGACGATCGTGAGTCGCTGCTCGCTGCCTTCAAGCTCGCGGGCGAGCGCGCCGACGCCGTCATCGTCAATGGCGGACTGGGCCCGACCGTGGACGATCTGTCGCAGGAAATCGCCGCCCAGGCGGCCGGGGTGGAGTTGGTGTTGCATGAGGAATGGCTGGAGAAGATGGAAAGCTTCTTCACCCGCCGCGCCCGGACCATGCCGCCGAACAATCGCAAGCAGGCGATGCTGCCCGCGACGGCCGAGATGATCGACAACCCCGTCGGCACTGCCTGCGGCTTCGCCATGGACATCGGCAAGGCGCGCTTTTTCTTCACCCCCGGGGTGCCGCGCGAATTACGAAAAATGCTGGAGGAGCAAGTGATCCCTCGCATGCTCGCCCGCTCCGGCGCGCCCGCCTCGATCCATTTGAAGCGGTTTCATTCCTACGGGATCGGCGAATCGCACGCCGATCAATTGCTGACCGGGATTGAGGACCTGGATCCCGAAGGCGGCGTCAAGCTCGGCTTCCGCGCGCATTACCCGCAATTGGAAACGAAACTGACCGTGCGCGGTACGGACATGAACGATGTCCACCGCAAGCTTGCCCCGATCGCCGCTGAGGTAAAACAACGTCTGGGCAACTTCATCATCGCCGAGGACGACCAAACGCTGGAGGGCGTGGTGCTGGCCGCGCTGCTGGCGAAACAGGCGACTCTCGCCGTGGTGGAAACGTTCACGGCCGGACAGATCGCCGCCCGGATCGCGCATCTGCCGACCGCGGAGCACGTGTTCCGCCGCGGTGCCGTCGTCCGGCATTTCTCTGAACTGCACAATGTTTTCGGCCTGAAGTCCGTCGCGCTGGCCGGCGAGATGACCGAGGAGGCGACCATCGCCGTCGCCAAAGCGGCCCGCGAACAGACGGGTGCCTCGCATGCTTTGGCCGTGCTGATCGAACTCGACGAGGGCTCCGATCGCATCGACCTTGGCGGCACGATCTGGATTGGCATCGCCAGCCCCGAAGGTGTCGATTTCCGCCGCTCCCGCATTCTGGGCGGGCGGGAGTGGGTGCGCCTGGGGGCCGTGGAACTGGGTCTGGATTGCCTGCGCCGCCAGTTGCAGGGCTTGCCGGTGGTTGAACGGATCGACTTCGAAAAGACCTGACCTTGCGCGAAATCGACTCGTCCTACGCCTGGTTTCGCCTGGCCATATCCGTCCTGCTGTCCACCGTTGGCGGTGTCGGCATGTGGTCCGTCGTCGTCGCGCTACCCGCCGTTCAGGCGGAGTTCAGCGTGGCACGCGGCGAGGCCTCCTTGCCCTTCACGCTGACCTCGATCGGGTTCGGATTGGGCGGCGTGATCATGGGCAGGCTGTCCGACCGGATCGGCATCGTCGCGCCGGTCATGGTTGGAGCGGTGTCATTGGGGATCGGCTACGCGCTGGTCTCGATTGCCGGCGACGTGTCGCAGTTCGCGGTGATTTACGGCGTGTTCATCGGCATGTTCGGCACCGCCGCGACCTTCGCGCCATTGATGGCCGATGTCTCGAAGTGGTTCGAGCGCCGCCGCGGCATCGCGGTCGCCTTGTGTGCGTCCGGTAACTACATCGCGGGCGCGATCTGGCCCCCCGTCGTCGAGTATCTGATCCGGACCCTGGGCTGGCGCACCGCGCATCTGTGGATCGGTCTGGTCGTTGTGGTTCTGATGGTGCCGCTGACGCTGTTGCTGCGCTCGCCCGCGCCTGTACGGTCCGCGAGCGCGCCGCCGTTGGCGTCGGGATTCCCGAGGGCGGCGCAGCTCTCGCCCGGAATGTTGCAAACGTTACTGGTGCTGGCGGGCGCGTTGTGTTGCCTGGCGATGGCCATGCCGCAGGCGCACATCGTCGCTTACTGCGGCGACCTTGGGTATGGCGCGGCGAACGGCGCGCGCATGCTGTCGTTGATGCTGGGGTTCGGCATCGTCAGCCGGATCGCGTCCGGGTTCGTCGCGGACCGGTTGGGCGGATTGACGACGCTGGCGATCGGATCGGCCGCTCAGATGACGGCGTTGGCGTTGTACCTGACCAGCGACGGGCTGCTGTCGTTGTTCCTGATCTCCGCGATGTTCGGCTTGTTCCAGGGCGGCATCGTGCCGAGCTACACGATCATCATTCGGGAGAACTTCCCGGTAAGCGAAACCGGCGGTCGCGTCGGGATCGTGATGATGGCGACCATGATGGGCATGGCGCTTGGCGGCTGGATGTCGGGGGCGATCTTCGATCTGACCGGGTCGTATCGCGCGGCGTTCGGCAACGGCGTGTTGTGGAACGCGTTGAATCTGGCGATCGCGGTGTTCCTGCTGACACGCGGCCGCCGCCGGCACGCGCTGGCGTATCAGTAATCCAGCGAAGAGCGCGGCTTGAAAGTGGTCCGCCAGCAGTTCTCATTTTGGCCGCGTCAGCCCATTTTCGTCATCCCCGGGCCCGTCCCGGGGACCGGTCGCGGCACGAAGCTTCGGCCTTGAGTGCCATTTTGGCCCAGTGCGTGCCACTTCCGGTCACCGGGACGAGCCCGGTGATGACGTTTGCAAAATGAGCGCGGCCAAAATGAGAACTGCTGGCAGTCCGCGTGGGAAAGGCCAGAGTATCTATTCAGGTTGAAGCGAATCGCGGTCCCACCCCCGTCATGGCCCGGCTCGTCCGGGCCACCCGTTCAGCACGGTGCCGCTCCGGGTGGCCCGGACGAAGCCTGCCCCTGCGAAGGCGGGGGCCGGGCCATGACGAAAAGGGAGTTGGGCCATGACGATCAAGGAGTTGGGCCATGACGATAAGGCACGCGAATCGTCGCGGCCAGATCGGACGCCGATCCTGAGCGCGGCCTGAGATGCCCAGCCGCGGGGTTCAGGCCTCGTTCGACTTATCCAGGACGGGTTGGAACGCCGCGGTGGCTTTTTTCAATTCCGTCGCGACATCGGCGCCGCCAACGATGTTGGTCAGGCCGGTGCCAATGGTATCGCGGAACTCGGTGACCGGAACGATCACCGGCAGGCCGGAGCGCGCGATCTTCAGGCTGATCGACGTCGTGTCGAACCATTCCTGAGGGAACGCGCTGCCTTTGACGATGTCCTCGCGGCCGTAGCACGACAGGCGCGCGGGCGTGCCGGAGCCGGAACGAAGCTGCTCATTCTGCATCGGCTTGCCGGTGATCCACTGCACGAACATCCAGGCGGCTTTTTTGTTCTTCGCGTTGGCGGGGATGCCGATGCCGTCGATGAAGGTGCAGGCATTGTGCGCTTTCGGGCCAGCGGGGACGGGGGCGAAGCCGACCTTCTCGCTGATGCGAGATTTCGTTTTATCCAGCAGGGGCGCGGAAAATCCGATTCCGTCCCACCAGAAGGCGGCGCGGCCCTGCATAAAGGAGGTCTGGCTCGCAAGGCCGACGAACGGCGTGTCCCCGGTGACCTTCCACTCGTGCACCGACATGAAGAGGGTGAAGATCCAGGGGAACAGGATCACCAGCAGCACCACCATGGCGGCGGGAACGGCGAAGACCCAATAGCGGCGGCCGTAGGCGCGTGGGCCGCCCGAGGAATCGATCGGGGCAGCGATGGGAGTGGCCGTCGTGCTCATCCGTCCGCCGGTTTGTTGACCGGCCATCCCGCCGTGAGGGGCAATCCGCGCCGTGCGAGCCTTATAGTGAGGGGGTGGTGAGGGCGAAAGACCCGCGGCGCGGGTCTTCAGGTGCGCGGCCTCAGTGCCTTGGCCAGTTCGAGAGAGCGATCAAATCGATCTTCCCGCCTGGCAAGGCGGGTAATCGGTCGAGCACAGTCAAACTGGCGGGCCGCGAGACCGCCGGCAACGCCGCCGCCAGGCGCTGGCGCAGCACGGCCACAAGGTCCGCCCGATCTCCGTCTTTCGCCGCCACAAAGGCATGCAGAGTCACACCCGCGGTCCCGGTGATGGCGACAATGGCGGCCTCGGCGACGCGCGGATCGGCGCGGAGCACCGCCTCGATTTCCTCAGGCTCGATCCGGACCCCGTTGATTTTCACCTGCCGGTCCGCCCGCCCCACCACGCACAGCAAACCATCCTTCCGTATCCGGACCAGATCGCCGGTACGGAACACCCGCGATCCTGGATAGCCGGGAGCGGGCACCATCGCGCCGGGGACCAACGTCCCGCCTCGCCACTCACCCAACGCGAGATACCGGCTTCGCAGCACAAGCTCCCCGGTTTCCCCTGGCGCGACGGGATCTCCGTCCTCGTCCAAAATCGCGTGGTCGTGAGTGGGCTGCAACATACCGGCGGCGAGCACCGGTTCGGCGGCCTCGTCGCCAGGCGGCACGAACCATTGCGCCACGACAAGCGCCTCGGTCGAGGCATAGGTATGTTGGATGGCGCAATCTCGCGGCAACGCAGCGCGCCATGCGGCCAGATCGGTCTTTGGCAGCGACCCCGCGCCAATCCGCACGAGACGCAAGGCGCCGAACGCGGCTGTCGACCGCCGCAATGGAAACAACATGCGAAAAATCGTCGAAGGGGCGATTGCGACGGTCAAGGCCTCCCGCTCAAACAGGCGGAGGACAGCACTCGCCCCTTCCGAGGGGAGGTGCGACAGTACCAGCCGCGCGCCTTTCGCCAAGGCGGCGAGCAAGGTCGATAACCCGTTACTGCCGGCGGGAATCGCCTGGGTGTATATCCGGTCGTCAGCGACCCACCGCTGGCTGACCGCGCCATGCAGGCCCCGATAAAGCACCGACCGGGCGGAGAGTGCGATTCCCTTGGGACGGCCGGTGCTGCCCGACGTGAAATGGATCGCACAGGGCGCATCGGGGTCCCAAAGGACGTCCGGCCGCCAGGTTTGGCCCGGCCCCTCCAGGGCGTCGGCCAGCATGAGCACAGGCATGGCTGGCCGGAAGGGCAGGGGCTCGTTCACCATCGCGGCGGTGGGCGCGGCGTCCTCCAGCAACCCGGCCAGCCGTTCGGCCGGGGCGGCGGGATCGACGATCAGGCACGGCCGGCCGGACACGAGGCAGCCAATGAGCCCTGCCATCGCCTCCGGCGTACGAGGCAGCACGCAGGCTACCGAACCGCCCGGAGGCACCAGCGCCGCGACCGAAGCCGCCGCGTTCAGGATCAGCCGTAGCAGGTCCGCGTATCGAAGATGGCCTGTCTGACCGGTCAGCGCGATCGCGTCCGGCGCGCGCTCCGCCGAGGCCCTGAGCAGGTCGAGCAGCGGCGTCGTGCAAAAATCGTCCGCTCCCGGCAACGGCGGGGCGATCGGCACACCCGGCAGGCCCCATCGTATGCCCGCGCCGCTCATCGCGGGGGCACGCTTTCCGGTTGTGCGCTGGAAACGGCGTTCAGGATGTCCCGCACGAGGTGCAGATCGTCGAGCGCGCCGACCTCGATCTCCACGTGGAAATGTTCTTCCAGGTGTGCCACCGCCTGTAGCAGCCGCAGGCTGTCCAGCCCGGGAATGACCTCAAGCGAAGTCTCCGCCGAAATCTCCAGATTTTCGCACGCGTTAAGACGGCGCAGCAACGTCGTGAGTTCGATCAGAACGGCCTCCGGGCGAGGTCCCATCACGGCCCCCCACGCGTTCGTTCAACCGTCGGCATGCAAGATCAAAGTGTAGGTGCAAAGCGCCAGCCATTCATCGTAGGTCCCGTCGGGGCCCGGGAACCGGTCGAGATATCCGGCGTAAAGCCCATCGGCGAGCCGCTCCGCCTGGATGTTTTGTTGGCCCGGCTGTCTCAGGGTCACGCAAAGCAGCGACGCCGGACCAATGCGGCGCAAGGCGCCGTGCAGATGGCGCATCTCGGGCGGTCCGAACGATGGATTCTCGGTTCTGAACACGAAAATACGCCGAGCGGTTTCGATGTCCCGCAGCAGTTTGCGGCGCAGCAGACGCAGCGTGGCGCGGCCAATGTCGAAAATTTCCGCCACACCATCCGTGTCACGCTGTTCGGCGGCGGCCGTATGGGTGTTGAGATAGGGCGTGTGCAGACGGTAGTCGGAGGTATTCCACACCACCTCCGTCGAGTCCGGATCGCCAAGACCGGCGAAGCGATTCTCCAGCCCGGCCAACAGTTTCTCGTAAGTGGTGCCGGCCCAGCGGAAGAGGGTGAGTGGAAGCCCGACCCCATGGTGGCGTTGCGCGAGCCCCAGTTCGCAATTGTCGCCCAGGCTCTCGAACATTCCGAGCAAGGCGGCCTCTTGACTGGGCGCCGCCTGAATCGCGCTGCCTTCCCAGGTGGATAAAGTTAGCGCCAGGCTTGCGCCGCCCTCCCAACGCGGTGTGAGATCCGGCGGCAGCGCGGCGTTGCCGTTGGTCCATCGGAACGGCCGCGGCGGATCTCTGTCGTACTCAACGGTATGGAAACCGTCGACGAACGCGGGGGAGTCAACGCGAATGTCGATCGCGTTCTGGCCTTGCCGCCAGGATACGCCGCGCAGCGCCACGCCCAGACGGCGGTCGTCATCGATGCCAACCATGTCTCTTGGGCATCCGTAACCGGAGATCAGCCGGATCTCGGGCGCGGGTAAAGTCAATCGGAACACCGCCTGACCCGGTTCGGAGTGTTCGGATTCCACGCGCGATCCATTTACCAAAAGATAAGGATTCATCGCGCGCCAGTCTATCCTGGTTTTGTTTGGAATACCATCGAAGCTCGTTCGATGGCGTCAGTCGCGCAATTCTTTCCAGGCGTCGTCCAGGGCGTGGCGCAGACGGGTCATGACCTCGTCGATCTCCGCCTCGGTGATGATCAGCGGTGGTGAGAACGCGATGCGGTCGCCGATGAAGCGCGCGATTAACCCGTGTTCGCGGGCAAGCCGGTCAACGGTGGCGCCGAGTTTCAGACCGGGGTCGAATGGCGCGCGAGTGTCCTTGTCCGCCACCATTTCCAGCGCCGCGATCAGTCCGACGCCGCGCACGTCGCCCACGAGGGGATGATCGGCCAAAGACGCCGCCGCCTGCTGCAAGTACGGCCCCACCCGCCGCACATGGCCCAGCATGTCCATTTCGTCGTAGATACGCAGCGTCTCCATCGCCACCGCGGTCGTGACGGGATGCCCGGCGTAGGTGAATCCATGTGCGAAATTGCCGAGTTTACGGCTTTCGTCCAGCATCGAATCGAATACACGTTGATTGATCAGTAGCGCGGAGATCGGCTGCATCCCCGCTGACAACGCCTTGGCGCTGGAAATCATGTCGGGTTTCAGATCGTAGGTCTGACTGCCCCACATATTGCCGGTGCGTCCAAACCCGCAGATCACCTCGTCCACGATGAACAGCATGTCGTACTTTCTGATCACCGCCTGCATCTTGTCCCAGTACGTCCGAGGCGGCACGATCCCGCCGCCCGCGCCCATCACCGGTTCGGCGATGAAGGCACCGCAGGTTTCCGGTCCCTCACGGAGAATGAGTTGTTCCAGAGCCTCCGCCATGCGCGTCGAAAACATTTCCTCGCTTTCGCCGGCTTCATGACGCCGGTAGTAGTGCGGAAATTCGGTGTGCAGAAAGCCCGGAAACGGCAACCCGAAATCCGTGTGCATGTCCGGCTTGCCGGACGCGGAGATCGAGGCCGAGGTGCTGCCGTGATACCCCATGTGCCGTCCGATGATCTTGCGTTTTTCCGGCTTGCCGATCGCGGCGTGGTAATACCAGACCAGCTTCAACGCCGTGTCGTTCGCCTCGGACCCGGAACATTGAAACAGCACCTTGCTCATGGGTACCGGCGCGATGGATAAAAGCCTCTCCGCCAGATCGACCGCATGTTCCTGCGTCGTGCCGCGATACAGATGGTAGTAGCCGAGTTTCCGCATCTGGTCGTACGCGACGCGGGCCAGCCGCTCCGACGCATAGCCAAGCGAGGCGCACCACAGGCCGGCCGCGGCGTCCAGATAGCGTTTCCCGCTGTCATCGGTGACGAAACAGCCATCACCCGCGCCGATGACCAGCGGTCCTTCCTCCATATGGCGAAGCAGGTTGGTCTGCGGATGCACGATCGCCGCGATGTCGCGGGCCTGCACCGAATTGGGCGCGAGATAGGTCACGGCGGTTTCCCTTCGACTGGCTGACGTGGGGAAAAACCATTATCCATCGGCCCGGGAAACACAATGCCGGGGGGAGGGTGCGCGATGACCACCGAAGGACGGGTCGTTTTCGGACGAATGGACGAGGTCGTTTACGGAAAACCGGCGGCGGAGGCAGTGGCGGATCAGGCACGGCGGCTGGGGGCGGAACGGGTGTTCCTGATGGTCAGCGGCACCCTGAACCGGGAAACCCGGGAGATCGCCAGGATTCGCGCCGCTCTGGGCAATCGGTGCGCCGGCGTGTTCGACAGGATGCCGGCGCACACGCCGCGCGCCGCCGTCATCGCCGCGGCGGCCCAGGCGCGAGAGGCGAAGGCGGATTTGATCGTGACCGTGGGCGGCGGTTCGATCACCGACGGGGCGAAGGCGGTGCGACTTTGCCTCGCCAACAGCATTACCACGGTCGAGGGCCTGGATGCCTGCCGCGGTGACCAGGTGTTCAACTCGCCAACTGTGCGGCAGATCAGCGTGCCGACCACCTTATCGGCGGGAGAGTTCAGCGCGCTGGCCGGGGTAACCGACGAAGCGGCCAGGGTCAAAGAATTGTTCCGCCACCCGATGATCATTCCCGCCGCCGTGATCCTCGACCCGGCTTTGACCGTTCACACGCCGGAGTGGCTGTTCCTGTCGACCGGAATCCGCGCCGTGGATCATTGCGTTGAGGGGATGTGTTCGCTTGAAAGCAATCCTTTTGGCGACGCGCAGGCATTCAGGGGATTGAGCCTGTTGGCGAAAGGCCTCGCCCGGGTGAAAGCCGAGCCGGGGGATTTGCAGGCACGGCTGGATTGCCAGATCGGCGCCTGGCTTTCGATGGGGCCTTTGGCCGCGGGCGTGCCAATGGGGGCGAGCCACGGCATCGGTTATGTCCTCGGCGCGGTCTTCGACATCCCCCACGGCCACACGTCGTGCATCATGCTGCCGGCGGTGATGCGCTGGAACATATCCGCCAACGCGGACCGGCAGGCAATGGTTTCAGCGGCGATGGAACATCCCGGCGAGGATGCGGGCGATCTGCTGGACCGCTTCATCGGCGGACTGGACATGCCGCGGAGTTTGCATGCGGTGAATATCGGGCCGGAACACTTCGACCGCATCGCGAAACAGGCGATGGGCACGCCCTGGGTGCCGCGCAATCCGCGCCCCATCCCGACGCCCGCCGAGACGCGGGAAATCCTGGAACTGGCCGCGTGAATTCTCCGCTTGCATCCCTGGCCGAATCGCGTGCAGTCTTCGGCCTTCAACAACTGGAAGGAGGTGATCCTGTGTCTCATTGTTCGGTGGCAACCCTTGCCAAGACCTGGATCGCCGGCGCGAACGCGGCGGCGTAAAATACTCCGGTCCGGCAACGGACAGCTACAGCAATGCGAAGGCTCCCTGGGCAACCTCGGAGCCTTCATTGTTCCCGGAGGACTTTCCCATACGTTGTTCCTGGGCTGAAAACGCCGACGTCGCGATGCAGGCCTATCACGACACCGAATGGGCCGTGCCGCACCACGACGATCGCGCTTTGTTCGAACTCATCACATTGGAGGGCGCGCAGGCGGGCCTGTCCTGGCGCACCGTGCTCGCGCGGCGGGAGGCGTACCGGGCGGCGTTTCACCAGTTCGACATCGCCGCCGTGGCCGCGATGACCGACGCGGAGTTGACGGTGCTGCTGACCGAATCCGGCGTCATCCGTCATCGCCTGAAAATCTGGTCCACACGGGACAATGCCCGCGCCGCGCTGGAGGCGATCGCCGCCCATGGCAGTCTGGATGCCTGGTTATGGTCCTTCGTGGACGGTCAAACCATCGTCAACCAATGGCGAGACTCCGCGCAGGTGCCCGCGACGACGGACATCTCCGACCGCATGAGCAAGGCACTTCGAAAACAAGGGTTCCGCTTTGTGGGTTCCACGATATGCTACGCGCTCATGCAGGCCAGCGGCATGGTCGACGATCACCTGGTGACATGTACCGTGAAAGGGACAGTTTGATGCGCAACTCGGAAGAAATCTGGCGCCTGGTCGACGCGAAGCAGGACGATTTCATTGCCCTGTCCGACCGGGTCTGGGAGATCCCCGAGCTGTGCTACGCCGAGTTCAAATCCTGCGCCGAGCATACCGCGATGCTGAAAGCCCAGGGATTTCGGGTGACGGAAAATGTCGCGGGGATTCCGACGGCGGTCATGGGCGAGGCCGGTGAGGATGGTCCCGTGATCGCGATCCTTGGCGAATATGACGCGCTGCCGGGACTGTCGCAGGAAGCCGGGGTCGCCGAGCCCAGGCCGTTGCCTGGCGCGGGATATGGGCATGGGTGCGGACATAATATGTTGGGCGCGGCGTCATTGCTGGCCGCGACCGCCATGAAAGATTACCTCGCGGAGAACGGGATCAAAGGCCGTGTCCGTTACTATGGTTGCCCGGCGGAGGAAGGCGGCGCGGCCAAGGGCTTCATGGTGCGCGCCGGCGCATTTTCCGACGTGGATATCGCGATTACCTGGCATCCCGGCGCCTTCGCGGGGTTGATGGAGCCGATGTCGCTCGCCAATACCCGCATCGATTTTTCGTTCACCGGCCGGGCGTCGCATGCCGCCGCCGCGCCGCATCTCGGCCGTAGCGCGCTCGATGCGGTTGAGTTGATGAATGTCGGTGTTAATTACATGCGGGAACATATGCCGTCCGATGCGCGCATCCATTACGCGATGCTCGATTCCGGCGGGATCGCACCCAATGTCGTGCAGGCATTCGCCAAAGTCCGGTATTTGATCCGGGCGCGGAATTTGCCGGAACTGAATCGCCTGATCGAACGCGTCAGGAAGGTTGCCGATGGCGCGGCGTTGATGACCGAGACCTCGGTCAAATCCACGGTCATCAGCGCGGTCTCGAACCTGTTGGGCAACACGCCGTTGGAGCGCGTGTTACAGGAGAACCTGGAGCGTCTTGGCCCTCCGGCGTTCGACGACGCCGATCGCGCGACCGCGGCGGCGTTTCAGGCGACGCTGTCGGAGGAGGATATCGAAAGTTCCTACCGCCGGTCCGGCGTGCCGTACCGGACGGGACAGACGTTATGCGACCTGATCGTTCCGCTGGACGCGCCCCGGGCGCCCATGATGGGCTCGACGGATGTTGGCGATGTCACCTGGGTCGTGCCGACCGTGCAGGCCCGCGGCGCGGTTTATGCGATCGGCACGCCCGGTCATTCCTGGCAATTGACCGCGCAGGGGAAATTGCCAGCGGCGCACAAAGGATTGGTACACGTCGCCAAAGTCATGGCCGGGACGGCCCTGGAGGCGATGCAGAACGACCAGTTACGTCAACAAGCCAAGGCGGATCTGGCGGCGCGAACCGCCAGATCGCCTTATGTTTGCCCGATCCCCGATGACATCGGGCCGCCGATCCATATGTCAACCTGATTTAGGCGCGACGTCCAAACGAACCGCGATCCCCTCCAGCGCCGGTGACGGTGCTGGATAGCGGCGCATTACCTCCGGATCATGTCCCGGAACGATATGCGCCGCGGTTGGCGCATGGGCGCGCAGCGTATCGAACGCGTCCAGCATATCGCCGACGTTGAACGCGGTGGTGAACGGCCGGTACGTTTCCATGTTCTCATAGAAATGCGTGACGTCGGACGCGAGGACGACCTTCCCCCGAGCCGTGTTCACGGTGACGAACTGCAGACCCACGGAATGACCGCCGGTCGGAACGATTCCAATCCCCGGCAGGACCTCAGCCGGACCGTTGTAGTATTGCACGCGGCCATCGAAGTTCAGGCGCACGATGCCGCAAACATCATCGGGCTCGAAGCTTCTCGCCAGTTGCTTGTGACGCATGTGACGGCCGACCGCGTAATGCATTTCCGGTTCCTGCAAATGGAACCGCGCCTTTGGAAATTTATGGAAGTTACCGACGTGGTCGTAATGCATGTGAGTGAGTATGACATCCTCGACCGCGGCGGGATCGACGTCCAACAGCGACAGTGAATCGATCGGGCAACGTTCCAGCTTGCGGCCGCGCTTACCACCGCTTTCCTCGGTAAACCCGATATCGATCACGACCGCGCGGTCGGCGTTCTTTGCCACCCACACGAAATAATCCATCGGCATCGGTCCGTCGTGCGGATCGCCGCCAATGAAGTGCTCATGCCGCATCGCCGGACGCGTGGCATAGCGCAGCGCGAAAAGTTCGTATTCGGCGGTCACGGTCAGGCACTGCCTTTCGCGGGTTGAAGATCCGCCATCACGCGGCGGGTGAACAGATCGATGGAGTTCAGACACGCGTCGCGCGCCATCCCGCCGAACGCGAAGCGGCACAGCACGTAATTCAGTCCGCCCGCGTCGATCGATGTTTGCAGGAAGTCGCGCACCTTATCCGGCGTTCCCGCGATGGCGCGTCCCTGCGCCTCGGCCTCCTCATACGTTTCGGGAAAGATCGCATGTGCCGAGGGCATCTGATTGTGCTTGATCCACAGCTTCAGGAAACTTTCGCGCCACTTGCCATAACCGGTGCGCGCGACCTCCAAAGCTTCCTTGTCGGTTTCGCCAACGACGACGTGGCGGCCGACGCCCATCATCGGCATGTCCGCCTGGCTGTTGCCCGCCTCCGCCCACTCGGCCCGGTACCGGTCGGTGATCACCCGCATCCCCGCGCCGCCAAGATTGCCGACGATGTTGACCTTGTGCTGAACGCACCACGGCAAATGCTCGGCGCGGCCCAGTCCGTACCACAAAGGCGGGTGAGGGCGCTGATACGGGGTCAGCTCCATCGGCACGTCGTGGTAGTTGTAGTGCTTGCCTTCGAACGTCAGCGTATCGGAGGTCATGCCGCGCAACAGCACCTCCATCGCTTCCGCGTACATCGCCGGTGTCTGGTCGGGATCGAGCCCGTAATACCGTAACTCGATCGGCGAGATGCCGCGCCCGACCCCCAGCATCAGCCGGCCGCGACTCATCTGATCGAGCATGCAGATCTCTTCAAGCAGCTTGATCGGATGATACAGCGGCAACAGGTAAACCAGCGCGCCGAAACGCAACTGTTTCGTTCGTTGCGCGATCGCCGCCAGCCAGATGCCCGGCGCCGGCGCCACGCCAAGCGGCGTCGCGTGATGCTCGGCGACGTGATACCCGTAAAAACCGGCGCGATCGTAGGCCTCGACCAGAGTCATCCGGTCGTCGAAGAACTGGTCCAGCGGCGTGTCGCCGCGATCCATGTGGTCGAATACACCGATGCGCATGGCGTTATTCCGCCGCCTGGCGGAACGGCACCGGCCGCACGGCCGCCTTCATCCCGTCGTCGTACGCAGCCTGCCAGTCGTTCTCCTTCAGGATCCGCTCCCCGCTGCGAATCTTTTGGTACAACGCGGGATCGTCGACCGCCGGCGGCATGACACCCTCATCGCGCAACGCCCGAGCCGCCAGCAGCAGACGCCGCCGCGTGCGCGTGATCATCTGATCGCTTGGCGCCAAATGCTCGAACGAATGATCGACGATATCGCCCATGCTTTCGGTGATCGCCTGATCCTGCATGGCGATGTGCGTGATGCCGGTATAGATCGTGTTGTTCCGTTGCGCCTCGCGATCGATGAGATAATCGTTCGCCGAGTTCTGCACCGGACGCCACCTGCCATACCAGTCCGTCGTGTTCGGTTGGTACTCCGGCCGCGGAGTCGCGCCCGGGATCGGCAAACCGTTGGCCAGAGGTTTCGTTCCCGACGCCTGCTTCCAACTCAGCGCCATGAACATCACGTGCGTGTCGTCCATCGGCACCCAGGCGCGCGCGATCACCCGGTCCACGAATGTGCCCTGCGGGATGAACGTCCAGAACGGGAAGGCGAAATGCGCGAATCGCCAGTAGGTCTGCCCGTTCTCCGCCGGGCGTGTGGCACAATACATCGTGCCCCAGCCGGTGTCGGTGACCTGGAATTCCGGCGCGCGATCCTGGACCTGGTACTTGACCCAGTTGTCGTCCTGCACCTGATCCGGCGTCACGCTGCCGACATGCAGCCAACTGAAATGCGAGGTGTCGATGTCGCCTTCCAGCGCCTGCAACCAGTTGCACTCGCGCTGGGTGAAATTGATGTTGAGGTCGGCGTCGTCCAGCAGAGACGCCTCGATCTCCGGCATCGGCGGGGCCTGCTCGCGCGCGCCCATGTAAACCCAGATCAGACCGGCGCGCTCCTGAACCTGATAGGTCTTGGCGTGGACTTTGTCTTTGAACTCCTGATGCGGCGGCAGGTTGGGTTGCGCCAGGCACGTGCCATCGGTGGCGAATTTCCAACCGTGATAGACACATGCGATGCCGTCGCCTTCGTTGCGGCCGAAAAATAACGACGCGCATCGATGCGGGCAGCGGTGGTCCATGACCCCGACCTTGCCCGTCGCGTCGCGGAACGCGATCAACTTCTCGCCCAGTAGCATCAAGCGTATGGGATCGCCGTTCGCCACGACTTCCGACGATCGCAACGCCGGCAGCCAATACTGCCGCATCAGCCCACCCATCGGCGTCCCCGGGCCGACCCGTGTGAGTTCCAGACTCTCGGTGGCGTTGGTCATGAGTTCTTCCGCTTTTTCCGGGCGCCATCGCACCACGAATGCGCCCCGGCGTCGAGACCCTGGGCTTTGCCCAGGAACCCACCAGGAGGGCGTTGCCCTCCTGGACCTCCCACCAGGGACACGGTCCCTGGACCGCGATTCATTGGTTGGAGAATGGGAGAGGGCCTATCGAGGTGCTTCAACCTCCTCGCAGGCCCTCTCCCATTCTCCAACCAAAAGTCATGGTTCCAAGGGCCGCTGCCCTTGGCGGGAGTTCAGAGGGCGGCGCCCTCTGATCGGGTCCGGGGTGAAACCCCGAATCCTTGGCTACATCGTCAACGCGCCAATCCGGGTGTTCCGGCCGGGACCGCGTAAAAGTTCATCGTCAGGGACACGGCGGTGTAGTAGGCCATAAGGACGATCATGTCGGTGATGCGCTCGTGGCCCAGTACTTTGACGGCGCGATCGTACAGGCCCTGCGACACGATCCGGTTGTTCGCGAGCGACACCGCGACCTCGTATACCAGTTGCTCCTTCGGATCGGTAAACGAGGCGGGGAGACCGGCGGCCATTGCCTCGACCGTCGCGTCCCCCAGGCCGATTTCCTTGCCGCGCTTTTCGTGCGCCGCGCCGGGGTAATCGGAACGCAATTGGTGGGTGATCACGATGACCGCGATCTCCCGCTCCCGCTCGGTCAGCGAGGATGAGTCTGGCGTGAAATGCTGACCCAACGGAGACGCGGCGCGCAAAAGCTTCGGATTATGCATCCAGATCTTATACGGCCCGAGCATGCTGCCACGGCCTTCGACGATGTAATCGTATCCGGCTCGCTGTTCCGCGGTCATCTTGTCGAGCGGCAGTTCCTCGTAACGTCCAAATGTGCCGGCCATGTCTTTTTCTCCTTACGCCGCCTCGGCTTGTTGTTGTTCCGTTGTCATCGCACCGCCAGTGACGGCGGAGCACATTGCCTGATTCCGTGAGCCGTCCTCCCGGGTTAGTCAACCGGCGCGAACCGTGGCACAGTCCGGACCGGTTTACGAAATGGAGGGAACCATGCGCGGCGTCGTGTTTCATGGCGAAAAAGAGCTGGAAATCATGAATTTCCCGGACCCCACGCCGGGACCGGGCGAGGTCGTGGTGGAAATGAAGGCGTCGGGCATGTGCGGCTCGGATTTGCATCAGTACCGGCGGCCGAAAGCCGGTCGCGGCGCCAATTCCACGGGTTTGCCGGCCAATCCAAATCCGACCATCGCCGGGCACGAGCCCTGCGGCATCGTCGCCGCCGTTGGCCCAGGGGTATCGCCAACCGAGGCGAAGGTGGGCCAGAGGGTGATGGTGCATCACTATCAGGGCTGCACGCAGTGCGATCATTGCCGCTCCGGCTGGCAGCAGTTGTGTCAGCAGGTTCCGGTGAAGGTGTATGGCTCCAACTCGCACGGCGGCCACGCGAAGTATCTGCTGGTGCCCGCGAACACGATGGTTCCGCTGCCGGACGAGCTGAGTTTTTCGGCGGGAGCGGCGGTCGCCTGCGGATCGGGGACGGCGTATGGCGCGCTGCGGCGGATGAACATTTCCGGCCGCGATACGATCGCGATTTTCGGTCAGGGGCCGGTTGGCCTCGCCGGCACGCAATTCGCCAAGGCGATGGGCGCGCGCGTGATCGCGCTGGATATCAATCCGCAACGGCTTGCCCGCGCGAAAGAATTTGGCGCGGATGAGACGGTCAATCCCGGCTCCAACGATCCTGTCGCTGCGATCAAGGAACTCACCAACGGGCGCTACGCCGATCTGTCGCTGGACACGTCCAGTAACGCCGAGGCTCGGTTGAACGCGATCCGCTCCACCAAGGTTTGGGGCACGATGTGCTTCGTGGGCGAGGGCGGCGACGTGAAGATCGACGTCAGCCCGCATTTGTTGCGCCGGCAAATGACGCTGGTCGCGTCCTGGACGTTCTCCAACATCATCCAGGCCGAATGCGCGCGGTTCTGCGTCGAGCGTAAGGTCGACGTGGATCGGCTGTTCACGCATCGCTGGCAACTGGAGCAGGCCGAGGAAGCCTATAAACTGTTCGACCACCAGTCCGACGGGAAAGGTGTTTTCCTGATGTGAGCGCGCTTCGGCTCTACAACACCCTTGGTGAACTAGGGCTGATTGCTGGCAGTTCCGGCAATGTCAGCACGCGAACAAGCCGCGGCATGCTGATTACCCCGTCCGGTGGCGCGCCGGGCGGGGTCGGTCAGGCGGGCATGGCCAAAGTGACTCTGGACGGCACCTCGCTGAACAAGGCGACCCCGTCGAGCGAGTGGGAAATGCACGCGGCGATTTATCGCGCTTTCCCGGCGGCGGGCTGCGTCGTGCATACTCACGCCGATGCCTGTACGGCCCTGGCTTGTCTCAATGAAGAGCTGCCGCCATTTCATTACATGGTCGTGCAGTTCGGCGGAGCCAATGTCCGCTGCGCGCCTTATGTCACCTTCGGCACACCGGAGTTGGCGCGTGAGGCCGTGACCGCTTTGCAAGGCCGCTCCGTATGTTTGCTGGCGAACCACGGCATGATCGTTTACGCGCACGACGCGGATCGGGCGCTGTCCCGCGCGGTGCTGCTGGAATCGTTGTGCCGGCAGTATCTTCTCGCCCGATCCGCCGGAACGCCTCGCTTGTTGTCCGACCGGGAAATCGCCGCGGCGGTGGAACGTTTTAAAAGCTACGGGCCGCGGACGGAGCGGATCAAATCATGAATTGCGGCCATGATCGCCGCATGCACCGCCGCGATGTCGCCGCTCGCGTCCACCAGCACATGGCGTGGCTCCGCGGCGATGGCGCGAAATCCTTCGTTCACCCGAAGGTGGAATGCTTCGTTCAATCGTTCGTAGCGGTCGTCGGGGGCGCCTCGTTGGCGCAAGCGGGTTAACGCCGCCTCCCGCGGTACGTCCAGCACGATTGTCAGATCGGGTGTAATGCCCACCATCGATCCCAGCGCGGCGATCATGCCGCGATCGACATCCAGACCATGGCCTTGATATGCCATTGTCGAATCATGAAACCGGTCGCAAACCACCCAGCTACCGGCCTCGATCGCCGGACGGATTGTTTTGGCGACGTGCTCCATCCGCGCGGCGACGTGCAACATGGTCTCGGCGCGCGGGCTCCAATCGATCTCTCCCGACAGCAGCGCGCTTCGTAAAAATTCGGCGCCGGGCGAGCCGCCTGGTTCACGTGTGCGCAACACAGGAAAGCCAAGAGCGCACAAAGCGTCCGCGAGCAATCGGGCCTGTGTCGATTTCCCCGCGCCCTCGCCGCCTTCCAGCACGATCAGGCGGCCGTCGGGCACCTCAGCCGCCGGATACGTAGTGCGAAACGACCGCGAAGCCACGCATCGGCAGGCTCAATCGCGGCACATCGACTCCGGCCAACAGCGGCACGTCCATGTTCGGCACGCCCTGGCCGCGCAGCACCAACGTTCCGACAGGTTGGCCGCGAACGATCGGCGCCTTCAACGGGGCCTCGTAGTTAATCTTGATCGACGCCGTCTGACGCCACGCCTTCGGTAATGTGACCACCAGATCGTGGCCACCGACCATCGGCACCGTTTTGTCCGTGCCAAGCCAGACGGGGATGTTATCGATCACCTCGTTGGCGGAAAACAGCGTGACATTCTCAAAATTCGCAAAAGCCCAGTTCATTGTCCGTTCGGCCTCAAGGGCGCGTTCGTGCATGGACTTCATGCCGTTCAGCACCATGATCATGCGCCGCCCGTCGCGGGACGAACTGGCGGCGAGGCCGAAACCGCCGGCGTCCGTGTGCCCGGTTTTCAGCCCATCGGCGGTACCCGCCTGCACCATCGGATGGCGATTCGGTTGGTCAATGTTGTTGTACCGGAAGGTCCTTTCGGAGTCGTATTTATAATATTCCGGGAAATCGACGATGATCCGGCGCGCCAGCGTCGCGATGTCGCGGGCGCTCATGAATTGTTCCGGGTCCGGCCATCCGGTCGAGTTGCGGAACGCTGAATGGGTCAGGCCAATTTCTTTACCCTTGGCGTTCATCAGTTCCGCGAATTTTTCTTCGGAGCCCGCGACGGCTTCCGCGAGCACCACGGCGGCGTCGTTGCCGGATTGCACGATCACACCGCGGACCAGATCCTCGACCACCACTGGTTTGCCGACCTCGATGAACATGCGCGATCCGCCCATGGCGGCGGCTCTGGCGGAGACCGTCAGCGTGTCCGTCAGTTTCAATTGTCCCTTCTTCAACCGCTCATAGACCAGATACATGGTCATCAGCTTGGTCATGGAGGACGGCGGCATCGGCTCATCCGACCGCTTGTCCAGCAAGATCGCACCCGTTGTGAAATCCTGGACGAAGGCCCATTTCGCGACGGTATCGACCGGGCCCAACGGCGTTTCGCCGGGCGTGCCCGTGGCGATGGGGTCCTTTCGCTTTCCCTTGGGCGGACGGGCGCCAAACACCGGCGAGCCGAAACCCGCCAGGGCGGCCGTTAACGCGAGACGACGCGATAGTTTCATCACACAGTCTCCTGTTCAGCTCATGACCCAGTCGCCGATCAACCCCACCGCGATCGCGTAAAAATCGGACGGGTTGTAACGCCGAATGGCGGTAAAATTGTTGAACACCATGAACGTTTCGCCACCGGCTCCATCGGGCGCCAGAAGGGCGGACGGAGCCTCGCCTGACGCGGCCCATTTTCCGGCCGTTGGCGTGACACCCAACCGCGCCCACTCCGATAGCGAACGCCTCGTCTCCCGGCCAGCGGCGGGAACACCGGCGGGAATCCTGACCGGCTGGCCCCAGGTCTCCCCCGCGCGCCAGCCCGAGCGCGCCAGATAATTCGCGATCGAGCCGAGCACGTCGGCTTTGCTGTTCCAGATGTCGCGCCGCCCGTCGCCGTCGAAATCCACCGCGAGGCGCAGAAAACTCGTGGGCATGAACTGCGGTTGTCCCATCGCCCCGGCGTAGGAGCCCAGCATGCGCGCCGGTGCGATGTCGCCGTTGTTGAGGATTTTCAGCGCGGCCATCAGTTCGGCGCGAAAAAACGCGGCGCGGCGGCCTTCCCAGGCGAGCGTCGCAATCGACTCGATCACCTTGTAATCGCCGGTCGTGGTGCCAAAGCTCGATTCGAGACCCCAGATGCCGGCGATCACAGACGCGGAGACGCCAAACCGGCTTTCCACCTGGCTGAACAGAGCGCGATTTTGCGCGACCGCGACTCGGCCATTCGTGATTCGCTTGTCGCTGATCACCAAACCGCGATAGCGCGTCCAGGTCATGCTGAACTCGGCCTGGCGCCGGTCCTTGTCGATAACGCTTTGGTTCGGCGACACACCGGCGAAGGCGGCGTCGAGCACGTCCCGGCGAATCCCCGCGCCGCCAGCCTCGGCATAAACTCCGTTGACAAAATTCTGAAAACTGCCGGCCGCGCGAACAGGCGGCGCCAGAACAGCGGTCAACCCAGTGGCAATGGCGGCGCGGCGCTTGAGCATGACACGCTTCCTGCCACGTCATGCCGAGTCTCGGCAATCGTTTGAATGGGGATAGCGTCAGGGCACTGCCCTGAAACCCGCCAGAGGGCTTTGCCCTCCTGGACCTCCCACCAGGGACACGGTCCCTGGACCGCGATTTATTGGGTCAGAGCCTCAGGGGGGTCTACTCGGACGTATCGACGTCCGAGTAGACCCCCCTGAGGCTCTGACCAAAAGTCATGGTTCCAAGGGCGAGCCCTTGGTGGAGTTCCAGGAGGGCAGAGCCTCTTGGTGGGGTTTGGGGCAAAGCCCCGATGCTGTCCCCTTCAAGCGACGGCCAGGAGTGGGCGGACTTCCGTGGCCAGGAGGTGCAGCTGCTCAAGCGCGAGGCTGTTTGGCATTCCGGGCCAGTGGATCGAGGCGACAAGGTGGTTGACTCCGAGGCGCTGGTTGAGTCGATTGAGTTGATCCGCGACCTCGGATGGCGAGCCAAGGAGAAAGCGATCTTCGAGGAGGTCGTCGAAGGTGTGATCGAAACTGTCGCCTTCGGGCATCACCTTGTCCTGACCCCAGGCTCGGTAGGCTTTGTACTTCTCTTCAAGGTAGGGGCGGGCGAGGCGGATCGCCTCGGCGCGGGTTTTCGCGATGAACACCTCCCGCCGCATCGGCACCTCGGTGGGGAAGGGGCGGCCGTATTCGTCGAGCGCGCGTTTATACAAGTCCATCTGCCGCTCGATCGTCGCCAGCGTGTTGTGCGGGTTGATATACCAGCAATCGCCGATGCGCGCCGCGCGCCGGATCGCGACGTCGGCATTGGCACCGATCCAGATGGGCGGAGTCGGCTTCTGTAACGGTTTGACCGAGCAAGAGGCATGGTCGAGCTCGAAATTCGACCCCTTCATGTCGACGAAGTCCTCCGTCCACAGGCGGCGGACAGCGGTCAAACATTCCTCGAAGCGGGCGCCGAGTGCGCCGCGCGGCACGCCGAATGCCTTGAACTCGACGTCGCGATAACCGATGCCGGCTCCGAAGACGAGCTTGCCGCCACATAATTGGTCGAGGGTCGCGAGTTGCTCGGCGAGATCGAGCGGCTTGTGCAACGGCACCAGCACAAGGCCACAGATGATCCGCAGCCGCGGTGCGATCGCGGCACAGTAGGAGAGAAACGGGATTTGCTGCACGGACTCGAACGGGTGTGCGCTGTAGTGCGAACCTTTGACGATGCCGTCGAAACCGAGACGGTCGGCGCATCGCACCAGTTCGAGATCGTCGCGCAAGTGCTGTTCGGAGTCGCCGGGCGGATGCTGGCCGCGAACGATCAGGCTTAGTTTCATTGGGCGGGTTCTTCCGACATGCCTTTGGCGGCCAGTTCGCTTTTTGCCTTCTCGTTCTTATCCAGCGCGAGCCCCATGCCGCGCTGGACATTCTGGGCTTTGGTGAACTGGATGTTCGCGTATTCGACGATCTCGAGCCGGTTGCCCCAGGGGTCGAGGAAGTCGAGGAACGGGCCGTCGACCATCCGCGCGCCAGCGGCTTGCGCGAGTTCGAGAATGCGGGAGCGGTCGTCGACGACAAGGCCGATGTGGCGGCGTTCCACGTCCTGTCCCTGGGCGGAGGCCGCGAGGGTCATGTTGATGAACTGATCGCCCATGTCGATGAAGGCGTTATTCTTGCCTTTGCCGCGCAGGGTGAACGCGAAGAGGCGGCCATACCATTCGAGCGCTTCGTCGATGTCGCCGACTTCGATCGCGACGTGGTTGATGCCGACCAGGCGGGGTTTCGAGGATTCGGTCATGGGGGTCTCCTGGAAACTGGGTTGTTAAATCGGGGCGTTGCCCATTGCCCAGGTTTCCGGGGTCGATGTCAAACACGGTGATGGCCACAAGACCCGGCATTTACTCTCCGTGGTCACACACGACCGTTTGAACGGTCGCGCCCCTACCGGTCCAACCAGACGTCCTCCATCCGCCATCCATTATAGATGCTGTTGATCATGATGGTCAGACCTTTGACGCTCGGGTCAAAGCAATTTCCGCCGCGATTGAAGTAAACCAGTGGCTTGGCGTTATCCTCGACCAGGCGCCGTTCGATCTCCCACACCATGCGGCGCCGCTTTTCCTGGTCCGGCTCCATCGATTGCCGATCGATCAGAGTGTCCACCTCGGGATTGCAGTAACCATTGTAGTTGCCGACCCCATTGCAGGTGTAATTCTCATAGAGCATCGCGTCGGGGTCATCGACCGCGGTCCCGGTCAGATTGAGGGCGACGGTGTAGTCCTTGCGTAGGACTTTTGGATACCACTGGGTGGTGTCGAGCGGCTCAAGCTCCGCGTCGATGTAGATTTCCTTGAGCTGATCGAGCAGAATGATCGCCGGTTCACGGTAGGATGGGATATCGCGTGTCGACACTTTGATCGCCAGCCGCTTGGCCGGGCCGTAGCCGAGCTGCTTCATGATCGCGCGCGCCTCGGCACGATTGGCCGCCACGTCCGGACCATAACCCGGTAGTTTTGCCAGCATCTCCGCCGGCATCCCCCAAAGTCCGCCCGGCGCGGGTGGCATCGCCGCGGCCCGGAGGCCCTGACCGTCCGTCAGAATGTCGATGAACGCCTGGCGATCGATGGTGAGCGCCATCGCGCGCCGCATCTCCGGGCTGTCGAAGGGCGGGTTGGTCCGGTTGACGATCAGATTGGTGCTGACACTGCCCGGCGGTAGCACGCAGATCGCATCGGGCCGCTGGCGTTGCAGATCGCGCGTGAGCGGGATGGTCAGCGTGCCGGCGAAGGTCAGGTCGTACTTTTTCGCCTCGAAGGCCAGGATCGCGGTCGAACGGTTTTTTGAGAGCACGTAATCGATGCCGTCGAGGTAGGGCCGGCCCGGCTTCCAATAGTCCGGGTTGCGGCCGACCTTGATGTATTCGTTGGACTTGAACTCGAGGAATATAAACGGCCCGGTGCCGATCGGACGCTGACGCATGACGGCGGGAGGGACATGGCAGGGATAGACCGGCGACATGCCGGCGGCGAGCAAAGCGAGAAACGCCGGCTGCGGCCGTTTCAGCACGAATGTCACCTGATGATCGCCAGAGGGGACGACTTCCGCGAGGTTGTTATACCAAGATTTCCGCGGGTTGATGCGCAGCTTCTCGGTTGATTTCCCCTGCACCATATCCCAGGTGCATTTGACGTCGGCGGCGGTGAACGGCTTGCCATCATGCCATTTCACGCCCTTTTGCAGCTGGAAAGTCAGCCGGGTTCCGTTCTCGTCCCACGTCCACTCCCTGCCGAGGTCGGGCACGATCGAGGCCAAACTGTTTTGCGCGACGTGCTGATCGAACAAGACGAGGTTGTTGAACACCGCCATCATCGGCCGTGTCGCCACCACCGTCGTTTCCTCATGGATCGACATGCTCGCTGGGCTGTCGATGATATGTTGGCGGAGGATTCCCCCCTGCTTTTGCGCGAGCGCGGTCGTCGTCACCAAGGCAAACATGCTGAATAACACGATCGTCAGGCGCGATGCCGAAGCCATGTCTTCCTCCCAGGTTTTTTCCGTCGCGGGTTCGCCCCGTCTGCGCCGAACCATGCGACTCTGGCGCACCGGTGTCCATGTCATTCGCGCGGCCTGGCGCGAAATTCCCGGGCCGCCGCGCGCGACAGGGCTCCGGGGCCGGGAGGGCGCGATCAACGCGTTTACCGGCAATGGCAATGGCCAGGCTGGCGGCGGGCGCGTCGCTGTTCTACATCCTGATGGTGGCGCAAGGCTTTTTCGGCAGCGCCGTTTATACGGTCGTGGGGCCGTACATGGCGGAGATCTGGCCGGCCCGGCTGCGCGCCAGCGGCATGGGCCTGTCGTATGGCGTCGGCAATTGCGGCAAGTGCATCGGGCCTCTTGGCCTGGCGCCGATCATGGGCGCGGGCGATTTGATCAAGCCCGCCGCGCCCAGCCTCGTCATGCTCGGACCGGCGCTGAGTTACTTCGCGGCGTGGTGTATCCTGGGGGGGGGTCGGGTTCGAGCCCAAAGGCCGCACGTTCGACGTGATCGACGACAGGCACGGCGGCGCGGCCGAGGGCGTGGGCGGTCGCGCGGCCGCGAGGTAGCGTTTCTGCTTCGCTGACAGGCGGCGGGCGGTCAGGCTGGGGTTGCTCAGCCTGGTTCGCCCGTCATGCCGTTGGCGATGACGCGTTGTTGCTCCACCGATCCTGCCGGCCTACCTTGAACGCGACGGGAGACACCGCGAAATGGGCGTTCTGGCGAGAGTCGACGAACCGGACGAATGGATGAGCCGTGCCGAGTACCGGCTTTGGGCTGAGGGCCGCCCAGGCCGGTTCGAGCGGATCAACGGCCAGGTTGTCGCCATGGCGGCGGAGCGGGTCGGCCACTCCCGGATCAAGGGCAAGGTCTACCTGACATTGACAGCGGCGGTCGCTGCCGAGGGTCTGCCATGCGAAGTGTTGGTGGACGGCCCGACGATCGAGGTCGGAGAAAGCGACTACGAGCCAGACGTGATCGTGCGATGCGGGACTGAAGTGGTTTCCGACGACAGCCTCGCGGTGCCGGATGCGATGGTCATTGTTGAGGTGCTGTCGCCCACCACCCGCCGGACCGATGTCAGCCAGAAGCTGGCGGATTATTTTCTGGTGCCTTCGGTCCAGCACTATCTGATTTTGTTCGCGGACCGTGTTCAGGCCATTCATCATCGGCGCGCCGGAGATCGAATCGAGACGCGCGTGTTGACGCAGGGCGACATCATGCTGGACCCGCCTGGGCTCACGGTGACCCTTGCCAGTTTTTATCCGGTTGGCCGCGCGGGTTCGGTGCGCTGACAGGGGATCAGACCCGGCGGGCACGCTGCGCGGGTATCTACCTGATGGCTTAGGCGGACTCCCGGGCTGTTGCCTTTTGAATCGCCCCGGCTCATCCATGAAGTGGCTCTTTGTAGACAGCTATCGTCACGCGGCTGGCTCCCGCCGCGGTGAGTTCCCTCATGACCAGGACGGACCCGCGAAGATAGCCGTCATCAACTGGAACGATTTGTCCATTCTTGAACCGAGTGCTATCCGATTCTTCTGAATATCTTCGCTCGACAAGCATCACGTTCGTCACAGGAATGCACCATGCTCGCGGACCGATACGACCTCCTGTTGTCCACCGCCTCGTCCACCGCGCGGGACGCCTACGTACAGGGCTGCGAACGGCTGCTCACCATGTATCCCGGCGCGATCGAGGCCTTCGATCGTGCCATCGCCGCCGATCCAGGGTTCGCCCTCGCGCATGCTGGCAGGACTCAGGTGCTGCTGGGACGCGGGAACATTAACCCCGCGTTAGAGGCCCTGGCGGCGGCCAAAGCCCAGTCCGCCGGGCTGTCAGCGCGGGAAGTCAGCCATATCGCGTTCTTCGAACTGTTCGCGGCGGGCCACGCGGATGCCGCCATCGCCGCGCTGCGCGTCCACCTGGCGTCTTGGCCGCGCGACGCGCTGGTGCTCACCACCACCGCGTTCACCAATGGCCTGATCGGCAGCTCCGGCCGAGCCGATGTGAAACGCACGCTGATTGGCCTGCTGGACAGCCTTGCCCCAAGCTATGGCGACGATTGGTGGTTCATGGCGCATCATGCGATGGCCCTTTCCGAGGATGGACAGCGCGACGCCGCCCGCATGAAAATCGAGCGCTCCATCTCGCAAAACCCGCATAACGCATGGGTGGCGCATGCGCGCACTCACTTGTGCTATGAGGATGGCGATCCGGCCGCCGCCCGCGCTTTCCTCGCGTCCTGGCTTACGACATATCCGCGTGACGGATTGCTATACAGCCACCTGAGTTGGCATCTCGCGCTCAGCGATCTCGAGGCCGGCAACGAAGCCGAGGCGTTGCGCCTCTACAAGGAAGCCTTCTCGCTCGACGTGCACAGCGGAGCGCCGCGAGCGAAGGTGACCGATGCGGTTTCGTTTCTGTGGCGTTGGGAACTCGCCGGGTATTCGCGTGATACCGGCGCCTGGCGCACAATGCATGACTTCGCGGCCAGCGCTTTGCCTCGTGCCGGCGCGGCGCTTGCCGATCTGCACGTCGCGTTGACGCAGGCCGTGATGGGCGATGGCGTCGAGTTGGAGGCGCGCGCGCGGCAGATGGAAAATCTCGCGCGCGACGGCCGTTACCCGTCCGGCCCATTCGTTCCGGCACTGTCGCGAGCATTCGTCGCGTTCGAACGGCGAGATTTCTCCGCCGTGATCAGTGCGCTTGAACCGATTGTCCGCGAAAGCGAGCGCCTTGGCGGCAGCCGCGCGCAACTCGACCTCGTTGAGTTCACCCTGTTGAAGGCGTATCTCAACGCGGACCAACTGGGCGGTGTGCGCCGGCTGCTCAGCGAACGGCGACCAGGCCCCTCAGGCATTCCCGTCGCCGGGTTGGACCTGGTGTACTGATCGGCGAAGCGCCAGAAAGTCCGCTCGGACAATCCGTAGAACGTTTTCCGATCAGGCTGCACCGGGCCAGCATTCTCCAAATCGTCATGGCCTGGCTTGTCCGGGCCACCGGTCGTGGCACCCTGCCGGAATAGGTGGCCCGGACAAGCCGGTCCATGACCTTGAAGGGCCCGCCCGATGCGGCCTGATCGGAAAACGCTCAAAAATTGCCGTGCGAAAATGCTACGATCTGACCTCAACAACATCCTGTGCGAAGATCATCTCTTCCTCACCGACCAACGCGGGATCGTCCGTCGACGCCACATAACGAGCGAACAACCACACCCCATCGTTCGGGTTGGAAACGATCTCCGCCTCGGCGCCACTCGTCAGCATCACCCGCGTGCCAGGGGCGAGCGTGCGAATGTTGATCGCGTCGCTCATTCCGCCGCCTTCGCGCGGGCTTCGTGACGCCACGTCATCAACTCGTCCCAGCTATCGGCTTCCATGAACTGCGCCCACCGCTTGTACAGGTTCCGCATCGGCTCCTCGCTGGCCTGGGCTTTGGTCAGGTCGAAGACCCGGCCTGGCACGCGCAGCCCCTCGAATTCGTAATCCTCGACGCCATGTCCCATTCCCATCTCATACGTGTAGGGATACCGCCGGGCGATCGTGCCGCGGCTGGCGGTGTGCGCGTAATTCCAGTTCTCCATGTCGTCCTGCTCGGTCATGCCGGCCGGCCCGGAGTAACGGATATAATAATCGCGCAGGAAGTTCTTGACCTGCCGCGGCGCGTCGCGATCGACGAAGAAGAACCGCCAGACCTCGGTTTGGTGCGCGTTGATCGGGTGCCACACCGCCAGCGTGCGAGGTTGCCGCGGCAGCAGCGCCACATTGGGGAAAATCTCGCCGGGCGCGCCGATCATCCGGCTGTTCTCCCCCGGGCGTTTCCGCCGCTCTTCCTCGCAATGGCGAAAATACTCGGCGACCTCGGGCGAACTTTGATAGGCAGCCTGCGGTTGGTGATCCTTGGGAAGCACATAGGTAATCGTCTGGTGCCCGCGGTCGGGAATGGACACGTGCAGCTTCCGAGCCACATTGAGTTCGCCGTAATCCCGCCGGCTGCGTCCGCTTGGACCCGCGCCGACAAGATCGACCGAGCGATGCGATATATTGTGATACGTATCGCCACTGAAATTCTCAGCGGGGAACTTCCAGTTGCACGGAATGATCCATTTCTGCACCCCGCCAAGAAGTTCCGCCTGGCCCTCGCGCCCATCCCAGCCGTCGAGGATCAGATCGAGGAACCTCTGGAACCCGCCAAGATGTTCCAGAAATGGCGGCGCCGAGGCGTCCCAATTGGCCCACACCATGCCCTTGTAGCAGCACAGTTGCGCGACCTCGACGAGGCCCAGTTTCGATCGATCGAGCTCGGAATGATACGCCTCGCGGAAATACGGCACGCCGGCCAGCCTGCCATCGGTGCCGTAGCTCCAACCGTGATAGGGACAGGTGAAAACCGTGGTGTTGCCGTCGTCGTAACGGCACACCTTCATGCCGCGATGGCGGCACGAATTGAGGAATACATGCACCGCGCCGGCGCGGTCGCGGCAGAGGATCACCGACTCCTCGCCCATGCGCGAGGCGAAGAAATCGCCCGGGTTGGGGATCTGACTTTCATGCCCCACAAACAACCACGACCGAGCGAACACTCGCTCCTGTTCCTGGGCATATATCTCTTCATTTACAAAGATCTCGCGGCTGATCATCCCCGATGCGAGATCGACGAGTCCGGAATGATATCCACGCGTTCCGTTTATTGGCATCGCCGTGCCTCCGTTATCGAACCCGTCATGGCCCGGCGAAGTCCGGGGCAACCATTGCCGCATGGTGCTGGTTGAGGTGGCCCGGACTGCGCCGGGCCATGACGGGGGTTGGTACCCGGGCCATGACGGGGGTTGGTGTGTGTGCTCGCGCCACAGATGAACATCATCGGGATCCCTTAAAAGAAAAACGTCAGGTTCTTCGTCATCAACACATTCTGGTCGAGGATGATCTTCCGCCGCGCGATCAGCCAGCCGTCACCGTCCCGGCGCAACGTGTCCTCGCGCTTGCCGACGAGCAGATCGGTCTCGGTCTCGACGCGATTGCGGTAAATCAAAAATCTCGACTTTATCAACACCTCCCGCGGCGCGTTGGCATCGGGAGTCGCCTCGAGCAGTTGCACATTCGACACCATGTGAGTGATTCGCGACTGCGGCTCTTCCGCCCAATGGATGCCGGTCTGGATCTGGCGGACGCGGCGGGTGAGGGTGTCCTTACCCTCGTCGAACCAACTGACGTCCTCAGTCTCGCGGGTGAACTCGCGCGTGGTGTCGCCGTATTTGACGTTCCGTCGCATCGGCATCCAATAGCGGATGTCGTCCGCCAGCAGCGCGAGCCATTCGTCATGCCGCCGCTCGTCGAGCATTTCCGCCTCGGCGTAAAGGAACAACGCGATTTCCTGGGTCAGCAGCAACCGGGCCACGCGGTCATCGCTCATTCGTTGGCTCCTTTTGGCCGCAGTTCGATCCCGGCCATCGCTTCCAGCACGCGCGCGGCGACCGGAAAACCCTCCTGGCCCCAGCCCGCCGCCTGAGCGCGCTTGTAAATGTCGGAGGCGAGCGCGCCCAGGGAGGCGGGTGCGCCAACGTCGCGGGCAAGTTGACAGGCGAGTTCCATGTCCTTGGCGACGATGTCGAGCGTGCCGCCCGCCGCGTAGGTACCAGGGAACACACCGCGGGCGATGTTGTCGAAGGTGCGGCTTTGCCCAGCGCTGACCGGCACGATGCGGGCGAGGGTTTCGAGGTCGATCCCGGCCTTGGCCGCGACCAGCATCCCTTCGATCGAGGCGATGAAGTTCGTGTAGCCAAGGTATTGCGTGACCAGTTTGGCGGTCGCCCCGGCGCCGCTCGGACCAACATGGAAGACATTGGCGGCGATGGTATCGAACAACGGCCGGTATTTGGCGAACGCGGCGTCGCTGGCGCCAACCATGACAGTCATCGTGGGTGGACGGCCGCTGACCGGCGCATCGATCAGTTCCACGCCGCGCGACCGGCAGGCCTCGGCAGCGCGGGCGATGGTCTTCGGGGCGTTGGTTGTCAGGTCGATATGGGCGGTACCCGGCCGCAGCCCGGCGAGGATGCCGGCCTGTGGTTCCAGCATCGCCGCCTCAAATTGCTCTGGGCCGGGGAGGGAAGTGAACACGACCTCATTGTCGCGTGCCGCGGCGAAGGCACTGTCCGTCCGCTCGGCGCCTTGCGCGCAAAGTTCCGCGGTGGCCTCCGGGCGGCGGTCATACACGGACAGCGAGTGACCGGCGCGAATCAGGCAGCCCGCGATCGGGGTTCCCATCGTTCCGGTGCCGACAAAGCCAATCCGCATCGCGTGGCAGTCCTCCCGTTTGGAGGCATCTTCCGCCGCCCCGCCATGGAAGACAAGCGGTTCGCCCGCGGCCGCATGCGAAGGCTGAAACGGCAATCGGGCCCGGTGGAACGTTTCCTGGACGGATATTCAGCCGGTCCGCACGAACTTGTCCACGCTCCGGTCCGCGGTCAATCCGGCGTAGATGTCGCCGCGCGAGTCCACACCCGCGCCGTGGACATGGCGGCTCTCCATTCGGGCGAGCACATTTCCGTCCGCATCGCGCACGCAGACATACGCCGGATTACCGTCGGCCTCCTGCTCGGCGATGACGTACGTGCCGTCCTTGGCGCGGGTGATGTCGTTTGGTCCGCCCATGCCGGTCCATTGGCCCAGGAAGTCGCCCTCGGGCGAGAAGATCTGGATGCGCCGGTTCGCGCGGTCGGCCACGTAGAGCTTGCCCTCGGGGTCGGACGCGATGCTGTGCGGCAAATGGAACTGGCCCTCCGCGGGGCCAGGCGCGCCCCACGACGTGACGAGTTGGCCGTCGCGCGTGAAGCGGTGTACGCGGGCGTTGCGGTAGCCGTCGGTCACGTAAATGTCGCCGTTGGGGTGGGGGAGCATCTCGGTGGGATGGTTGAACGGTCCGGCCGCGCGCGGCGCCAGCCAGGGGGAGCCGGTGCAGCCGGTGTCGGAGTGCACGCCGCGTGTGCCAAGCTCCAGCAGCGGCTTGCCGTCGAGGGTGAACGATTTCGCGACCGAGTCGGAGCGGTCGGTGGTGTAGACGATATCGTCGACGATTTTCAGGCCGTGCGGGTCGGTGACCTCGCCGGTGCCCCAGGAGCCCACATAGGTTCCGTCTTTTTCGAACACGACGACCGGGGGATTCTTGCGCTGGAAGACGTAGACGCGGTCCCGGGAGTCGGTCGCCACGCGGCTGACCAGCCCGAATCTTTCGCCGTTGGGGAGTTTGAGGAAGTCGCGGATCAGTTCGTAAGTGTGAGTGCCTGTGCCAACCTGGGTCATTGTTGTTTTCCTCTCGAGGACGTGGGTGTGAACGTCGCCGCGGTTACTCTACCCGTCAAGGCTGCCCGAACCCAAACACGCCGAAGAAAACCGCGCGATGATTCGCGAGCCACTCCGCTGGCGCGTCTCCAAGCTTCCCGGCGATGATGGACCGATCAAGCGTTGCCAGCTTATCGAAGCGTACCGCGGACAGGACCTTCAGGCCCGTCCCTGCCGTGGCGGCGAGCGGTACTATGTCCGAGCCGGTACGCGGGATGGAAGTGATGAAGCACACGACGAGATCGGCGCGCCGGTCATTGTCGCGGGAGACCACGAGGGCCGGACGGCGCTTATCGCCGGAGAGATCGGTGAACGGAAAGCGGGTGAGGACGATGCTCCCAAATGCAAACACCTAACCCGCGCGCTCCACCAGGTCCGTGTCCGAATAGAGATCGGGTTCATCGGCGAGCCAGTCGAAACTCTTGCCCGTTTGAGCGATCTGGCCCATTGGCAACTGCGGATCGTCCACGATCTCGACCAGCGCATGCACTCGGGTGCTGGACGGGATGCCCCGCCGGCTGAGCTCCTCGGATATCTGCCCCGCCTCAGCGTCAAGGACGATCTGTTTCATGGCGGCATTCCTTTCGCTGCGGCGTGGTCTAGCACAAGCGCGATGGTATTGTCAGCCGCAGTGGACCAATGGGGGCACACGCGCGGTGTGGCGTCGCCACACAACCGGTTCAAAATCGTACGCTAAGCCGAAAAGCGAATGTATTCAAGGGGATCTGAGAGCGGTTGCTTGCACGTCCGGTCGGCGCCCCCTGGCAGGTCAGTGGAATTTCCTATTCGGAGCCCACCTCGGCGGCGTGCCCGAGGGGTGGGGCGATCTCCAAATCCGGTTACCGTACAATTATACGGAAATCGTGTAGTGACCCCAAGAGAGGGCAGACCGCCGATTGACTCGGGCACTTACTGAGTTCGCGCGACGCCGTCCGGAGAACATCGAACCACCCCCCCCATCACGCCCGAGGCGCGAACGGCGGGGTGCGGCCGGGTTGAGCGGTTACGAAAATTGAGCAAAACTCCTGAACCGTAAAGCTTCGGGAACTTCCGTGGGCCGGGAACCACGACGGCCTCATACGCGGCTGGCCAAAACGCGCTAACACTCACCCCACACAAACCAAGGGAGAAAACCGCCATGCCGTTCCACGAAAAAGGCGCCGTCCGCATCCACTACCAGGAAGCCGGCTCCGGCTTCCCGGTTCTGTTCATCCCCGGCGGAGGGCTGAACTCGAACATCGCCTCCCTCACGGGATTCCCGCCCTTCAACTGCATGGAGGAGTTCAAGAACGAATACCGCTGCATCACGTTGGATTTGCGCAACGCCAATGGCGGCCAATCCTCCGGCCCGGTCGAGATCGACCGGCCCTGGGACTCCCATGCCGACGACCAACTCGGCCTGATGGATCATCTGGGCATCAAAGAGTTCATGGTGATGGGCTTCTGCATCGGCGGACCGTTCATCTGGAACCTGTTGAAGCGGGCGCCCGGGCGTATCGTCGCCGCCGTGCTGGCGCAGCCCAGTGGGTCTCGCCCGGAGATGCGCGACCTGTTTTACAACAACAACATCACGGGCTGGGGACCGGAGCTGTGCGCCGGCAGGCCCGAGATCACGATGGAGATGGTCGACGCCTTCCTGAAGAAGATGTACCTCTCCAACCCCGATTTCGTCTTCACCGTGACGCGTGATTTCGTGCGCGCCTGCCGGACGCCCATTCTGGTTCTGCCGGACGACGTCCCTGCGCACCCGTATGCGGTGGCCATGGAGTCCGCGCGCCTCGCGCCGAACTCCGAAGTCAGCATCTACCCATGGAAGGAAACCAAGGAGCAGACGGCCCAGGCGCTGAGCCACGTGCGGACGTTCCTGCGGGCGCATCAACCGATGGCGGCTGCGGCCCAGTAAGGCGCTCGTTTTCGCCATACGGGTATTCGCGCCCGACGCCCCGCTTCCTCCCAGAGGAGTATATGGAACAAACCGATGCCCTTGGAACCGTCCCGCGCGCGCCGCTGCCGCTCAAGCGCGCGGGACGTCCGCCGCGGGAGGTCGCGGCACAGCTGGGTGACCGGATCCTCGGGGTCGCGGAGGGGTTATTCCTGGAGCAAGGTTACGGCGCGACCACCATTGAACAAATCGCGGGACATATCGGCGCGACGAAGCGAACCATCTATGTGCGTTTCACCGGTAAGGCCGGTCTGTTCCACGCGGTCGTGAAAAATGTTCTCGACGCGCGCCGTCCCGATCTCAGAACGATCGGCACCGATCGCGGCGTCGATGAACGGCTCTTCGACATGGCGATGCGCGTGCTGAATTACGTGTTGGATCCGGATGTCGTGCGCCTGCTCCGGGTGGTGACGGCGGAGGCGTACCGCTTTCCGGAACTCAACCGTGTCATCGAGGAGCAAGCCGCGCATGGCGTCGCCTGGGCCGTCGGTAAAATGCTCGAGGAGGAGGTGCTTCTGGGCCGCCTGGTGCTGGACGATACCGCCCTGGCAACCCGGTTGCTGCTCAGCCTGATCATCGGCGCGCCATCGAGAGAGGCCGGCCGGGGCGCGAAGCCGCTTGATCAGGTGGCTCGCCAGCGATGGGTGACGGGCGCGGTGGCATTGTTTCTCGATGGCGCGCGTAAGGTGGAGCGGACAACCCCTTGACATTGGTTGGTAGCTGGCTCTACCCGTTCGTATGACACTCACCGGTGTCATTTGCGCCTGCGTAAAGCCGTGCCGGCCGCGTGGCACCATCGAAGCACCCCTCGGAAGGAGATAAACCATGAGCCGTGAATACAACTGTATCGATGCTGACGGGCATATCCTGGAGCCGCTGGAGCTTTGGGCCGACTACATGGACCCGAAATACCGCGATCACGCGCCCAGGCTGGTGCGCGACAACAAGGGGATGGAACGCCTGCTCATTGGCCAGAAAACCCTGGGCAGCGAACGCGGCATGGCCTCGCTTGGCGCGGTCGGCTTACGCGACGGCGCCGTGGTGGTGGACAATGCCTCGGAATACAAGGACGGCCGCAAAGGCGGCTTCGATCCGCATGCCCGCATCCCCGATATGGACCTGGACGGGATCGACGCGGCGTATTTGTATCCCTCCATCGGCCTGTTCGCGGGCGCGGTGGACGACCCGGAGATTTCGGCCGCGATCTGCCGCGCCTATAACCGCTGGCTCGCCGATTACTGCAAACCCTATCCGGATCGCCTGTTCGGCATCGCGATGATCCCGTTGCAGTCCGTCCCGCATGCCATCGCCGAAATGAAGTTCGCGCGCGAGCAACTCGGCATGACCGGCATCTTCGTCCGTCCCAACCCGTACAATAACAAGATGATCCATCACCCCGATTACGAACCGTTCTGGACCGCGGTGGAACAGTACGACATGGCGGTCGGTTTCCATGAGGGCGGGAATGCGGGCATGGCGCAGGTCGGCATGGATCGTTTCGACACGCGTGGCGCGCGCCATATCGTGACACACACGATGGAAATGATGATGGCGTGTCTCGGCATGATCTGGGGCGGCGTGATCGACAAACATCCCAAGCTGCGCGTTGCCTTTCTGGAGTCCGGAGGCGGCTGGATCGTGCCGTGGCTGGAACGGATGGATCGGCATTTCGACGACCAGGGGTTCAACGATTCTGGCCTGTCGATGCGGCCGAGTGAGATCTTCCAGCGCAATTGCTGGATCTCGTTCGAGCCGGTCGAAAAAAGCCTGAGCGTGCTCGCCGAATACATCGGCCCGCACAAGATCCTCTGGGCGACCGACTATCCGCACCCGGATGGGTTCTTCCCCGGGGCTCCGGACATGGTGCGTGAGAAACTCGTGGGCCTTTCGGAGGCCACACGCCACCAGGTGCTGGCGGGCGGTGCCAAGGGATTTTACGGACTGCACTAAGGGGTTGCCGCGGCGTGGCCTGTTCGTGGAATCCCCGGACAGGTCACGCCGCGGTCCTTATTGGAAGCGGCCTGATCTCACCGTCCCATCGTCATGGTCCGGCTCGTCCGCATATGCATCAGGATAAGGACGGGGTGGGGACGGACATTCTCTTTCGATCGTCATGGCCCGACTCGATCGGGCCATGACGATTCGGGACAATGCCCACCGCATCTGACCCTTATCCTGATGCACAGGCGGCTCGTCCGGGCCACCCGTCGTGGCACCGTGCTCAATCGGCTGGCCCGGGTCATGACGGGAGAGCGATGATACAACGATCAACCAAAGTTGAAGTGTTTTTCGATCTCCTTCTTCACTTCCGCCAAATGTATTGAGTACTGATAAAAACCACCGTTGTAATTTCCGTCCTGCCGGCGGTTCGACTCACCCTCGAAGTTATAATAACCAGGCGTGCATTCCCGATTGCGATTGGTCTTGCCACGGTGGCGGATCACCTCATCCACCCACCACTGCTCGGTTTCCGGCTTCGCGTCGATCGTCGCATGGCCGTGATCGTGGACATGTTTGATGCACTCCGCGATGTGCGCGCCTTGCGTCCGCAGCATGAACGTCAGGTTGAACTGGAATGACGCCTGATACCCGCCCATGATGAACAGGTTCGGGTAGCCCGCCGAGTGAATGCCGAACACAGTGCGCATGCCCTCGGCATATTTCTCATTCAGTTCCAGCCCGTTTTCGCCGCGGATTTCGTTGTAGATGCCGGTCACCTGCACCTCGAATCCGGTCGCGTAAATCAGCACATCCACGGGATATTCACGCCCCTCGAACACAACGCCTTTTTCATTGACTTCGGTCACACCGCGGCCGTTGGTGTCCACCAAATGCACGTTTGGCAGGTTGAAGGCCGGCAGATATTCGTCATCGTAGCAGGGGCGTTTGCACCGGTGCATATACCACGGCTTCAGCGCTTCGGCGGTGGCCTTGTCCTTCACGATTTCGTCGACGCGCGCGTGAATGCGCATCTGGTGTTCGATGTTCTGGTTTTCTTGCCGCCGTATCTTTTCCTCGCGCGGCAGGTTGGCGAGGTCGATCTTCTGTTGCTCCGTCAGGACAGGGCCGCGCATGTGCCGTTCGAGCCGTTCGGCCTGCCACCCGGGCTTCAATGCCGCGGCCCAGGCGGGGTCGGTCGGGATGTCGTCGCGGATGTCGATGGCGGAAGGCGTGCGCTGGAACACGTAAAGTTCCTTCGCGGCCTTTCCGGCGCGCGGAATGATCTGCACGGCTGACGCCCCGGTGCCGATGATGCCGACGACCTTGTCCTTAAGGCCGGACAGGTCGGCCTTCGTGTACGCGTAATCGAACCGCGACGAGTGGAACGAATGCCCCTTGAAGGTCTCCATGCCCTCGATCTTCGAGAGCTTCGGTTTCGACAGCGTGCCATTGGCACAGATCACGAACCGCGCCGACATCGTATCGCCGCGATCGGTGCCAACGCGCCAGAGTTTCGCCTTCGCGTCCCACACGGTGGACGTCACGGTGGTTTGGAACACCGCGAGATCGTAGAGATCGTACTTCCGGGCAATCGCCTGACAATGCGCGAAGATTTCCGGCCCCTTCGCGAAAAAGCTACTCGGCACGTGGTTCAGTTCATCGAGCAACGGGAGATAGTCATAAGCCGAGACATCGCACGCCGCGCCGGGATAGCGGTTCCAGTACCAGGTGCCGCCGACGTCACTGCCGCGTTCCACGATGCGGATGCTCTCGACGCCCTTTTCGCGCAGACGGGCCGCCGTGAGCAGCGCGGAGAAGCCGCCGCCAATGAACAGGCATTCCACTGTGTCGCTGATCGGCTCTCGCGGTTCCGAGGCTTCGGCGTGCGGATCGATTTCGTACTTCGATAACTCGCCCGTGAGGTCTGAGGTGTATTGTGTCCGTCCGCCCGGCCGGTAACTCAAACGCAAATCCCGGGCTTCCGCGAATTTCCGTTTGATCGTTTCGTAGTATTCCTGCGGCTTCCCGGTCGGCCGCAACGGATCGAACGCGACGCGGACCGCCGCGGCATTCGGGTTCTGCACCCTTCCCGGTGGCGCTTTTTCTTTCGTCTCGGACATACTCTGGTTCCTGTCGTGGTTCTCGATCGTGAATATCTCAGAGATGGCAGATTCACCAGACGTCAACGCGACCCTTCACGCCCGCGCTGTTTCAAAAACATAAGGCTCCAGCGTTTCCTGGGCTTTACCCCGGAGTTCGTGCCATTTTTGCGGTCCCCCATAGTAGGCAAGACTGCCGGGCTCCGCGGCCCCGTCACCATTGTAATAGGACAAGCAATCGCGCAGCGGGCGAGTCCTTATGTCGGCGTCGCGGCAATGCTCCGCATAAGCGATCTCCGGTTCCTTCTTGATGTCGACGATGCCCGCACCCCGCGCGCGCAACGTCTTCAGCATCCAGACAACGTAGTCGGTGTGGCCCTCAATGCCCCGGGTGAAATTGAACTGTCCGCCACCGCCCTGGGGTCCGGACATAATGAACAGATTTGGAAATCCGTGACTGTGCAGGCCGAGGAAGGTCTTGACGCCTTCCGTCTCCCACTTGTCTCGCAACGTCTTTCCACCGCGGCCGGTGATCATGTTGAATGTCGAGGTCGCCATCCATTGGAACCCGGTCGCGTAGATCAGAACGTCGACGGGATATTCCACGCCATCATGAACCACGCCCCTGGCGTTGATCTTGCTGACCCCGTGCGGGGCCGTATCGACAAGCGTCACGTGTGGCAGGTTGAATGCCGGCAGGAACTCATCGTGAAACGTCGGCCGCTTGCAGCCATACGGATAGTAAGGTTTCAGCGCCGCCGCGGTTTTTGGATCCTTTACGATCGCGTCAACCCGGGCGCGGATCTGTTCCATGATTCGGAAGTTGGTGTTGAGTTGCCTTTGCATCAGTTCTTCCGGGGACAGTTCCCGCTCGTACTGCCTGCGTTCCCTGAAATCGGCGACCTTGCCCGAGAGATAGTCGTCATTGCCTTTCAGCGCCGTGCGTCCGGATGATATCCTCGCGAGCCTCTCCCGCCTCGCCCGCGCCCAACCCGGCTCGTTCGACCACGTTTCGATCTCCTCCTGGGTCGTCGCGCGCTGGTCTCGCACGTCGATGGTGGAGGGCGTCCGCTGAAAGACGTACAGTTGCTTCACGACTTTGGCGATTTCCGGAATGACCTGCACGGCGGTCGCGCCTGTTCCGATGATGCCGACGCGCTTACCCTCCAGGTCCACGGTGTAGTCCCACCGCGACGTATGGAAGGCTTTGCCCGAGAAGGTCTCCATGCCTTCGATTCGGGCGAGCTTCGGGGTCGTAAGGATGCCGTTCGCCAGCACGACATGGCGCGCGCGCATTTTGTCGCCGCGGTCCGTGCAGATCGTCCAACGGCTGGTGGCTTCATCCCATGCCGTCTGCTCGACGGTCGTGTGAAACAGGCAACGGTCATAGAAGCCGGACTTTTCCGCCATGCTCTGGCAGTATTCGAGAATTTCGAACCCGGAGGCGAACTTCATTGTCGGAAAGTATCCCATCTCCTCCAGCAGAGGCAGATAGCTGTACGATTCGACGTCGCAGGCGATGCCGGGATAGCGATTCCAGTACCAGGTGCCGCCGACGTCGCCGCCCTTCTCGCAAAACCGGACGTCCTGGAAGCCGGCATCGCGAAGTTTTTGCCAGAGCAGCAGACCGGCGAAGCCAGCGCCGATCACCAGAATCTCGCACTCGTCGGTCAAGGAATCCCGTCCGACAGGCGGCGCGGAATAAACATCCTCGAGGTATTTGGCGAACTCGCCTTCCATTGCCATGTAATCGGCGGCGCCCTGTCTCGCTTCTTTGAACGCGCGATATTTGGCCTGTTCCTCGGCGTTGAACGCGGCGCCGGGCGGCGGCGGCGGAAGCGTCTTCAGCGCCTCGTCTTCAATGGCCGAATAGCCCTTGCCAGCGATTTTATCGGTCGCCTTGGCCGCGCGCGTGTTGAAGGTCTTTAAACCCGTGGACTCATCGGTTCGGATTGACGGCGTCATGGTTGATCAGCTTTCAAAGTCGGTCAGGTGGCGTTTCCCGGCGGGCGAACTGTTTGGGCGCCGTGAAAACAGGATAGCCACCGATTTTGGCGCACTGCAACAGTCAGGCCTCCAGCGTGGCGGGCGGCCCTATGGCGCGCACTGCGAAATAACGCCAGGATGGAGAATGACCAAACAAACCGCGAGGAGGAGGGGCGACTTGCGCAGCCGGGTGAATGGCATCGTCTGCACCGGGACCCGCGAGGGTTGGCCGGCCCGGACCCGTGCGAGCACGTAGGCCGTGATGCCCAAGGCGGGCTCGGAGACCCGGCAAACCGATGTCATGGCAAACCGGGCAGGTTATGTCTGACTCCGGCGTCGTTCGCCATCGCAAAGTGATCACCGCCTCGGTGATGTTGGCGATGTTCATGCAAACGTTGGATTCAACGATTTGCATCGTCGCGCTGCCGTACATGCAGGGCAGCCTTTCCGCCAGCGCCGAGGAAGTTTCGTGGGTGCTGACGTCCTACGTGATCGCCTCGGCGATCATGACCGCGCCGGTCGCGTGGATGGCGCAACGATTCGGCCGCAAGCAGGTATTCATCGCGTGCCTTGGCGGGTTCCTCTGCATGTCGGTGCTGAGCGGCTTATCGAGGACATTGGAACAATTGATCGTCAGCCGTTTGATACAAGGCATGTTCGGCGCCGCCCTCGCGCCATTATGCCAGGCGACGATGCTCGACATCTATCCGTTTGCTCAACGAGCCCAGGCGATGGCGGTTTTCGCGGTTGGAATTTTGATGGGGCCGTTTCTGGGGCCGATGATCGGGGGATATTTGACGGATACCTATCATTGGCGCCTGGTCTTTTATGTCGCGCTTGGACCGGGATTGCTTGCTCTTCTGGGAGTGGTGATATTCCTGCCCAAGGTCCCGGCGCGAACCTCGTTGAGGTTCAGTTGGTATGGCTTTGCGATGCTGGGACTGACGGTTGGAATGTTCCAGCTCATGCTTGACCGGGGTCAGAAGCAGGACTGGTTCACCTCGACCGAGATTGTCGCGGAGGCAACGATCGCGGGACTGTCGCTTTATCTGTTCGTGGTACATATGTTCACCGCCGATAAGCCATTTCTGTCGCTGGCTTTATTCAAGGACCGGAATTTCTTCGCGGGCATCATCATGGTGTTGTGTGTGTCGTCGGTGATGCTGGCGACCGCCTCGTTGATGGTCCCGTATCTGCAGCAGCTCGGACATTATCCCGTGCTGGACTCCGGCATCGCCATGGCACCGCGCGGCCTTGGAACGATGACGGCCATGTTCGCCGCGAGCCGGCTGGCGATGCGATTCGACGAGCGTATGATCATGGCGGCCGGACTGCTGGCCATGGGTTGGACAATGCTGGTCATGAGCACCTGGACCCCGGATGTGACCCAGGCCGAGATGATGGCGGTGATGCTCGCGCAGGGTTTCGGCATGGGGTTGGTGCTGAACCCCATGACCGTCATGGCCTTCACCACCCTGGCCGCGCATCTTCGCCCCGAGGCGGCGTCAGTGCAGTCGCTGGCCCGGAATCTGGGTTCCGCCGTGGGAATCTCGGTGACCACGTTTACCCTGTCGAGAAGCACGCAGACCACGCACGCCGACCTCGCGGCGGGCATCACGCCGTTCAAGCGGGCGTTACCGGGCGCCGATTTCGCGGGGCATTTTTTGGACCCCGCGACGCGGCACGGCGCGGCGGCGCTGGATCAGCTGGTCACATATCACGCAAAAATCATCGCCTACAACAATGACTTCCGCCTGATGACATTGACGGTCATTCCGCCACTGATTCTACTGTTTTTCCTGCGGCGGCACGTCAGAGCGGCGTGAACATCGTCATTCCGCATGCGCCTTCGCGGCCTCGAACAGCGCCAGGCGCTCCGCGAACTTACCGCTCAGGGTTGAAACGCCGGGCGAGGTGGTTTTTTGTGATGATATCGTATCATAGAAATGACACGCGACCCGATGTCCGCCGCCCGCGTCGCGCAGTACCGGTTCCTCAATGCCGCAACGTGCCTGAGCGTAAGAACAGCGCGTATTGAACCGGCACCCCGGCGGCGGATTGATCGGACTGGGCACATCTCCACTCAGGATGATGCGTTCGCTGTCGAGCGTCGGGTCGGGCTTCGGAATCGCCGACAGCAGAGCCTGTGTGTAAGGGTGCAGGGGACGCGCGTAGAGCGTGCGCTTGTCGGCGACCTCCACGAGCTTGCCCAGATACATCACCGCCACGCGATGGCTGATGTGTTTCACCACAGCCAGATCATGCGCGATGAACAAATACGACAGCCCGAACCGTTCCTGCAGATTTTGCAACAAATTCACCACCTGGGCCTGGATCGACACGTCCAGAGCCGACACCGGCTCATCGCAGACGATCAGATCCGGCTTGACCGCCAGAGCGCGCGCGATGCCGATCCGTTGCCGCTGACCGCCCGAAAATTGGTGCGGATACCGCCTCGCGTGCTCCGGCAACAATCCGACCACCTGCAGCAATTCGCGCACGCGCGCATCGCGTGCTTCGCCTTGTTCCAGGCCGTGAACGTCCAGCGGTTCGGTCAGCATCTCGCCAACCGTCATGCGTGGATTGAGCGAGGCGTAGGGGTCCTGGAAGATGAACTGAATGTGCCGCCGCATCTTGCGCATCGACGCCTTGTCCAGACCGGCGATGTCGGCGCCATTGAAGCTGACGGAGCCGCTGGTTGGCTCGATCAAGCGCAGGATCAATCGCCCGGTGGTGGATTTGCCGCAACCGGATTCGCCCACCAGGGCGAGCGTTTCGCCGCGCGCGATCTCGAAACTGATATCGTCGACCGCGCGGACATGACCCACGGTTTTCGTAAAGACTATGCCGCGGCGGATCGGAAAGTGCTTGATCAGCCTGTCGACCTTGAGAACCGGAGTCTCGGTCATGCCGCGACTCCGACACTCATTTCGATCGGTGCCTTCCAGCATGCCGCCAGGTGTCCTGGGCCGATCTCCAGCAACGGCGGTGGTTCCTCGCGGCAGCGGCGGTCGGCGAACGGGCAGCGCGGTGAGAATCGGCATCCTTTCGGTTGATTTTGTGGACTGGGCACGGTTCCCTCGATCGTCGACAGGCGCGTGCGATCCGCGTCCAGGCGTGGGATCGAACCCAGCAGACCGATCGTGTACGGATGCTGGGGGTCGCCGAAAAGATCCCGCACCGGGGCGGTTTCCACGATCTTTCCGGCGTACATCACAACGACATCCTCGGCGATTTCGGCGATGACGCCCAGGTCGTGAGTAATGATGAGGATCGCCATCCCAAGGCGTGATTGCAGGTCGCGCAACAGGTCGAGAATTTGTGCCTGAATGGTCACGTCCAGCGCGGTCGTCGGCTCGTCAGCGATCAGCAAACTCGGCTCGCAGGACAACGCCATGGCGATCATCACGCGCTGGCGCATGCCTCCGGACATATGATGCGGATAATCATCGATGCGCGACGCAGCCGCGGGAATGCGCACCAGATCGAGCGCCTCGATCGCGCGGGCCCGCGCCGCCCTGGTGGAGATCGGTGAATGGGCCTGGATGCACTCAACGATCTGATGCCCGACCGTGCGCACCGGATTGAGCGAGGTCATCGGTTCCTGAAAAATCATCGACATCTTGCCGCCGCGCAGCCGCCGCCGTTCATCGGCCGGCAGGCGCAGCACATCGCGGCCCTCGAACAGGATTTCTCCACCTTCGATGCGGCCCGGTGGCATGGGGATGAGCCCCATGACCGACAGGGAGGTCACGCTTTTGCCGCAGCCGGACTCGCCGACCAGGCCAACCGTGCGGCTTGCGCCGACATCGAAGCTGATACCGTCAACTGCCCGGAACAGCCCGCGATCTGTATCGAAATAAGTCTTCAGATCGCGGACCCGCAGGATTGGTTCAGCCATGAATGCTCCGTTTGCAGATGTCACGATCAGTGCGAAAAATCGAGCGCCTTATAGATCGTGCTGTTGTACAGCATGTGCGGGCGAGTGTTTTTCAGGCGCCGGTTGGTGACCTGGTGGATGGTGATGTCCAGCACCGGTATCCACAGATGCTGCTTCATCACCAGTTCCTGCACTGCCATGTAATTCCTCGCGCGGACGTCCGGTGTCAGCGCCTGCCGCCCGCCGGCGAGCAATTCGTCGGTGCGCGGATCCTTCCAGTTCATCCGATTGGGAGTCGGAATGTTCTTCGAGTCGAAATACAGGTTCATCAGGTCGCCCGCCGACATATAGGGCACGCTGACCGACCAGATTTCATAGTCCTGCTCGCCCATTTTAAGCGGAGAGATGGTTGAATCCAGGCCGTTCAATCGCCAGTCGATGCCGATCTTGCGCAAATAACCCTGGATTGCCTCGGCGGGCCGCGCGGAGTTGTTGCCGATTGTGAACAGAACCTTCGGCGCGAGCTTCAGACCGTCTTTTTCCCTGATCCCGTCGCCGCCCATTTTCCAGCCGGCTTCGTCAAGCAGGCGCTTCGCCCGCTCCACATCCTCCTTGACGATCCCCGCCGTCGCCGGCGCAAAATCCTGGGCGGTCGGATCGACATAAGTGAAAGCGGGTTTGGCCTGACTCAGCATGACGCCAGAGTTGATCTCGGCGCGGTTGATGCCGATGCTCATGGCTTCGCGCACGCGCGGGTCGGACACCATGTCCCGCGTGGTCTTGAAGCCAAAATACAGCAACGAGAAGGCGCCTTTCGCCTCCTGAACCTCCAGCGACGGCGTGGCCTTGGCCTGCGCCACGAACTGCCGCGGAAAGGCGTTGGTATAGTCGAACTGTCCTGACAGCATCGCGGCGAGACGGCTCGATTCCTCGGGGATGATTTTGATCACCATGCGGTCGAACTTAACCGGGCCCGGGTTTTTGTACATCGACGGACCCCAGCGATAAGCATCGTGCCGGCGCAAAACGGTTTCCGTGCGAGGCGTCCACGACACGAAGCACCACGGCCCCGTCCCATCCAGCCCGGAGATGCCGTAGTCCTTGCCGAGTTGTTCGACGTTGTCCTGGTTCAGGATGACGTTGGTCCACATCGTCAATTGCAACAGCAGTTCCGAGAATGGTTCGGTTAACTCATATTCAACCGTGTGGGGACCGACGGGGCGAACCTCTTTCACCGGGCCGGCACGCCAGGCGTAAGGCGCCCGATTGCCCAGTTCTTTCAGCCGCTTGAAGGTGTATGCGACGTCGGCGGAGGTGAATTTCTTGCCACTGCAAAACGTGACATCGTCGCGTAACTGGAACGTGTAGATGCGCCCGTCGGGACTGACCGTCCATGATTTCGCCAGATGCGGGATGGGCGTTTTGGCGTCCCAGTCCAACGCCACAAGCGTGTCCTGCACCAACAGCGCGACATCTCCGGTCGGCCCCCAGGTCGTCCTCTGCGCGTCGTAATGCGGCGCGTCGAGCGACCGCATCACATTGAACGTCTGAGCGTTGGCGGCCGGGATGAACAGGCCGAGGCCCATCGTCAGTATCGCCAACCGGAATAGTGTCTTCATCCCCGTCTCCCTTAATGTTCCGGCACGTGCACCGATAGTTTCATTATGACGAGACCCACGCCCCCACGTCATCCGCCCCACATCATCCGCCCCCACGTCATCCCCGGACTTGTTCCGGGGACCGGTAGCGGCACCTACCGAGCGCAAGCCCCATATTTCAACCGTTTGTCCCGCGTCCGGTCCCCGGAACAAGTCCGGGGATGACGTGGGGGGAAGGGTGCGTTCCGCCATGATGCGAACGGCCGCACCCGCTCAGAACGACAAATCGAGCCCTTTATAGAACGTATTCTGATACAGCATGTGGGGGCGGGCTCCCTTGAGCTTCTTGTTGGTGATCATGAACATGTTGATGTTCATCACCGGCATCCACAGGTGTTCGCCCATCACGCGTTCCTGCACGGAGAAGTAGGCTTTCGAACGCGCCTCGTCTGTCAGTGCCATCCGTCCGGCGGCGAGCAACCGATCGGTTTCCTCATCGCGGTAGTTCATGCGATTGGGGGTCGGAATGTTCTGAGAGTTGAAGTAGATGTTCATCAGATCGCCCGCCGCCAGGTAGGGCACGGTGACCGACCAGATTTCATAATCCTGCTCTGCCATTTTCGCCGCGGCGATGGTTCCGTCCCACGGGTGAAGCCGCCAATCGACGCCGATCTTGCGCATGTAGCCCTGGATCGCTTCGGATATTTTTGGCGCGCTGCCCGCCGATACGAAATACACCTTCGGAGCCAGTTTCACGCCGTCCTTTTCCCGGATGCCATCCGCGCCAGGTTTCCAGCCCGCCTCATCCAACAGGCGTTTCGCCCGCTCGACATCTTCCTTGATCGTTGTTCTCGTGGCGGGGGCGAAATCCCGCGCGTCCGGATCGACGAACGTGACAGCCGGTTCGGCGTTGCCCGCCATCAGGCCTTTGACGATCTCCGCGCGGTTGATGCCGATGTTCATCGCCTCGCGCACGCGCCGGTCGGCGACCATCGGCCGCGTGATTTTGTAGCCGTAGTACAGCAATTGAAAATTCGGCTTCGCCAGCTGAACCTGTAGGTTCGGCGCGGCTTTGGCCTGGTCGACATACTGCGAGGGGAACGCGTTGGTGACATCGAACTGCCCGGACAACATCGCCGCCAGACGGCTTGAGTCCTCGGGCACGATCTTGATCACCAGGCGCTGGAATTTCACCGGGCCTTTGTTTTGATACATCGACGGGCCCCAGCGATAGGCATCGTGGCGTTTCAGATCGATCTGCGTGCGCGGCTGCCAGGATACGAAACAATAAGGGCCGGTGCCATCGATGCCGTTGACGCCATAATCCTTGCCAAGCGCCTCGACGCTGTCCTTGTTGTGGATGGCGTTGGTGAACATGGTCAGTTGCAACAGCAGTTCCGAATACGGCACGTTCAGCTCGTACTCGACGGTGTATGGACCGGTGGCGCGGACTTCCTTGATATCGCCCGCGCGCCAGGAATAGGGGGCACGGGTCGCCGGATCTTTCAGGCGTTTGAATGAATACACCACGTCCTCGGCGGTGAGTTTCTTGCCACTGCAAAACGTCACATCGTCGCGCAGATGGAAGGTATAGACTTTACCGTCTTCGCTGATCTCCCACGACTTCGCGAGATAGGGGAGGGGCGTTTTCCCGTCCCAGTCCAATGCTACCAGCGTGTCCTGGATCATGTTGACGATGTCGGAGGCTGGCGACCAGGTGGTTTTGTGACTGTCGAAATGCGGTGCGTCCACGCCGCGCATGAGGGTCAGCGTCTGGGCTTGCGGCGTCGCCGGCGCGATGGCGAGGCCAAGCGCGAACGCGGCACTCCAAAAGATGTTTTTCATTGTTGCCTCCCTGTGTTCCGTCACGGCGTCGCGTCCGGCAGCTTGTAGACCATCGACGTACAAACGTGACGCGCCGATGTTCCGGGGAATGGTTAAGGTCTGCCCCGCCGTCGGGTGCGCGAGCATACGTCCGGCCAGCAACCAAATCACATGGCGCATCGAAAACAGCTCCTGGTCACTGCTGCAGGCGGGGATCGAGCACGTCGCGCAGAGCGTCACCCAACAGGTTCGCGGCCAGGACGATCGCGAAAATCGCCATGCTGGGAATGGTCGCGATATGCGGCGCCATGAACAGAAAATCACGCCCCTGGGAGGCCATCATGCCCAGTTCGGCGGTCGGCGGTTGCGCGCCCATGCCGAGAAAACTGAGGGTCGAGCCGATCAGGATGACCTGACCGAAACGTAACGTCAGGTAGACGAAAATCGTGGACACGCAGTTCAGGGTCAGATAGCGCCACAGCAACGTGAAGTCAGACACGCCGACGACTCGCCCGGCCTCCATGAACTCCTGGCTCATGACGCCAACGGCGGCGCCACGCGCGACGCGGGCGACGGTGGGGACTGCGGCGAACACCAGGGCGATGACGACCGACGTGATGCCCGCGCCAAAGATCGCCGCGACGGCCAGGCCGATCAGGATCGCGGGGAAGGCCAGCATGATGTCGACCAGCCGCATGATCCAGCCGTCCAGGCCGCGATAGAACGCCGCGAGCAAGCCCAGGATCGCGCCGAACACTCCGCCGAGCAGGACCCCGGCCAGGCCCATGAGCAGCGTGGTGCGCGTGCCATATATGATGCGGCTGAGGATGTCTCGCCCGGTGCTGTCGGTGCCGAACCAATTCTCCACGTTCGGCGGCCGCATCACTTTGGTCAGGTCGGTGAAATACGGGTCGTGGGGGGAAATCCACGGCGCCAGCGCGGCCATGAGCACGACGAGCGCGAGGAATACGCCCGCGACGAAGGCCACCTTGTCGCGCGCCAGGCGGCGTAACACGCCACTCCGCCCGGGAAGCTCGGCCACGTCGGCGATCGTCATCGTTTCGCCACTCATGAGCGTTGCACCCTCGGATCGAGCCAGGCGTAAAGGACATCGACCGTCAGGTTGATCAGCAGGAACGCGAGCGCGAGGATCATGATGGCGCCCTGCGCGGTGGGAAAATCGCTCGACAGGATCGCGCCCACCGCCAGGCGGCCGACGCCGGGCCAGGCGAACATGGTTTCCGTCACGACGGCGCCGCCAAGCAGGAAGGCCGCCTGCAGGCCGATCAGCGTGACCACCGGGATCAGCGCGTTGCGTAATGCATGAGATATGACGACCGTGCTCTCCCGCAATCCTTTCGCGCGCGCGGTGCGGACGAAATCGGCGCCGAGTACCTCCAGCACCGCGGTGCGGGTCATGCGCGCGATCGGACCGATCAGGACGGCGCCCAGGGTGACGGCGGGGAGGATCATGTTGGGCAGACCGCCGGCCCAGATCGGTCCCTCGCGTCCGGTGAACGGCAGCAGGCCCCATTTAAAGCCGACATACTGGATCAGGATCAGGCCGATGAAGAACACCGGCATCGACACGCCCGCGACCGAGCAGGCCATGATGAGACGGTCGGTGATGGTGCCTCGCATGACCGCGGCGAGCGTCCCCAGCGCGATCCCGATCGGCACCCCGATCAGCATCGCGCCGATCATCAGTTCGAAGGTCGGGCCGACGGTGTTGATCAGTTCCTCGCTGACTTTCTTGTTGGAGATGATCGAGCGGCCGAGGTCGCCTTGCCCAACGCGCAGAATATATTCGGCGAACTGAATCGGAATGGCCCGGTCGAGCCCGAGTTCCTTGCGGATCGCGGCGACGGCTTCCGGTCTCGCATCGGGTCCCGCGATGATCATCGCCGGGTCGGCGGGCGCGACCTGCATCAGGCAGAAGCACAGGAACAACACGCCAACCAAGGCGGGAATCATGATCAACAGGCGGTGGCCGATATGCCTTCCCATGTGTGGTTCCCTTGCCGGGTTTGCGCTGACCGCTTGGCTACCCTGCCCATGTGTTCCCGGCAACTCCCGGACCGAAGCCCGGTAAGCGGCGCGTCATGCCGGCGGTTTTTTGTCCGGATAACTCACGCCCATGCCTGCCCGCACGTCCTGTTGGATGCCGTATTGCGGGAACGGATACCGCAGCCCGTTCTTCCCCAAAGCCTCCATTCCGATGATCGCCTGGGCGACCTGGTCCGGCGGCAATGCCATCAGCATCTCATCGTCCAGCACCCCGCCATAACGCCGCTCCGCGAAGCACGGGATCGACAGACTGGGTTGCCGGGTTTTCAACGCGCGGCCCCATGAATCGGCGCAGGCGGATTCGCCGACGACGCTCCAGTCGAACCGTTTGTAACCGGACCATTGCAATCCATTAATGAAATACATCATCGCGCCTGGCGTGGCGTAGAACAGCGCGATGTCGGGCGGATCGAGCCGGCCGCTCGACAAGGGCGAAACGACCATCGCCTGATATGTGCCGTCATCGACACAGTTCATCGCGGCCTGGTGGGCCCCGGCGTCGTCCGGTGTCGAGTACCAGACGCCAACCATGTTCTGACCCGTCTTCCATTTGTCGTCCTTGGCGTTGCCGAGACCAATCACGGCCCGGCACTGCGCACCAACAAGGTCGCTTGCGGTGACGCCGACCGTCCAGCCAAGGCGGGCGGCCTGCGCCACCACCTGATCGAAGGCGTGGACGGCCTTTGGCCTGCGAATGCGCGGAATCGCCTCCATATCCTCGACCCGCTCGAACAGTTTCATGCCGAAGGGCGGATTGCGCAGCTTCAAGAGGCGTTCGAGATCGGCGGCCAGCTTCTGGCAGTTCGTGGTCATTCCGGTGTTCCTTCGCGTGCGCTTGAGTCATCGGGAACGGCGCAAGCGATGTCAACCGACCCACGATCTCTGGGCTTAATCCCCAAGCGCTTCCCCTCCCGGCCCGTTCCCGGCTGACCTGACCATGGCCGCACCGGAAAATGAGGCAGCCGCATCCTGGCTCAGGGTGATGGTCCACCCCAAACGGCTTGGATGGCAAACACCAACAACGGTGGAGAAACGCCACGCTGTCCTGGTTTTCCGCCTTAAATCCGCGCGAACGGCGCACGATGATCGCCTGCTTCGGCGGTTGGGCGCTCGACGCGATGAAGCCGCCGCATCTGTCGATCACCTTGCGCCTGTCGATCATGATGATCGGCGCGCGAGGCGGCGGTTGGGCTGCCGGAACGTTCCTGCCGACCTATCTCAAGACCGTGCGCGGCATGACCTCTGTCGGTACCGGCAGCTATCTGCTCGTCCTCATCCTGGATGCGTTCCGCGGTTTTGTAACAGGTGCGTATGGCCTCGCCTCAGTCGTCATCCTCCGAACAGGCCGGAGGATGACGAATTGGCGCCGCCGGCAAAATTTGAATTGCCGCGGTGTTAACGCGCCGATTGACACCCGGCCCGCGCGGGAGTGAATCAAGGTTTCCTCCCCCCGGAAAGGAGTCTCCCCATGGCCGTAACTCCCGCATCCCCCGGCTGTCTGGCCGGTATTCGCGTGCTCGATCTGACGCAATTCGAGGCTGGCACGACCTGCACCGAGGCGCTCGCCTGGATGGGCGCCGATATCGCGAAGGTGGAGAACCCGAAGGGCGGCGAGGCGGGCCGCACGGGCTTCGGCGACGCGTATTATTTCATGATGTACAACGCCAACAAGCGCTCGATCACGGTGAATTTGAAATCGGAGCGTGGGCTGGCGCTGGTCAAGGAGATGGTGAAGCACGCCGATGTCTTCACCGAGAATTTCGCGCCCGGCGCGGTCGAGCGGCTGGGCCTTGGCTACGACGTCGTCAGCGCGATCAATCCGAAGATCATCTACGCCCAGGTGAAGGGGTTTGGGGCCGGGAGCCCGTATGAGAACGGGCTGTCGTTCGACCCGATCGCTCAGGCGGCCGGCGGATCGATGAGCATCACCGGCGAGCTTAATGGAAGGCCGATCAAGCCCGGGCCGACGATCGGCGATACCGGCACCGGGATGCTGCTGGCGTTCAGTATCGTGAGCGCTTTGTTCGATCGGGCTCGGACGGGCAAGGGACGGCGGCTGCAGGTGGCGATGCAGGACTCGGTGATGCATTACAGCCGGGGCGGGTTCATCACGCAGGCTCGCACGGGCAAGGCGGCGCCGCGACGGCCACCGGCGAATAATCCGCCGGGCGGGATTTATCCGTGCAAGCCGGGCGGGCCGAACGATTATGTTTATTTGCTGACGAGCCGCGCGAACCCCGAGCATTGGCCAAGGTTGTTGAAGCTGATCGGGCGCGAGGATCTGATTGGCAATCCGAAGTATGAGACGCCGGATGCGCGGTTGAAATGCGAGGCGGAGGTCGATGAGATCGTTACGGGTTGGACGTCGCAGCGCACGAAGATCGAGGCGATGACGCAGTTGAGTGGCGTCGGTGTGCCTGCCGGGGCCGTGCTTGACACGCAGGAGCTGATTAATGAACCGACCTTCCGGGAACGCGGGATTTTGCAAACGATGACGCACGGGGATCGGACGATGACGATGCCGACCTGGCCGGTGCGGTTCGATGGGGTGCCGACGGAGGTTAAGTCTGCGCCGTTATTGGGGGAGCACACCGGCGAGGTGCTAGGGGATTGGCTCGGGCTGGACGCGGAGGCGGTCGCGGGGTTGCGGCGGGACGGCATCGTCTGAGGCTTGGCGGCGGGTCTGCACGGACTCGCCGCGAGCGCGGCTAATTCAGCCGCCGGACCCGCCCAACGCCGATACACCCTTCCTCCGAGGAGAGCATGACCTTTTGTGGGTGCGGGCTCTGCTTCATCTGGCCCGGCCAACGCGCACTGTTTCTTTTGCCCGTCAGACGCCGATCGGGATTGCCGGTGCGGTGAATAACGCTCATAATCTCCGCGTGAAATGCGGTGAATAGCGATGTATATCCACGATCTGGCGGACTGGCCAAAATTCCACTGGAGCCATGCGCGCCTGGAGGAACCGCTCGCGGCCGTGCGTCACCGTCAGGGGCGGCTGATCGGGCGGATGGAAAGCCTGGGTTTCGCATCGCGGGCCGAGGCCACCCTCCAGACCCTCACGGAGGATGTGCTCAAAACCAGTGAAATCGAAGGCGAAGTGCTCAACAAGGCGCAAGTGCGGTCCTCGATCGCACGCCGCCTCGGCATGGATATCGGTGCGCTCACCCCGGCGGATCGTCAGGTCGAGGGCGTGGTCGAAATGATGCTGGACGCGACACGGCATTACGCCACGCCCTTGACCCGCGCGCGGCTGTTCGACTGGCACGCGGCGCTGTTTCCCACCGGACGCAGTGGGATGATGGTTGGCGCCTGGCGCGACGATGCCAAAGGCCCCATGCAGTCGGTGTCCGGTCCCGTTGGCCGCGAGCGGGTGCATTTCGAGGCACCGGCCGCTCGCCGGCTCGATCGGGAAATTCGAACATTTCTGGATTGGTTTAACGACGGTCCCTCCATGGATCTGGTTTTGAAATCCGCGGTGGCGCATCTGTGGTTCGTGACCCTGCATCCGTTTGACGATGGTAACGGCCGGATTGCCCGCGCGATCGCCGACATGGCGCTTTCCCGCTCCGAACAGAGTTTTCAGCGATTCTATAGTATGTCGGCGCGGATTCGTCTTGAACGCAAAGCGTACTACGATGCGCTGGAAGCAGCACAAAAGGGGAGCCTCGATATCACGGCCTGGCTGGAATGGTTTCTCTCATGCCTCAGTCGCGCGTTCGATCATGCCGAGGATACACTTGGGACTGTCTTCAAAAAGGCGCGGTTCTGGGAGAGACATGCCGGGACACCGCTCAACGGCCGGCAGCGCGCGATCGTCAATCGGCTGCTCAATGGATTTGAGGGTAAGCTCACCTCGTCCAAATGGGCCCTGCTCACGAAATGCTCGCAGGACACGGCGCTGCGCGACATCGACGATCTCGTCGGGCGCGGTGTCCTGAACAAGGATCCGGCCCGGGGGCGGAGCACCAGTTACTCCCTGGCCGCATGGTCATGAAGATCGCGCCGCGCGCCGTTTGGCGTCATCGGCACGAGATGTCAGGACTGGACATGGCTCGATCTCCGCCGTGCCTGGCTGGCGGAGAGGAGTGTCGTTCAACCAGGGATGAGGCCGGCCGCTGGACAGAGCGTTCGCCCGTCGCCGTGTCACCGACATGCGGTGGATATCACGTTCGAGCCGATAGACGAACGCGACGTGGCCGAAGGGAAAGTCTGTGCATTCACAAGGCGCGATGGAATGTCTGGCGATAAAATACCACTGCGCGGCCGGCCCGAGCACCACTGCGCAACAATGCAAGGAAGGAACGTAAAACACGGGATCGTTCAAAGATAAGGTCATACTCATCACGGGTGGGAGTTCCGGGATCGGCGCTGCCACCGCGCTGCGGTTCGCGCGCGATGGCGCGAAAGTGGCCATCGACGCCCGTCGTACCGAGCAGAGTGAAGCCGTGGTACGGCAGATCGAGAGTTTGGGCGGACAGGGCCTGTTCATCCGTACCGATGTTCGCCAGCAGACCGATATCGAAGCTCTGGTCGCCGGCACCGTCGCACGTTTCGGACGCCTCGATTGTGCCATCAATAACGCTAATCTTTCCTTCCGGCCGCTTTGCGGATCGCGTCCGCGTCGGCGATGTCCCGCGGCCGTCCCGCCGCGAGCTTCGCGCTCAACAAATCGCCGCCAGAGATGAAATATGCCGTAAGACCGGTCGAGGTATCGACCTACGATCAGATATTTAACCTTGTGGGTGTTGAATACGGACAAGAGTTCTTTGAAGTCTGGGTACATCCGTGGCACCCCCCTTCATCGCTTACAGGGCCAGAGTAAGTTCAGATACGGCATCCATCCGCTCTTGCACGGACCGGCTCTGCCAGTACCGGTATTCATCGGCCTTCATCGCATCGAAGCTGGTATATTTGTGGATGGTCTTGTCCATGCGATTTTGTGGCACGTGCAGGATTTTTGTTCAATTCAACCGTCGACGGCTGCGCCTGCCGTCCACGCCCTATGACCGGACGAAAGATCGGCCTAAGTTGGACGACGCCGAGCGGATCAGGCCGCGCCTGACCACCAAGAAACTACCCGCCTATCAGAGCAAAGCGCGTAACCGGTCCGCCGGCAATCGCTTCGAACACCACCATCAACTGGAGGATGCGCCGATGATCTACGAAGTTCGCACCTACACCCTGCGCACAGGGGCCACCGCCGACTTTGAGGAGCGTTACGCCAAACGGCTCCCCCTGCGGGAGAAGCACTCGAAGTTGGGCGCCTTTTGGCACACCGAGTTCGGCCCTCTCAACCAGGTGATCCACGTCTATCCCTACACCGACCTGGGACAGCGGACCTCCGTCCGCGCCGCGATGGCCGCGGACACGGAACTGGCGAAACTACCAGGCGGCGGCGATCTGATCGTGGCGATGGAGTCCGAGATCATGAACCCCGCCCCCTTCATGCGCGCCCTGGGCAGCCGCGACCATGGCACCGGGAACGTGTATGAAATGCGGACCTACACCTACGCGCCGGGCGATATGCCCAAAGTGCTGGACGCATGGGGCAAGGCCATCGAGGCGCGCGAGCAACTCTCACCCTTGGCGGCCTGCTGGACGAGCGAACTCGGCGGGCTCAACAAGTTCATCCACACCTGGGTTTACAAGGACGTGAACGAGCGCGCCCGCGTTCGCGAGGCGTCTCGCAAGCCGGGTGGCGCCTGGCCGCCGCAGAGCGGGGTGCGCCCGGTCAGCCAGGAGAACAAGCTGCTGATTCCGGCGGCCTTCTCCCCCGTCCGGTAACCGGCCGCGATAATCCGAACGAGAATCCGTCACTGGGGCGGTGACCCGGTCTGGGTCACGGTCCCAGCGACAGCCCGGCCTCGCTGACAGCCGCGCGAACCGGCGGCGGCAGTTGGCCGATGCGAAAATTGCGTCTCGCCCCCTAACGAATTCGCGATCGGAGCGGTCGTGCCTCGACTGGACACGTGGCGGCCCTCGGCCCATCACGGTCAACCTGAAACTTTCTTGACCATGCGAGGTTGGGAGTATCGGCATGGCCGAACAACAGAAAATCGCTGACCCCGTTTCGCTCGCCGCGCTGTTCGCCGCATTCCTGCAAGTCTCGCTTTTTGGCTTTGGCGGCGGGCTCGCCTGGGCGCGTTACATCGTCGTCGAGCAGCGCCGATGGACCAGCGAGGAAGACTTCGCGGATATCATGAGTTTTTGCCAGTTCATGCCCGGGCCGAACATGATCGGCATCGCGGTCTGTACCGGGGCCAGGCTACGCGGCACGGCCGGAACGATCGCCGCCATGTCTGGCTTCCTTTTGGTACCTGGCGCGATCGGTTTCTCGCTTGGCATGCTGTACCTCCGATACACCCATATTGCCGTCTTTCGCGACATTCTCGGGGGAGTTTCCGCGGCCGCGGCCGGACTGCTGATCGCGACCGGGATCAGAATGCTGCTGCCACATCGCGGCCGCCCGATTGCCTTGTTCGTCGCCGCGCTCACCTTCGGTGTCATGGTGTTCACGAATCTACCATTTCTCGCGGTTCTCTTCGGCATGGCGCTGGTCAGCCTGACCGTTACTCAAATCGAATTTTCAAAAGCGCAATGAACAGTCTTTCCGACCTTGTCGAGTTGAGCGCCCGTCTCGCCATGCTGTCATCGATCAGCTTCGGCGGTTTCCCCACAGTGCTGCCGGACGTCCGCTCGTTCGTCGTCACAACGCATGGCTGGATGACGGACCAGGAATTCACCAATTTCTTCGCGCTGGCGCAGGCCATTCCCGGACCCAACATGATCCTGATGATGAGTTTCGTCGGCTGGAAAGTGTGGGGAATGCCGGGCGCCATCGTGAGCGCGCTCGCGACCTTCGGCCCAGCCTGCGTGCTTTATTTCAGCGTGTACCGGCTGTGGGACAGGTTCCGATCCGCGCCCTGGCAGCGCATCGCGCGGATCGGACTGGCTCCCGTGACCATCGGGCTCGTCATTGCCAGCGGCGCCGTGATGGCGCGCGCGGCCGATCACGACTGGCGAGCCGCCACCGTGACCGCCGCCGCTGCCGCGCTCATGCTTCTAACGCGGCTCAATCCGATTTTCGTACTCGTCGCGGGCGGTGTACTGGGCGGGCTCGGCGTCCTACGATGACTATCGCGGGTCAGGCCAGCTCCCTCAACGCGCCATGCCCGTCGCCCCGGCCGGCACGTCGTAAAACGCCAGGGTCATCGAGACGCTGCTGTAATGACCCATCAACGTGATCACGTCGGTGATGCCGACATGGCCAAGCGCCTTGACCGCGCGATCGTAAAGCCCCCGAGGAACCCAGCGCGCATTGGCCAGCGCCGTCGCCATCTCATAGACGACCTGTTCGCGCTCGTCGGTGAATGAGGTTTGCAGGCCCGCGATGATGGCCTCGACCTTGTCGGCCGGCAGCCCGACTTCCTTGCCGCGCCGCTCATGCGCGTTGGTCGGATAGGCGGAATGAAATTTGCTGCAAATGATGCAGACGGCGATCTCGCGCTCGCGTTCGGTCAGGGAGTAATGGCCGGCGTGGAAATGGCCACCGAACGGCCCCGCGACTTTGGCCAGCTTCGGATTGTGGATCCAGATTTTGCTTGGTCCGGGAAGCCCGCCGCGGCTCTCCATCATGGAGCGATAGCCTTCCTGCTGCTCCGGCGTCATCTGGTCATAGGGGATCTCGGCGTAACGTCCAAAGGTTGGCGTTTCGGGCATTTTCGGTTTCCTTCCCTGGCATGGTTCACGGCGTATCCTGCGACAGGCACGTAGCCCTGTCGACCTTCTATGCCCGGCTGGCCGGTCCCTGGCGCCTCGCTTCCTCGACCGCGCGATAGAAATACCAGGTCGCTACCGACCGGTGCGGAGCCCACGTCAGCCCCAACTCGGCGAATGCCTTGGGTTTTGGTTGGACGTCCAGTTCGAACAGCACGCGATACCCCTCGCGCACGCCGAAATCGTCCACCGGCAGGACGTCGGGCCGGCCCAGGGTGAAGATCAGGAGCATTTCGACGGTCCAGCGGCCAACGCCGCGGATCGTGGTCAGGCGTTCGATCAGCTCCGCGTCGGACAATCTCGAGGCACGGCGCCGGTCGGGCACCGTTCCGTCCAGGGTCTTCGCGCAGACGTCTTGAATCGCGGCCAGCTTGGCGGCGGAGAAGCCGCAGGCGCGCACGACGTCGCCGCTGGTGTCCAGCACGCGCTCGGGCGAGGGGAAGTCCTCCCCTGGAAACAACGCCACGAAGCGGGCCAGGATCGATTCCGCCGCCTTGCCGTGCAGTTGTTGGTGGGCGATGGCGCGGATCAGGGCTTCGTACAGTCCCCGGCCGCGCTCCACGCCCAGTTTGGGCGGGCCGACGCGTTGGATCAAGGCGGCGAACCGCGGCTCGGTGCCGCTCAGATGCCGCATGGCCTCCCGTGACATGGCGAGAATATGGACGGGGCAGGGCGCAGCGTGCAACCATGCGCCCGCCGGTGCCCGCGCCTTGTGGCGCCGACACAGAAAGTGCCATGCCGGATTTGCCTGATCACGCCCGGGATCGTGAGGAAGCGGATCGCCGCACCAACGGCCTCGCGGCGATCGCCATCGTCCTGGTGTTGCTGATCGCTGGTCTGCTGCTGGCCAAGACGTTGCACAAGAAGAGCCTGTTGGAAGACTGCCTCATGGCTGGGCGGCGGAATTGCGACCAGTTCGTGAACTGGCCGGGTTGAGGAGCAGGGCCGCCACCTGTTCCCGGACACGGACGCCAGCATCGCGCGATGGCAGTGTTCCCGACAGACGAGAGAAGGCATCATCCCACGGGAGATCCGCCGGGACGATCTCATGTGAAGGAGCAAGCGCGCGATGCAAATCCGGTTCGACGACAAGACCGTGGCGGTCACCGGCGCGGGTCACGGTTTTGGGCGGGCGATCGCCCGGCGGTTCGCCTCGCTTGGCGCGCGCGTTTTCGCGACCGACGTAACCTCCGCAACGATCGCGGAGACTGCCACCGTCGAAGGGATCACGGCCCAGGTGGTCGATCTGCGCGATCGGGGGGCGGGCGCGGCGTGGATCGCCGGAATCGAGCGCGCGACAGGCGGCGCGATCGACGTGCTGGTGAACAACGCCGGTGGTGTCGCGGGCCAAACAAACCGGCCGATCGAGGACGTTCCAGACGCGGACTGGGATGTGATTTTCGATATTGGCGTCAACGCCGCTTTTGCCCTGTGCCGGGCCGCCGCGCCGGGTATGAAACGAAGCGGCTCGGGCCGAATCGTCAACATCAGTTCGGGTGCCGGATTGCAGGCTTCGCTGACCGGGATTCAGGCTTATTGCTCGGCCAAGCACGCCGTCGTCGGGCTGACCCGGCAACTGGCGCACGAACTCGGGCCGTTCGGCATCACGGTGAATTCGGTGGCGCCCGGGTTCATCCGCACCAACGTGGCGACCGAGCTTCAGTGGGACAGTTACGGTCCGGACGGGCAACGCGCGCTGGTGGACCGCATCGCCATGAAGCGCCTTGGCACGGCCGAGGACATCGCAAACGCGGTCGTCTTCTTCGCGTCGGATTTGTCCGGATTCGTAAATGGGCAGATCCTGGCGGTGGATGGCGGGCGATAGCCTTCATCCAAGGTTCTCTCGTAACTCACGGCTGATCGGACGGGCCTGGATATCCCCGCATTGGCCCTGAATTCCGCATCAAAAAAACATCAGTTCCCCGTTGGCCCTGACGAATCAGGGAGATAGTCTCGGTTTGCGAATCAGAAACCATCACCAACGGGGTGCGCGATCGTGGCACAAGGCGTTCTCGGCTTCCAGTATGAAGCGGACTC
>SHWL01000084.1 GCA_009693865.1 Acetobacteraceae bacterium | reverse complement strand
GAGTCCGCTTCATACTGGAAGCCGAGAACGCCTTGTGCCACGATCGCGCACCCCGTTGGTGATGGTTTCTGATTCGCAAACCGAGACTATCTCCCTGATTCGTCAGGGCCAACGGGGAACTGATGTTTTTTTGATGCGGAATTCAGGCGGAAAGCTCAGGACGCTCCGCCTGGCGATTTCATTGCAGCCCAGCTCGCCCTAGATTACCGCGATGATCTTCGCCCGGCTGCTCCCATTGCTGGTCTTGCTGCTGACCCCGATCTCACCGGCCAGAGCGGCCGCGGGAGAACTGAACTACACGCTCTATGTCCTGGGTTTTCCGATCGCGGACGCCGCGATCGGTGTGGACATGGGGCCGGCGGCTTACCTCATGACGATGCGCTATCACACCACCGGCATCGCCAAAATCGTCAGCAGCGACCACCTTGAGTACAAGGTCCGCGGCGCGTTCGACGGCGACCGGCCGGTACCGCTCGACTACAGCTCGATCGGCCGCCTGCGCGGGCAGGACAGGCTGATGGGCCTGACCTACCGGGACAACACCCCCATCGTGACCCAGATCTCCCCGCCCAACGACACCGAGCGGGAGGATGTGCCAACGGCACTGCGTGTCCGCACGGTCGACCCGCTGAGCACGATCGTGACGATGCTGCGCAAGGTCACGACCACCGGACGTTGCGACGGGTCCGCGCGCAGTTACGACGGGCGACGTGTGGAGTCGTTTGAGATGCGGACTGTCGGCAACGAGGACATCCCCGCCTCCGGCCGGTCGAGCTTCTCAGGGCGGGCGCTGCGCTGCGATTTCACCAGCCGGATTCTGGCGGGCTTCCGGCTCGGCGATAGCCGCGCCGACGATACGGTTGAGCGGCATGGCACGATCTGGCTGGCCCAGGTCGTGAACGGCGGGGCAAGGTTGCCGGTCCGCGCGGCGGTGGAAACAAGATGGTTTGGCGACGCGACCATCTATCTCACCGGCACCACGCCGTAGTGCTCCCCGGCGGTCAGGGGTCGAACGGCACCAGACGGCGCGCCGCCTCGGCCATTTCCGGCAGGGTAGCCGCCACCGCGTCGGCACCCTCGGCCATCGCCATCGGGCCGTAGCCCCAGGTGACGAACACCGACTTCACGCCGGCGCCGCGGGCCGCGACGACGTCGTTGGCGTGATCGCCGATCATGACCGTTCGGTCCGGGGTGCCTCCGGCGGCGGCCAGGGTGGCCAGAAGATGCGCTGGATCGGGCTTGCGGACCGGAAAACTGTCGCCGCCGCCCACCGCGCGCAGCAGCTTCATCAGGTCCAGCGCCTCCAGCAATGCCCGCGCCGCCGCCTCAGGTTTGTTGGTGCAGACCGCGAGCCGCCAGCCCTCGGCCGCCAGTTCGCGCAATAACTCCGGCACGCCGGGATAAGGACGGCTCTCATCGGCGGCATGGCGGCCGTAATCGCCGGCGAAATCGGCGACCGCCCGCTCATCCGGCGTCAGGCCCCGCGCGGCGAAGGCCCGCCCGACCAGCACTGCCACCCCGTCGCCCACCATCGCCGCCGTTTCCGCATGGCCGAACGGCGCCAGGCCGCGCGACCGCATCAGCCGGTTGAGTGCCGTGGCCAGGTCCGGCACCGTGTCGACCAACGTCCCATCGAGATCCAGCAGCAAGGTCCGCGCCACTTTGAAGCACTCCGTAATCTGAATTGAACAAACAACCTGTTATGAGACTTTGACACCGGCGACTCTCAACCGCTAACCGATTGAACGCAGCGAAGCAGGCAATACGAATGCAAGCAACCGCCATTCTCCTCGCCGCCGGTTTCGGCACCCGCATGAAGTCGGCGCTGCCCAAAACACTGCACAAAATCGCGGGCCGTTCGATGCTGCGCCATCTGATCGGAAGCTGCGAGGCGGTGTTCGATCGCGTCGTCGTCGTGCTCGGCCCGGACATGGAGCCGGTCGCCCTGGAAGCGGCGCCGCACAAATGCGTCGTCCAGCACGAGCGACTCGGCACGGCGCACGCTGCACTTCAGGCAGTGGACCACTTCGGCGACGGCGAGGTCGCGGTGCTCTACGCCGATAATCCGCTGATCCGGCCGGAAACACTGGAAAGGCTGCTCAACCGGCGGCGAGCGGGCGATTCGGGCTTGGCCTTGCTCGCATTCCGGCTCGCCGACCCGGCGCGATATGGGCGGGTGATCGCCCATCACGAACAGGTCGACCGGATTGTCGAGTGGGCTGACGCGACCGAATCGGAACGCTCGGTCGATCTGTGCAACGCCGGCGTACTTTGCGCCAACGCCCAGGACATGACGCGGTGGTTGATGGGGGTGACGGCGGAGAATGCGAAAGGCGAATTCTATCTCACCGACGTGGTGGCCAAGGCGCGCGGGGAGCAGGTCCGCGTGGCGGCGGTCGAAGCGCCGGCCGAGGAACTGGCGGGCGTGAACTCGCGCGCGGAACTCGCGGAAGCCGAGGCGGTGGTGCAGACATGGCTGCGCCGCGCCGCGATGGAGGCGGGCGTGACGATGATCGATCCGTCCTCGGTGTTTCTGCGCGCCGATACGCGGTTCGAGGCGGATGTCACCATCGAACCCAACGTGGTGTTCGGCGACGGGGTGACGGTGGCGCGCGGGGCCGCGATCCGGGCGTTCAGCCACCTGGATGGCTGCGTGATCGGGCCGAATTGCATCGTCGGCCCCTATGCGCGGCTGCGGCCGGGCACCGTGCTGGAACGCGACGTCCACGTCGGCAATTTCGTCGAAGTGAAGGCCACCACCCTTGGCGAGGGGGTGAAGGCCAGCCATTTGACCTATCTCGGCGATGCTTCGGTGGGCGCGGGCACGAATATTGGGGCCGGAACGATCACCTGCAACTTCGATGGCTACGAAAAGCACCGCACGACGATTGGCGCGCGGGCGTTTATCGGCTCGGATGTGGCGCTGGTGGCGCCGGTTTCGGTCGGCGACGGCGCCATCGTCGCGGCGGGCAGTGTCATTACCGAGGACGTGGCCGCCGATGCGCTGGCCCTCGCGCGCGGCAAACAGGTCCAGAAGCCGGGTCGCGCCGTCACGATGCGGGCGGCGGCCGAGAAAAGGAAGCGTGGCTGATGTGTGGGATTGTCGGGGTCATCGGCGGACGGGAGGCGGCGCCGCTGCTGTTGGACGCTCTGCGGCGGCTGGAATACCGCGGCTACGACAGCGCCGGGATCGCCACGCTGGTGAACGGCCATATCGACCGGCGGCGGGCGGAAGGCAAACTGATCAACCTGTCCAATGCCCTCGCCCTCACCCCCCTCCCCGGCTCCACCGGCATCGGCCACACCCGCTGGGCCACCCATGGCGCGCCCACTGAAAACAACGCCCATCCGCATGGCACCGCCCGCGTGTCCGTCGTGCATAACGGTATCATCGAAAATCACGCCGAACTGCGCGAGGAACTGGAAGCCGCCGGCCAGGAATTCAGTACCGAAACCGACACCGAGACGGTGGCGCAGTTGGTCGATCTGCATTTGAAACAGGGCATGCCCCCGATCGATGCGGCGGGCGCCGCGTTCCGCCGCCTGGAGGGCGCTTACGCGCTGGCGATGATTTTCTCCGGCCACCCCGAACTGATGGTCGGCGCGCAGAACGGTGCCCCACTGGCCGTCGGGTTCGGCGAGGACGAAATGTTCATCGGCTCCGACGCGCTCGCCCTGGCACCGCTGACGCGCCGGATCGCCTATCTGCACGATGGCGACTGGACCGTGGTGGGCCGCACCGGCGCGCGTTTCTTCAACATGGAAGGCAACGAAATCCAGCGCGAGATCAAGCTGACAAGGCAAACCGGGGCCGCGATCGGCAAGGGCAATTTCCGGCATTTCATGGAAAAGGAACTCCATGAACATCCGGCGGCGATCGCGGACACCCTGCACCGCATGGTGAGCCCGTCCACGCGCGCCGTCGCGCTGCCCAACCTGCCGTTCGACCTCGCCACGTTTTCCCGCGTCAGCATGAGCGCTTGTGGTGGCGCCTATTTCGCCGCGCTCGCCGGCCGGCAATGGATCGAGGAATTCGCCCGCCTTCCCGCCGACATCGACGTCGCCAGCGAGTTCCGTTACCGTAATCCGCCTTTGGGCGCGGGAACGCTTGGGCTTCTGGTGTCGCAGTCCGGCGAAACGGCGGATGCACTGGCGGCGCTGAAATACATGCATGAGCAAAACGTGCCCGTGCTGTCGATCCTGAACGTGCCCGAAAGCACCATGGCCCGCGAAAGCGACGCCGTCCTGGAAACCATGGCTGGGCCTGAGATCGCGGTGGCCTCGACCAAGGCGTTTACCGCGCAACTGACGGTGCTGGCGTGTCTGGCGCTGGCAATTGGACGCGCGCGCGGCACCATCGACGCGGCGCGGGAAGCCGAGATGACGGACGCCCTGCTACAGGTCCCCGCGGCGGCGGCGTGGGTGCTGGAACATTCGGCACCGATTCGGGCTCTGGCCGCGCGGATCGCCCAGGCTCGGGATGTGCTGTATCTGGGGCGTGGAGCAAACTATGCGATCGCGCTGGAAGGTGCGTTGAAGCTGAAGGAAATCTGCTACATCCACGCCGAGGGTTATGCCGCCGGCGAAATGAAGCATGGACCGATCGCGTTGATCGACCGGGCGGTGCCGGTGATCGCGATCGTGCCCTCAGGGCCATTGTTCGAGAAGACCGCCTCGAACGTGCAGGAAGCGGCGGCGCGCGGCGGTCAGGTGATCGTGTTCAGCGACGCGGTGGGGGCGGAGAAATTGCGCGGGATCGCGGCGGAGACGATCGTGTTGCCCTCGGTCGATCCGTTCGTGGCGCCGATCCTGTACGCGATTCCCGTGCAGATGCTGGCGTATCATGTGGCGGTGCTGAAAGGCACCGATGTGGATCAACCGCGCAATCTGGCGAAATCGGTGACGGTGGAATGATGCAATCGGAACCTCGCCCGTTCTACCACGAAGGCATGCGCTCGTTACAGGACCGCTTCGATGGCAGACGCGTGGCGGATGGGCTGGCGGCACACCGGCGGCGGTACGATTTCTGGCCTGAGGACCGCGTGATGATCGAGCAGACGCCGTTCTTCTTCATCGCCACGTCGTTTGGCGAATATGTCGATTGCAGCATGCGCTCGGGTGTCCCGGGGTTCGTGCGGATCACGGGGCCAGGGGTCATCGAGTTTCCCGAATACGACGGGAATTCGATGTACCGGACGTTGGGCAATATCGGCCGCAATCCCAGTGTCGGTTTGTTGTTCGTGAAATTCGACGGCAAGAGCGTTCGTATCCGGATCAATGGCCGCGCCTCGATCCTGGACGACGCGGAAACGCTGGCGCGCCATCACGCGGCGAAGGTCGTGGTGCGGGTCGAGTGCGAGTTGTTTTCAAACTGCCCGCGCGCGGTGCATGACCTGGCGGGAGACAAGCTGTCGGTTTACGTGCCGAAACCTGGGTACGAGACACCCGCGCCGGAATGGAAAAGCCGCGATTATATCAAGGATATTCTGCCGGAGAACGACCCGCACAAAGGCCGCTCGCAGGATTGACTGAGACAGAGGGCGAAAGCCTCGTTTGGTACAGCGGCATTTATATCGACGGACGCCAGGCCGCCGCCTGGACCCGCCGCCTCGGATTGATCCGGCGTAGCAAGAACATCGCGACTGCGGCGCCAGCGAGTAACAGGATCCCAACCAACGGCCGATGCACGATCCAGGCGACCGCGATCGTTACCAGTGTGACCGGCACGGAAAGCGTCACCGCGACCAGGAACACGCCCGCGCCAACCACCGATTCCAGGAACGGCAGCACCGCGAACAGCATCGTCAGCGGCCGGGTCATGCAGACGAATCCGATCAGCGTCGCGATGAAGCCCACGCCACGCAGGATCCAGGTGAGCGTGCTTTCGGATTTCTTCTCGTCGGCGAACAACGTGGCCGCGCTGGCGACCCCCGGTTCCGCCAGCGCGATCGTATAACCGTTGGCATCTCGATACGCCGTCAGCACGCCTCCCGCCGACGCGGCGGCGACGGAGACGACCTGCGCCGGCAAAGCGCCAAAGCTCACCCGGACATCGCCGGTCGAGGGCTGCGCGGGAGACGGGCCGCGATAAAAACCGTCGCCAGAGACCTGGAAGCCGGCCGGCGGCGCGGACTGTACCCGCAACGGCGTGAACCCGGTCAGCTTGCTCAGCACGACCGCGTCGACCTTATAAGCACCGAGTTTGACGTCGGTGCCCGCGAAGATCGCGGAGCGGCCGGGCATTGGCGGGTTCTGGTGCCCGCCAGGGTTCTTGAAATGCGACGAGTCGACGGGATGTTCCGACTAGGCGCGCTTATAGGTGTAAGTCGTTTCGGTGGTTTTCGAGCCGCCGACATTCTGTTGAGAATGCGAGTTGGACTCTTCTTCCCACTGATACATCTCCACCGTTCGGGAAAGCCGTAGCAACCCTTCGGCGGTGACGCCGAACACCGGATCGCGCGCGGGCCGCGTGGGCTGCATCATGCCGGACATATGCACGAGCTTGCCGTCCGCCCCGGGATCGATGGCCGCGGCGCTGACCTCAACGATCGAAGCGGCACCGCGGTTGAGCGCGCGGATCGCGTCCACCGCGCGGCCTTCGTTCCAGTAAAGCAACACGATCGCGGCGGGTACCAAAATCAGGCCAAACAACGCCGCGCCCAAACTGCCGGCGAGACGCGAGCCCCACCCTTGAGTGCTCGTTTCGGTCACGCTGCCGGCGCTGGTGGACCCGTCATCGAAACTATCGGACATGACGCTGTCTTCCTCCGATGCTTCGCGACTCCATAAACGAAATTTGTTATTTTGTCACTGTCATTGTCTTCGTGGATCCGCGCCGGCCGTCCGCGTCGAGTGGAACGTTCCGGATCCGGGCGAGCACAATCACGCGGTCAGCACAACGATCCCGGTCCGGTCGGTGGCGGCCAGCAATGCGCGTCCCGTCTCCCCGCCACCAGGACGCACCCAGTCCGGCGCCACGTCCAGCAGCGGCAACAACACGAACGCGCGCAGATGCGCCCGAGGATGCGGCAGCACCGGGTCGGGCGTGTCCCGTACGATGCCGTCAAGGTCGATCAGATCCAGATCCAGGGTCCGGGCCGCGTTGATCTCGCCACGGCGCCGGCCGAACCGCGCTTCGATCGCATGCAGGTCCGCCAGCAAAGCCGCGGGATCGATCGCGGCCCCCGGCACGCGCTCCAACCGAACCACGCCGTTGACGTAGTCCGGCTGACCCGACGGCGGCACCGGTTTCGATTGATACCAGCGCGAAACAGCGGCGAGCCGCGTCCCCGGCAGCTCCGCCAATGCCCGGACAGCGGCGCGGCAGGTATCCAGTGGCGGCGCCCCGTCCGGACCGTCGAGATTGGCGCCAATGGCGATGAGGATCATGCAAGGTTGTTTTGGGTCAGGTGTTTCATCTTTCCGCCATATGGTACATCATTGCCACTCAACCGTGTGCGCGACCGCCGATTAGCTGGCGCGCGCGGAGAACAACATCCTCCTCTCGTTTACAAAGGTCGCATCCATGGAATTCCTTCCGACCGAACGCACCGCGTTATTCATCGACGGAGCAAATCTGTATTCCGCGTCACGCAACCTGGGCTTTGACGTCGATTATCGCAATCTGCTGGAATTTTTCCGGAAAAAGACCCATGTGATCCGCGCGTATTACTACTCCGCCGTGTTGGAAACGGAAGAATACTCTCCTTTAAAACCGCTTACCGACTGGCTGGCCTATAATGGGTATACGCTCGTGACAAAGCCGGCGAAGGAATTCACCGATTCGATGGGCCGCCGCCGGGTCAAAGGCAACATGGATATCGAGGTCGCGGTGGACATGCTGGAACTCGCCCCGCGTATCGATCACGCGGTGCTGTTCAGCGGCGACTCCGATTTCCGCCGCCTGGTGGAGGCGATGCAGCGCCGCGGTGTCCGGGTTTCCGTTGTGTCCTCGATCCGCTCCAGCCCGCCCATGGTGGCCGACGAACTGCGGCGGCAGGCCGATCAGTTCCTGGAGCTGGCGGACATCGCCCCGGAATTTACCCGCCGTCAGACGGAGCTGAGGCCTCGGCCCGTGCCCGCGCGGCATACCCCGGCCGAGCCCTTCGCCGATCCGCACGACGCCGCGTGATCCCGGCGCCTGACTGCGGACTCTGCCCTCGGCTGAAAGAGTACCGGACCGCCAATCGGGCGGCGCACCCGGACTGGCACAACGCGCCCGTACCCAGTTTCGGCAATCTGGACGCACGCGTGCTTGTCGCCGGACTGGCACCGGGCGTGCGAGGCGCGAACCGCACCGGGCGGCCCTTCACCGGCGATTTCGCGGGTGTGCTGCTATATCGGACGTTGCCGCGGTTCGGCCTCGCCAGTGGCGCCTACGGGGCCTCGCCGGACGACGGTCTCACGCTGCTGTCCTGCCGCGTCACCAATGCCGTCCGCTGCGTGCCGCCGGGTAACCTGCCTACGACCGCCGAGATCGCCGCCTGCAACCCCTTTCTCGCGGCCGAACTCGCGGCGATGCCAAATCTGCGCGCCGTCCTGGCACTGGGGCTGGTGGCGCATAAGGCCGTGCTGCGGGCAAAGGGGCTGAAAGCGAGCCATGCCGTGTTCAAACACGGCGCGGTCCATGAACTGCCGGATGGGCTGCTTCTGGGCGACAGCTATCATGTCTCCCGCCTCAACACGAACACGGGGCGCCTGACTGAGGCGATGTTCCACGACGCCGTGGGCGCGCTGGTCGCCCGGATGGGGTAAGATATATCTGGCGGACATTCTGATCGGCGCCGTGGTCCGCGGCACCGTTACAATCGCTGCTTGTGGCCGCCTGAACGGTTCAGGAATAACGCTCCTCGGTCCAGGGGTCGCCATTGTTGTGGTAGCCGCGGAGTTCCCAGAACCCGGGATGATCGGAAATGGTGAATTGTATCCGGCGCAACCACTTTGCCGATTTCCACAAATACAAGCGCGGCACCAGCATTCGTACGGGCCCGCCATGCGCGCGGGTCAGCGGTTTCCCCTCCCACGAGTGCACCAGAAACACGTCGGGCTGGTCGAATTGATCGAGCCGGATATTGGTGGTGTAGCCGTCGAAGGACGTAAAGATGACGTGCTTCACGTCTGGCGCGGGCCGCGTCAGCGCCAGAATGTCGCGCGCCGATACGCCCTGCCAACGGTTGTCATAACGCGACCATTGTGTCACGCAGTGAATGTCGGAAACGCTGTCCGTCTGCGGCAGCGCCATGAAATTCTCCAGTCGCAAGCTTAAACGATTCTCCACCGCGCCATCGATGTCGAGGCGGAATTTTTCCGGGGTCACGTCCGGTTCGGCGCCAAGGTCCAGCACCGGCCAGTCCCGCGCCAGGCGTTGGCCGGGCGGCAGGCGCTCCCGCGCCGGATCTGCGGACGTGCCGGTCAACAGGCGGCCATCGCGGGCCCATTCCTGCTTCTTCGCAATCAATTTGTCCCGGATCTGGCCGGAGATCGTCACGTCGTCATCGGGCATTGGCTGACCTTCATCGAACCCTCGAGCGGCCCGTGTGTTACAGCAGACCGGTGTGCGGGGCCAAGGGGCGGCGGGGCTTTACCCCGGACCCCACCAAGAGGCTCTGCCTCTCCGGCCTTCGCAGGGGCATGCTCGGAACCATTGCTTTTGGCCGGGGATTGGGAGAGGGCCTACGCGGATGTCAAAACATTCGATCAGGCCATCCCCCAATCCCCGGCCAAATGAACCGCGGTCCAGGGACCGTGTCCCTGGTGGGAGGTCCAGGAGGGCAACGCCCTCCTGGCGGGGCCTGGGGCGGAGCCCCGCCGCTCAACTGTCCGGCCAGCCGCTCCACATCGCGTCGCGACGCATGCGCCAGTGCGTGTCCGGGCCCTGGGTCAGGCTCACGGCGTTATGGCATTTGCGGCAGATCAGTTCACCGTCGTCGCCCGCCGCCCCCATCGCACGCACACGGATGCGGCCCATCTCACGCCCGGTGAATAAATCGGCGTAGTCCTGCGCCAGCAGGTTACCCAGCACGTGACGCCGGGAATAATCCATACAGCACAGCACGACATCGCCATTTGGCAGCATGGTATTGTGATCGAAGAACGGGGTGGAGCCGCACAGCACCGCCTCCCGGTGCCAAACCGGCGCCAGCAGCCGGCCCGGAGAGAAATCGGCGCGATCCAGGTTCTCCACCCGGGAAATCCCGACGAACGGGTCCAATTGGTCCGGCAGCAGGAAGCGCAACGCTTCGGCCACGGTGCCGTCACGGCTCATGGTGAGGAACATCAGACCGAGAGGTGGACCGTCCTGCCGCAACGCGATGAAATGGCTGAGGGCGCGGACGTAGTCCTCCGATGGCCGCCATCCGGTCATGTTGCCCTCGTTGTCCGGGAGGTGAATGACCCAGGGCGTTTCGGGCGTGATCCGGCCGCTGAACCGGCTTATCAGCATGGCGGCGTCGTCCGGCTTCATCCCCTGCAAGGTCGTGTAAATCGCGACTTTCGGGCGGTGTTCGAACGCATGCACCACCATCGCGGTGGCATCGGGACTGAGCCAGGGTTCCGCCATGCCGGCGAAATCGATCCTGACATGCCGGGGAACCTTGCCCAGGACGGTCTTGAAATCCGCGAGCGTCAGGTCTCGCGTCTCACCGCGCGGATACGACCGCACAAGCCGGTCCTGCGGGCAAAACCGGCAGGCGAGCGCACAGCCCAGTTTGGTCGTGATTTCCAACGTCGGCATGACCTGGTTCCTTTGCGGGCGGGACGATGATGACGTGTAATGGTTAATGAACGGTTTATCGCCGCCTGCCTTTCGGCGAGCTGACCTCGCCAGAGACAAGTGCCATCGCCTGACGCGGTGGCGATACCCCTATCCTTCCGCGGATCGGTCGAAGGGTATCGTGAGGACAACGCCAGTTTTTTCAAGGACCACGTATTCGCCCACGGACATACCATCCACGATCTCAACGATTTGCTCACCTAAAGCGAGGACTTCACTTCGCCGATTGGCCGGCAGCACGAGGATACAAATGCGCCGGCCGGTGAGGTTCTGTTGAGAATAAATGTTCCGGTCCGCGGTGATCAACAAATCGAATCTGCCGTCCATTTCCACCAGAAGCCGGCCGTTCTTTATGTTTTTCCAGCCTACATCGGTATCATTGACGGATTTAACCACCCGTCCGCGAAAGACCGCCTTCAGTTGGACCGGAATATTCTCGTCCAGCAGGATCCTCAACGCGACACGGTGGTGAGGCTGGCGCACGCCCCCTCCAGACACGCGATCACATCTTCTTTGTTGAGGCTGGGATAGGACTCGATGATTTCGTCGATCGACAAACCATCCTCCAGGTTCTCGAAGAGAACCTCGACGGGCACACGCGTTCCCCGAAAAACCGGGCGGCCACCAAGAATCTCAGGATCTCGAATAATGACGTTCGCCATGACATCCTCCTGACGATATCCGAATGCAGTTCAGTAAAGACCTACACAACGCGTCGTGCCGAACCACGGTGGGCCATTCTCAATAATCGTCGATAGTTTAACAGTCGCACCAGTTTCTCTCAAGCGGAGAATTAAGGTTCAGGTACTGTGTCGAGGCCAGCCCCAGCATCTGGACGGAAACGGTCGACGCGATCGTCGTTGCCCTCCGAACGGCAGTATCGCGCGCGACGACGGTGTCGATGGTCAGGGGCATCGGAGGGTAAGAGACATCGCCAACAAGTCCTCCCCCTCACCCCCGCGCGCGCATCAACCTGTCCTTGTCGCGTTTCCAGTCCCGATCCGCGATGGCCGCGCGTTTGTCCTGCTTTTGCCGCCCCTCGCCAACGCCCAGAAGAACTTTCGCCCGCCCCTGCTCGTTGAAATGAATATCCAGCGGCACCAGCGACACGCCTTTCCGCGCCACCTGCCCGAGCAGCGACACGATTTGCTTCTTCTTCAGTAATAATTTCCGCGGCGCCTTCGGCTCGAACTTCGACAGCACGCCGCCCTGATATTCGGGGATATAGAGATTAAAAATCCACATCTCCCCGTCGCGCTCGCCGGCCCAGGCGTCGGTCAATGTGGCTCGGCCGAGGCGGAGGGATTTAACCTCGGGGCCGCGCAACACCAAGCCTGCTTCGAGCTGTTCCTTGATCGTGTAGTCGAAGCGCGCCTTGCGGTTCTGCGCCGCCATGCCGTGCGAGATCAGACCCTTCTTTTTCTCGGCGGCCATCGATGCTCGTTAATTCAGCAACCCGACCTGGGTCATCGCGGCGCGCACGCGGTCCCGGGTTGGCCCCATCAACGGCGCCAGCGGCAGGCGGCAATGCTCGGACGTCTTGCCCAACAGCGAGGCGGCGAATTTCGCCGGTCCGGGACTCGTTTCGGCGAACAAGGCGTCGTGCAGTGGAACGAGCCGGTTCTGGATCGCCATGGCATCCTTCGTCCGGCCCTCGGCCCATGCGGCCTGCATGTTGCTGACCAGGCGCGGCGCGACGTTGCCGGTGACACTGATGCAGCCCACGCCGCCGGCGGCGTTGAACGACAGCGCCGTGTGATCTTCGCCCGACAACTGGCAGAAATCCTCGCCGCAGGCGATGCGTGTGTGCAACGGCCGCACCAGGTTCGCGGTCGCGTCCTTCACGCCGACGATGTTCTTGTGTTTCGCCAGCCGCGCCATCGTCTCCACGCTCATGTCCACCACGCTACGGGGGGGAATGTTGTAGATGATGATCGGCAGGTCGACCGCGTCGGCGATCGCCATGTAGTGCAAGTACATGCCTTCCTGCGTCGGCTTGTTGTAATAGGGCGTCACGATCAGCGCGGCGTCCGCGCCCGCCGCCTTGGCGTGGCGGGTCAACTCGATCGCTTCCGCGGTGCTGTTCGACCCGGCGCCCGCGATCACAGGAACGCGGCCTTTGGCGACCTCGACGGCGATTTCCACCACGCGGCGGTGCTCGTCATGCGACAGGGTCGGACTTTCCCCGGTGGTGCCAACCGGGACGATGCCATTGGTGCCTTCCTTGATCTGCCAGTCCACGAACTCGGCGTAGGCTTTCTCGTCGACCGAGCCGTCCTCCCGCATCGGGGTGATCAACGCGACGAGCGATCCCTTGAACATGGCCCTCTCCCGGGTGGACGTTTGGTCCAGCGACTGGACGTAAGGCCGGGGAATTTATGCCCCTCAGGGCCACGCCGCAAGGCCTGGGAACGCAATTGTGGGACAGCGCGTCGCCACCCGCGGGAATCGGACCGTTCGATCTCAATTGCCGCATGACGTCAGGGCGCGCCGGTCAAAGCCGGGCGCCCAGAGCACGTCAATGCACAGACAGGGGCATCATTTCATGCTGAATGATCGCGGCCATCGCCGTCGCGCGGTCGCCGGCCAGCGCCATCGGCGTGCCGTCCGCGGCGTGGATCGCGAACCCCGCCGTGCCGTTGACGATCACGGCCTTCACATAGGCGATGTGCGACACGCCCAACGCTGCAAGCTGGTCAACGGTCAAATGACGGACGTCGAAGGATCCCATGGGAACCTCGGTCTTCTCGTTCGCGGTGTTGTCATTCATTTTCGAAATCTCCCGTTTGACCACGGCCCTCGTGAGGCACCGTTGCCATCCTGATGCCGTTCAAACGCGTTACTCCGAGTCGGTTTCGACCACCGTGGTCCGCGGCACTTCCCGGAGTTTGCTTCCCGGGCCGGCCGCCTGCCGCGTGATCGGAATCGTCTTGACCTTGGGTTCCGGCACCGGCCGCGCCAGGTCGATGTGCAGCAACCCATTGTCGAGCCAGGCGCCCTTCACGTCGATCCCCTCGGCGAGCACGAAGGCCCGCTGGAACTGCCGCGCGGCGATGCCGCGATGCAGGAACACGCGTCCCTGGCTGTCATCGGTCTGACGTCCCCGGATCACCAGTTGGTTGTCCTCCTGCGTCAGTTGGAGGTCGTCCATGGTGAACCCCGCCACGGCGAGCGTGATCCGCAGCCCAACCGGGCTGATCTGCTCGATATTATACGGCGGGTAACCGTCCGAAGATGTCTTCGTCGCCCTCTCGAGCATTTGCTCAAGATGGTCGAAACCCAGGAACAACGGCGAGGCGAATAATCTCGTGGTCAAGGCCCCCTCCTTGGAGCGAAGCGATCGCCGGAACCCGCATCGGCATTCCGGCTGTATCAAAGGATGGGCGGCCCGCGCGCCAGTTACAAGAGGGCGAAAGGTTGATCCCGCAAGGCACCGAGTCTACATGCGGTTCATGCCACCTAGCTTCCCTGTCAGCTTCCCTGTCAGTCCCCCGGGCACGATCCCGATTCTGATCGCGCCCAATCCGATCCTGAAGGCCAAGGCGAAGCCGGTCGCCAAGGCCGACGACGGCGCGGTCCGCGAGCTGGCCGCGAAGATGCTGGCCTCAATGTATCTGGCGCCGGGAATCGGTCTCGCCGCGCCGCAGGTGGGACAAAGCCTACGGCTGATCGTGATCGACCTGATGCCAGACAACAAACCGGCGCCGATCACGCTGATCAACCCGGAAATCTTGTCCCTGGCGGAGGAACTCGCCACCCGTGAGGAAGGCTGCCTGTCGCTGCCCGGCCAGTATGCCGAGGTCACCCGGCCCGCGCGCTGTAAGGTCCGGTATTTGGATCTGACCGGCGCGCGTCACGAGATCGAGGCGGACGGTTTGCTCAACGCCTGCCTGCAGCACGAGATCGACCACCTCGACGGGGTGCTGTTCGTCGATCGTCTGTCCGCGTTGAAGCGGAACATCATCATGCGCCGGCTGGCGAAAGAGCAGCGTCAGAAGCGCGAGGACGACAGGCGGCGGTAGGCGCGGGCCTTCCGCGGCCGCCATCCCGATGACAGGCTGACACATGCGCCTCGCTTTCATGGGAAGTCCCGGCTTCGCCGTTCCCGCCCTGCATGCCCTGCACGCGGCGGGCCACGAGATCGCCGCCGTTTATTGTCAGCCCGCCCGTCCGTCCGGGCGTGGCCAGGCGGTGCGGCGGTGTCCGGTTCATGCCGAGGCGGACTCGGTTGGCCTCCCCGTGCGCACGCCGCCCAGGCTACGGACCGTGCCGGAGGAGTGGGCGGAATTCGCGTCGCTGGAGCTCGATGCCGCGGTGGTCGCCGCCTACGGGTTGATCCTGCCACCCGCGATGCTGGCGGCGCCGCGGCACGGATGCCTCAACATTCATGCCAGTCTGCTGCCACGCTGGCGGGGCGCGGCGCCAATCCACGCGGCGATCCTGGCGGGCGATGCCGAAACCGGCATCACGATCATGCAAATGGACGCGGGTTTGGATACCGGGCCGATGCTGCTGCGGGAGGCTGTGACAATTGGGCCAGGCACCACCACTGCTGTACTGCACGACACACTGGCGGAGATGGGCGCCCGGCTGATCCTGACCGCGCTCGCCACCTCGCCGGCGGCGGTCGCCCAGCCCGATGAAGGGATGACCTACGCCCCGAAATTGTCGCGCGACGATGGCCGGATCGACTGGACCCTGGGCGCCGCGGAGATCGAGCGCCGGGTGCGCGCGTTCGACCCCTGGCCGGGCACGTTCACGACTCTGAATGGAACGGTGCTGAAAGTGCTCGCCGCCGCGATCGAACCGGGATCGGGCGAGCCGGGCGCGGTTCTCGCGGCTGGGTTGGTGATTGCCTGCGGGACCGGCGCGTTGTGTCTGACGCGTGTGCAGCTCGCCGGTCGCACCGCGATGGACACGGAGGCTTTCCTGCGCGGTCACGATATAGCCGTTGGCACCCACCTTGGCACCTGACGGCCACACCATTTGGGCCTTGCAGCTGGAATACGACGGCGGACCGTTCGTGGGTTGGCAACACCAGGACGCCGGACTGTCGGTCCAGGACGTCGTCGAGGCCGCCGCCGCGCGATTGAACCATGGCGTTCCGGTCGCCGTGACGGCCGCCGGACGCACCGACTCCGGCGTCCATGCGGCCGGCCAGGTCGTCTCCCTCGCGCTACCGGCGGGATTTTTCGCCCGCCAGGTGCGGGACGCGCTGAACTTCCACATGAAGCCGCATCCGGTCGCCGTCATTCAGGCCGCGCCCGCGCCAGAGGGCTGGAATCCGCGCTTCTCCGCGGTGCGTCGGTCGTACCGCTATTCGATCTTGAATCGCCGGGCTCGGCCCGCGTTGCTGTTGGGCCGGGTCTGGCATGTCGCGGCGCCGCTGGACGCGGACGCCATGCACGCGGCGGCGCAAACGTTGCTTGGGAAGCACGACTTCACCAGTTTCCGAGCCGCCGCCTGCCAGGCGAAAAGTCCGATCCGCACCCTCGACCGGCTGGATGTGACGCGGGAGGGCGACCTCATCGCGGTCGTCGCGGAGGCAAGGAGCTTTCTACACCACCAGGTCCGCAATTTTGTGGGTACGCTGCGGCTGGCCGGCGACGGCAAATGGCCGGTCGAACGTATCGCCGCCGTGTTGGAAGCCAAGGATCGGGGTGCCGCGGGCTCGACGGCCCCGGCCGCGGGGTTATGTCTGATGCGCGTGGGATATCCGGTCGATCCCTTCGCGCCGGCGCCGCAATGACCGTTGTGGCTGAGCAAAGGCGACGCCCAGAAATAAGCGAGTCGACAGGCATCCTCCCCCGATCGTCATGGCCCGGCTCGTCCGGGCCACCTATACCAGCACAGTGCCGCGACGGGTGGCCCGGACGAGCCGGGCCATGACGATCGGGGGAGGATGCCGGCCTGACGCGGTAATATTTGGGCGTCGCCAAAGCGGGCCATCCGCCGCGATCGTTGGCGGTGGCCCCGCCGGGCTGATGGCCGCCGAAGTGCTGGCCGAGGGCGGAGTGGCGGTGAGGGTTTACGACCATATGCCGTCGTTGGGACGGAAGCTGCTGATGGCGGGCCGCGGCGGGCTGAACCTGACGCATTCGGAACCATTGGAGTTGTTTCTGGACCGTTTCGGTGGGGCGCGTGCCTGGCTGGAACCAGCGATCCGCGCGTTTCCGCCGGAGATGCTGATAGAATGGTGCCATGGCCTTGGCCAAAAGACGTTCGTGGGTAGCAGTGGCCGGGTATTTCCCCGAGCGATGAAAGCCTCGCCGCTCCTGCGCGCCTGGTTGACGAGGCTGAACGCGCTGGGTGTACGGTTCCATCCCCGGCATCGCTGGACCGGCTGGACGGCGGACGGCGCGATGAGCTTCGCCACGCCGGATGGAGACGTCGTTATCCAACCGTCGGTCGCCATCCTCGCGCCTGGCGGCGCGTCCTGGCCTCGGTTGGGCAGCGACGGGGTCTGGGCCGCTTATTTGTCCCAAGGTGTCTCGCCGTTCCGGCCCAGTAATTGCGGCTTTGTCGTGGAGTGGTCGGCTCATCTGCGGGAGCGCTTCGCGGGCTGTCCGCTGAAACGAATCGCGCTGAGCTTCGGCGGACGGACCGTGCGTGGTGAGGCAACGATCACCGAAACCGGTCTCGAGGGAGGCGCGGTCTACGCGCTGTCGGCCGGCATCCGGGACGCGATCGAGGCCGCGGGGCCGGTCACGGTATCGCTGGACTTACGGCCCGACTTGTCCCTCGCGGCGCTGTCGGCTCGCTTGAACGTAGCTCGCCGGGGCCAATCCTTGTCGGGCTTTCTGCGCAAGCAGGGCGGCCTGGCGCCGGAAGCCATCGCGCTGGTGCAGGAGGCGCTGCACGGCGGCATGGGGTCGAACGACCTGCCCGGGCTGATCAAATCCCTGCCGCTGGTCTTCCGTGCGCCACGGCCGATCGGGCGCGCGATTTCCTCGGCCGGCGGACTTCGCGCCGAGGTCCTGGATGCGCGCTTTATGCTGCTGGACCGCCCCGGCGTGTTCGCCGCCGGTGAGATGCTGGACTGGGAGGCACCGACCGGCGGTTACCTGCTGCAGGCCTGCTTCAGCACTGGTGCCGCGGCCGCGCGAGGAGCGCTGGCATGGTTGGCGGAAGCGGGGCGGACTGGATCGGTTGGAGATCGGTAGGATCCCTCTGACGCGTGTTGTCCGTCGCGCTCAGGCAGGCAATCGCGCAGGCCTGAGCTTCGACCCACGACAGCATCCAACCGTCGACAATCACCACGTTTCCTTCGGTAAAATCCAGTCGAATTCGGTCGCGGAAGCGGGCTTCGAACGATCCACCTCCATGATCGCGCAAGTCCGCGGCGTCGAGTTCCAGAGCGCTCATGCACCCGGCCCACAATGATGCCAATACCGGGCCTGAAGCAGTGAGGGGCACACCCTGGCTCAACAAATAGGCTCGCCCAATCACTTCGGCGGATCGAAAGTCGGCGAACAGTCGAGACAAACACCTCGGCGGGTTCCGTCCAGCACCCGAAGCTGTCGCTCGCGGGACAAGCGCGAAGACCGCCAGGACCGCCCCGGTCAGCCGGACGATGTCGCGCCGTATCAGGCTCATGCGGATTCCCTCACGCGTCGTCCGGCGTTATGCCATTCTTCGTCGTAGTTCGTCGCCCAGCCGCGCCGCGAGCGCGACGATGGTCAGGGTTGGATTGGCGTAACCCGATGTTGGAAAAACCGAGCTGCCGGCAATGTACAGGTTCGCCACACCGTGTACGCGGCAATCGGCATCGACGACCCCGGTCTTCGGATCGTCCGACATCCTGGTCGTGCCCATGTGGTGATCCGAGCCATCCATATCCTTCGGCCATCCGCCTTTCGGCAGGGCAGTGGCGCGCACCCGGCCGATGCCGAGCCGGCCGAACTCAAGTCCCGCCAACTCCGGAGCGCGGCGATATGTCCGCCGTTCGAATTCGCCCAGTCGCCAATCCAATGCAAGCCGATTTTGCCCAAGCGCGTCGCGTTCCCGCGAAAGCGTGACCCGGCTGTCGGGATTTGGAGCTTGTTCAATAAGCATATCCAGCACCGCGCCGGTCACGGCGGGTCCCCGCGGCGGCGGCGTGGACATCGAACTCCTTTTCCGGCCAGTGATGGTGCGGTATATTGAATCCGCGACTTCGCCGCGGTCTCGGAGAATGTCGCCAAGTTCGTGCCACAGCCGCGGCGGCAGGGTGAAATTCGATAAGGCATCCGCCACCGTTTTGAGCGAGTCGACGCCGTCGACGCTCCGATGGATTTCGCGCAACATGATCTGGAAGCCGCCTGTGCCTTCCACGTCGGATGGCGCCTGAGAAGACAGCGTGTCCCCGGGTCCCAGGACCGCGAACGCGGGTATCGCGGGCGGCGCTTCCGCGTACGGCAGCGGAGGATCGGGAGCCGCGAAGCGGGCGACTCCGGCCCGGCGAAAATACGGATGCTCCATGAAGTAACGTCCGACCAGGTCATTTGTGTTGCCCAGTCCGGCGGACTGAATGCCATTGGAGAGAAGCAGGAGGCGCGCATTCTCGAGGCCACCGGTGGCCAGCACGACGTACTTCGCGGACATGAAGAAAGCTGGTCCGCCCAAACTGGCCACCTTGACCCGCTCGACGGCCGACGCGGTCGCATTTGGCTGAAGATCCACGGCGTTGGCGTTGAGATAGACGGTGATTGCTTCGGCGTGGCGCAGGTCGTCCCGGTACAGCTGACCAAACCGGGTGGGTGGACTGCTTTGAAAAATCGCCGTCGCTAACCGCGCGGGATCGAATTTGGGAGTTGGCAGGCCGATTTCGCGACTCCAGAAGCCGGGATCGTATTCAAAGGGTCCGAGTTCGCAGAGGCGGTGAGCCTGTGCATAATATGGCAAAAGGTCAGACCTTCGCAGCGGCCACCCGCTGTGTGGAATCGCCGGACGGGTCTGGAAATCTGCCTCGTCCAGCGGCCGGCAGGTGCCGCCCCAATGGTTGGTCGAGCCGCCAAAGAAACGAAGCCGTGATATCTCCAGTGGAAAAATGGGCAAGCCGGTGATTTCACCGGCATTGAGATCCCGCGTGGCCTCGTCAAAGACCAGATCGCCACTTTCGAGAATGGCGATCGGAAAACGGGCGGAGCGGAGCGACAGGGCCAGCGTAATTCCCGCCGCACCGGCACCGATGATGCATATTCCCGTATGGATGACGGAATTCTCGTCGAGGCTTCGCGCGTCTATGAACATGGCCGTCCCTGGTGGCCTGGAATCTTTGTGCCGGATGAATGCTCGCGATCGCGGTGTCCCACATCACCAACAACGACACAAAAGCTGTCCACAGTATTGATTAAGATCAACCGAGACGTCGAACATTGAACATGGACAGCAGTTCTCATTATGGAAAATCGGTCTCTGAACCGGCCGTCCCGAGCCAGTTCCCGCGATTTGGTCCTCTGTCGTTTCAGGCCTGACCGAGTCTGATCGGCCACACTTTTGCGCAAAGTGCGTGAGCCGGCCTTTCAGGCCTGGC
>SHWL01000083.1 GCA_009693865.1 Acetobacteraceae bacterium | reverse complement strand
GTTGCACAACCCGGAAGCCGGACTCGCCATCCGTGTGGACAGACAAATAGGGGTAATGATCAGCCAACCGTTCTGACATTCGCTGGCCTTAAGGACCGTCAGATTGGCGGCGCCCCAACGCGGTCGGCAATTTGTTCGGGAATCGTGGCGAACATCGCTTCTTGATCAACCGGGTGAATTCGTCGTACGGTTCCCGGGTCCAAGCCGAGCCGTCTCACCACATGCCACTTCGAGGTGCCTTCGCGACCGGTCTCCCAGGGCCATATCCGGTATTCGATCCGGACCATGGGCCGAAGCGTCATTTCATGGCGGGGACGATCCGGGGCGATCGGTCAATTCAGCCGCGTAAATCGATCCAACAATGGCAGGAGACTCCCATGCCCAACGTCATCGGCTATCACGCCCATGTCTACTTCGACCCCTCCACCCGATCGGACGCCGAACGGCTGCGCGACACCATTGTCAGCAAATTCGCCGTCGAGCCCGGCGGCTTCAGCGATGAGCCTCGAGGACCGCATCCGATCTCGCAGTTCAATGTCATGTTCCAGGCCGGCGAGTTTCAAAGCATCGTGCCGTGGTTGATGCTGAATCGCGCAGGACTGGATGTTCTCATTCACCCGCTGACGGAAGACATGGTCGATGACCACTCTGTTTATGCTTTGTGGCTTGGTACACCGGTGGCCCTGAAACTCGATACGATGCAACGCCGGGGCTACGGCGCCGCGCTGCTACCCGCGGCGCTGGCTCACGAGGCCCGGCAAGGTTAAGCGGCGCGAATTTAGCCGGCCGAACCCGCGCGGTTGCTTCATTGAGTGGCAACGCGAGGGATGACATGACAGGCCACCGCCCGTTGCTGACGCTCGCCGGGTGGCGTGCTCCGGCTACGGGAGGTGGACCTTGCCCGGTGGCGGGCGTTCGGATCGATCCACTGTCCGCGCCGGACGGCGGCACCTGAGTTCAGCGAGCCCCGGGGAGGGAAGAAACCAAGCTCGTGGCTGGTCTCGGCCCGAGCGATCTGTGCTGCCGCGAGGGCGGTGGTTTTGTGGCACTCACGGGCAGGAGCCTTGTCTCAGGTGTGTTTGTTACAGCCTCGCGGCCGTGGCGACGGGCTTTGACCATGGATTTACTTTTGCGGCGCGGCACTCCGAGGACCATATTCGGGAAATGCAACAGAGTGCGTCTCTTTGGATCGGCCCGCGGTTATTCATACAATGGTATTCAAGGATTGCGTGATTGGTATTCCAACTTTCGATCGCCCGACGTCAGACAATGATTGACTCGCGCGCTGCTTTTGATTATCATTTTGCTCAGGAGAAATTCGATGAGTGACGATCCGATCCTCGCCGCGATGGGGCGCCTGGAAACTGGGCAGACGGCTTTGCGCTCAGACGTGACGGGTTTGCGCGCCGATGTGACAGATTTGCGCACAGAGGTGACGGGTCTGCGCACAGAGGTGACGGGTCTGCGCGATGGCCAGACGGCCTTGCGCACCGACATGGTGGACTTGCGCGCGGATGTGACGGATCTGCGCGATGGGCAGACGAGGTTGACCGCCGATCTCACATCGTTGCGCACCGATCTGACAGCGTTGCGCGACGGCCAGACGACATTCCGCGTCGATCTCATGGGCCGCATCGAAAGGTTGGAAAACCATATCACCGACATTCGCGACGATATTGGGGTGAACATTGGACGAGCGGATCGTGCCCACGAAGCCGCGGACAACACCCGCAACGAGGTTCGTCTCATGAGTCAGGAGTTGTCGGTCATGTGGCGGCAGATCAAGCGCCTGGAAAGCGACGTCCGAGAGATTAAAGGCGAGGCGGCGTAGCGGCGCGTTCCGTCCGGACCGGCAGCCGCGCCCGGTCCGGGGCGGTTCAGTTCTTGACAGGGACAGTGAGAGGATATTCCCCGGCGATCTTCCGCGGCGCGCGATCCGGCGCCCTACCTGGCCTGCCTGCCCGGCCCAACGCCGGCCATCCGCGGCGAGGCAATTGCCCGATCACGCCCGCCGCGCATGACCAATGCGTCGTGGGATGTCGACCCTAAATGATCCGCTTCCGTACCTGCGCCGAGACCCACTCCGACAGAAATACCGTCACCAAAATCGCAGCGAAAATCACCGTCACCTCGGGCCAGGCCAGCCGCGACACGCTCGCGTTCAGTTGCAGCCCAATCCCGCCCGCGCCCACCAGCCCCAGGACCGCCGATTCCCGGATGTTGATGTCCCAGCGATAAACCGCGATCCCGGCGAAGGCCGGCATGATCTGCGGCACGATGGCATATATCAACCGTTGCGGGCCGGAGGCGCCGGTCGCCTCGATCGCTTCGACCTGTTTCGTATCGACTTCCTCGATCGCCTCGTACAACAGCTTGCCAACGAACCCGATCGACCGCAGTCCGATCGCGATAATTCCCGCCAGCACGCCCGGCCCCAGCACCGTAACCAGTAACAAAGCCCAGATCAGCGCGTTGATCGATCGTGACGAAACGATCGCCGTCAACGCCAAAGGCCGTGCCAACAGCACGCTCGGTGTCGTATTGCGCGCGGCGAGGAAAGCCACCGGAACGCCAATGACAACGCCCAGTAGCGTGCCTAGCGTGGCCATGTTGACCGTGTCCCACAGGGGTTGCCATAATGACGGCAGCACCGACCACCGCGGCGGGAACATCCGCCCGATCAGGTCGCCCGCCTGTGCCGGCGCGTCATAAACAAAGTCCCAGATCGTGTTCTCGTTCAGAATGTTCCAACATTGCACAAGGGCGAGAACCGTTACCAACCAGCAAGCCCAGATCGCCATGCTTTGTCTCGGGGTTCGCCGCCGCCAGATATCGCCCTCGAGAACCGGCATCAGCGCAGCCGCCCGCGCACGAGACTGGATGCATATTCCGTTACCATCACGATGCCGATGATCATCAACAGGATGGAAGCGGCCGTGTCGAATTCATACCGCTCGAACGAGGTGTTCAGCGTGGCGCCAATGCCGCCCGCGCCGACGATGCCAATGACTGCGCTCTCGCGGAAATTGATGTCCAGGCGGTAGACGGACAGACCGATGAAGCGCGCCATCACCTGAGGCTGCACGGCATAGTTCAACACCTGGAAGGGTCCGGCGCCGGTGGCGCGGATGGCCTCGACCTGGCTGGCGTCGATGTCCTCGATGTCCTCGGCCAGAAGTTTGCTCATGAATCCGATGGTTGCGAAGGCCAGAGTCGCGACACCCGCCAGTGGTCCGAAGCCGAACATTTTGACGAACAGGATGGCGACGATGATTTCGGGAAAGGTTCTGGACACCGCGATGATGCCCCGGCACAGCAGATAGACCGGCATCGGAACCAGGTTTCGCGCGGCGCCCAACCCGACCGGCAACGAAATGGCGACGCCGGCCGCGGTGGCGACGGCGGTCATCGTCAGGCTTTCGACGAAGCCCTCGAATATCTCCCGCCCATGTTTGGCGATATCCGGATGCGCGAATGCCGAGATAAACGCCCAACCGCGGTCGAGACCCTGCGCGAGGCGAGCCCAGTTGAGGTGCAACGTTCCCAAAGCGAGGCTCAGATAAATCGCGGCGCCGATATACAGGCCGTAACGCAACCAGGGGTTACGAATCAGCGGGGGAGGGGACCAGGACACGGAATCACCCATCGTCGTCCTCCAGGGCGCGGATTGTCGCGGTCCAGTCTTCTTCGCCATAAATCGCGGTGAGGGTTTCGGGCGTCAGCCCCTCGGGCGGGCCATCGAAGACGACGCGGCCCGCACGCAGGCCGACGATACGCGGGACGAACATTTGTGCCAGCGCGACGTCGTGGATGTTCACGATGGCGGCGAGGTTCCGCTCGGCGCACAGCTCCACAAGCAGGCGCATGATCTGGCGGGAGGTTTTCGGGTCCAGGCTGGCGGTGGGTTCGTCGACCAGCAGCAGCGCGGGGTTCTGGATCAGTGCCCGGCAGATGCCGACGCGCTGGCGCTGGCCGCCGGACAATTCGTCGGCGCGCTTGTCCTCCATGCCGCGCATTCCCACGCGGTCCAGCAGGCGGAATGCTTCGGCGACATCCGCGCGAGGGAAGCGGCGAGCCCAGGCGGCGAAGAAGCTGACGTAGCCAAGGCGACCGGAGAGGACGTTTTCCATGACGGTCAGGCGTTCGATCAGGGCGTACTCCTGGAAGATCATGCCCATCCGGCGGCGGGCTCGCCGTAGGGCTGTGGCACCGGTGCCTGTGACCGCCACGCCGTCGAGGGCGATGCGTCCCTCGGTGGGCTCCACGAGCCGGTTGACGCAGCGGATCAGCGTGGATTTGCCCGCGCCCGAGGGGCCGATCAGCGCCATCAACTGCCCCTTTGGGACCGTCAGGTCGACGTTGGTCAGTGCCAGGTCGCCGACGGCGTTCTTGCTGCCGTAGCGCTTCGTCAGCCCGGAGATCGTCAGCATGCGCGGTTGGTTACTTGCACGCGTAAGAAACGCCTATGGCCTGATCGATGTCTCGGATCACCGCCCAGGTGTCCTTGTAGACGATGGGAATGTATTTCTCCTGCGGCGGGCTGGATTTCACGTATTCCGCGGCCAGCGCGGTCCCCTCCCATTTGAAGTTAAAGAAGGCCTGTTTGATTTTCGCCGCCAGCTCCGGCTTCAGGTTATGCGCAAGACCATATCCGGTTGTGGGAAACGTCTGCGATTTGTAGATCGAGCGCAGTTTGGTCCCGTCGACCACGCCGCGCGCGACAATACGATGCATGACGGCGTTGGCGATCGCGGCCGCATCGTAATCCTTGTTGGCGACACCGATGACCGAGTTATCGTGCTTGCCGGAAAACACCGGTTTGAAATCGCGCTCGGCCACCAGTCCGTATTTCGCCTTCAGGATGGCCGAGGGCGCCTTGAACCCGGAATTGGAGTTAGGGTCGGTGAAGGCGATTGTCTTGCCTTTCAGGTCCTCGACTTTCTGGATCGGGCCGGCGGCCTGGACGATGATTTCCATTTCGTAACCGAATTCGTCCTTCTTCGAGGCCATCATCGCGAACGGCGCGAACCCCGCGCAGTTGACGGCCAGAGGCACCGACCCCGTGTTGAACCCCGCGATGTGGAGACGTCCCGCGCGCATCGCCTCAATCTGGGCGGCGTTGGACTGCACCGGGAAGAAGACGACCTTCCTGCCGGTTTCTTTGGCGAGGTGCGCGACGAAATCGTCCCAGATTTTGCGGTAGACCTCCGGGTCTTCCACCGGGGTATAGGCGAAGATCAAGGTGGCGGGGTCGGTCTGTTCTTTTGGATCGGCGGGAAGATCGGCGATCAGGTCGCCATCGGCGTCCTTGAACCGCAGATCGAGCGCCTCGCCCGAGCTGGCATTCAGCAGCAGGCCGGAGCCGAGTCCCAATGCCAGGCGGCCAAGGCGGCGGCGAGGGAAGCGAGTTGAACTGAGTGTCACGCGATCTGTCTCCCGTCAGGCGCGGCCAGTGTGGCGCGCGGACGGGGTTGGGTTCAAGGCTCCGTTACACGGACAGGTCGAGCACCGAACCCCGCGGCAGGATGCGAGGTCCCGGCGCGCCGTCAGGCTGGCCGACGCCATTGGGTTGAGCTCGCGGTGAAGGCGAGATCGGGGCGACGGGCGGCGTCGATCCCTGGGTCGGACCCACGCCGCGCGCTGGATGCGCGTGGTTTTGGCCCAGGTGGGAGAGCGAGGTTGGTGATAGCATGGCTTTGGCAATACCCGAAGAATCTGAAGAACCGGTTAAAATGGCGGTCGATTTTCGCCGCGATCGTCATCAAGCCTGGCCAACGGATTGGCATGCCGGTCCGGTGACGTTACCATGGGCGGACCGACCGTGCCGAGAGGAAACGCGCTCCCATGATCAACAAGATCGTCCGGTCCATGGCGGACGCCATGGCGGGCATCAAGGATGGTTCCACTGTGCTGCTCGCGGGCTTCGGCTCGGTCGGGCAACCGAATCAGTTGATCGAAGGGCTGATCGAACAGGGCGCCAGGGAGTTGACCGTCGCCGCCAATAACGCCGGATCGGGCCATGTCGGGCTGGCGCGGCTGATGGAACTCGGGCGGGTGCGGAAGATCATCTGCTCTTTTCCCCGGTCCTCCGATCCCGTCGTGTTCGAGACACTCTACCGCTCTGGGCAGATCGAGTTGGAGATCGTTCCCCAGGGGACGATCGCCGAGCGTATGCGCGCCGCCGGGGCGGGGATTCCGCAGTTCTTCACCGCCACCGGGGTTGGGACGAAAATGGCCGTGGGCAAGGAACACCGGGAGATCGACGGCCGCACCTACATCCTGGAAAACGCGCTGAAAGGCGATGTTGGCCTGGTGGAGGCGTGGGAGGCGGATCGTTGGGGCAACCTGACCTACAAGCTCGCCGGCCGGAATTTCAATCCCGTGGTCGCGATGGCGTCCGAGTTAAGCATCGTCCAGACGCAACATGTCCGCGAACTCGGGGAGCTCGATCCCGACCATATCGTCACGCCGGGCATCTTCGTGGATCGCGTGCTGCACGTGCCCTACGGCGATCCCGGAAGTTTCTGAACAAAGGATCCACGCCACGTCCCCCACACGCGCCGTCATGGCCCGGCTCGTCCGGCCACCCCTTCCCGCACGGTGCCGCGACCGGTGGCCCGGACGAGCCGGGCCATGACGGCGCGTGTGGGCGCGTGAAAGCCCTATGCCGCTCAGGAGACCAACCGCATGTCTGAAGCCGCCACGATGTTCAAACCCTACAGCCGCCCGCAGATGGCGAAGCTGGCCGCCGACGACATCCCCGAAGGGTGGTACGTCAACCTCGGCATCGGCATTCCAACGGCCATCGCCGATCACGTCCCGCTCGACCGCGAGGTCATCTTCCATTCCGAAAACGGTGTACTGGGCATGGGTCCCGCGCCGGAGAAGGACAAGATCGAGCCGTGGCTGATCAACGCGGGCAAGCAATATGTGACGCTGCGGGCGGGCGGCAGCATCTGCCACCACGCGGATAGTTTCTCGATGATCCGGGGCGGGCATCTGGACCTGTGCGTCCTCGGCGCGTTCCAGGTCGCCGATAACGGCGACATCGCCAACTGGGCTACCTCGGAGAACGATACGGCGCCCGCGGTCGGCGGCGCGATGGATCTGGCGGCGGGGGCGAAGCGGCTGTGGGTCTTAATGGATCACACCACCAAGGACGGCACGCCGAAGTTGGTCAACAAGTGCTCCTACCCGTTGACCGCCCAACGTTGCGTCAAGCGGGTCTACACCAACCTCGCGGTGATCGACGTGGCGGATATCGGGTTCGTTGTCCGCCAGATGTCGCCTGGTTTGTCATTCGAGGATTTGCAGGCGCGGACTGAAGCGAAACTGCATTTACCGGGCTGACCTGAATGGAGCACCATGGCGGCTGCCATTGCGGTAATCTCTGGCTCCGGTTGCGGTTGACGCGACAGCCTGCGGATAATCCGACGCGGTCCTGTTTGTGTTCCTTCTGCCGCGCCCATGCGACGCGCACCGTCTCGGACCCGATGGGCCGGGCCGAGATCGGCGCGCGCGATTGGTCTGGAGTGGAGCGGTATCGTTTCTCGACCGGCACCGCGGATTTTCTGCTGTGCAAGACGTGCGGCGTCTATATCGGAGCCGTGTGCGAGACGGCGAACGGCACGCGCATGGTGACCAACGTCAACAGCCTCGCGGATCGAGCGGCGTTCCCGCCGGCATCGTCGCAGCCTGACCACGACAACGAATCAACCGCGGCCAGGATCGCGCGACGGGCTGCGAACTGGACTCCGGCCGTCCTACTGGCGGTGTGAGAAGCGCGGGTGAGGAAACATTGCCGAGGCAACTGCCGGTTGATGTGCTGCTTGGTCTGGTGCGGTTGAGAAGGGTTGGAATGGGATGCGGGAGAAGCCCGGCTGGGCGGCGGCTCAGGCAATGATGAAGCCGTTGATCAGCAATTCTCATTTTGGCGCTGACGCTTGCTTTTTCGTCATCCTCCGGTGTGACCGGAGGATCGGCAGAGGCACATATCCGCGTATAATATCGGAGGAAAGCGAGGCGTCGTGCCGCTACGGATCCTCCGGTCGAGCCGGAGGATGACGATTTGGGAGAGGTCAGCAGCCATATTGAGAATTGCTGGCCGTTGATAGGATGATTTGGCTGAGATACCGTCATCTGGTATGGAGGGTCCCCGAGGATCACCAATTTTCAATCCGGACCAAAGCCTGACGATGGGAGATACGCCGAGCCCTCGCGAGCGAAGTTCGTCAGACGCGCCGGACGAACCGGCGCGCCGTGTAATGCCGACGTCATTCCCGGGCCATCCGCCCTCCGATCCATGGGTTATCCGTCGCCTGATTTGCTGCGTAAAATCTCCATTGGGAAAGCCAACGGACCGATGGTCTCAAGAGCCAATTCCTACGCGATTTAGTCCCTATCCGAAGCCCCGGCCCTCGGGGCGATTGACGGAATGGCGCGTGATCCGCGCAAAAGCGGGGAGCTTCACATTTTCGTTGCTTTGTATGGTTCAGGCGGCTCGGGAAGACTATCGGGCGTGGCTCGTTCTCGAGGTTGACCAGAGGCGGTCCGTTGTTGAAAGATGGGAATATCACGGAGCCCACACACCAGACGGCGTGCATAGCCATTCGTGGTGTGCCGAAGCAGACCCACCCGCGGGGTCCCTGTCAATTGACGCACCACGCCGCCTGCCGCGCCCTCGCGGCTTTCATAGACGACGGCCACATGTTATGTTGTCGAAAGAAGTGTTCTGGGTCGCGGCTTGCCGGCGTTTCCGAATCGATCTGGTGGAAATCGACCAAGGGGAGCTTTTATGATCGATACCGCCGCTCTGCGCAAAAGCATTTGTGCGGCCTTCCGCGGCGAATTGGCCGTAAAGGAGTTGCCTTCAGGGGTAGCAATTACTACGATATTTCGCGATTCTGTAAGCGATCCGATATCCTGTTTTATTGAACAAAATGATGAAGGCTGGTATATGACCGATGACGGTCATTTTTTATCGGATACAATTGCACGAGGGATCGATTTGAACGGTGGCTCGCGTAAAGATTTTCTTGATCGGATCTTGGCACCGGTCAGAGCACGATGTGACCTCCATGCGATGGAGATTCGAACTCAGACCATGGCGGCTATTCCTCAATCCGACGACATACTCCAGTTTATCGTGGCCCTCACAAGGGTCAGGGATGTTGCGTTCTGGTCGCGGGAAAGGATCAAGAGTACCTTCAAGGACGACGCATACCGCGCGTTGCAGGATAGATTTGTCGAACGCGCCGAAATATTTCGATCGTCTCCGGTAGATAATTCCATGCAGGAGTTTCCGGCCGATGTTGTCATTCGACCACAACAAACGAAAATCCATTTACCTACAACCGCCGTGTTCTTTGTCCAGGTGCTGGATACCATGAACGAAGCGCTCATGTTGTGGATGGAGGCCCGCGACCAACGACGCTCGGACATTCGGGTTACCGCGCTTATCGAGGACGGGTCGGTCAATCTTAGCTCCTTCAAGGCTCAGCGCGCATTCAATCGAATCGATACAACGGCGATATTCCGAGGCGATGAGACGGCCGCCATAGACCGAATCGAGCGTGTTGCCCTGCTCGCGGCGGCATAGATGCGCTTGGAGCAATCTGTCCGATACCGAGTCCGCGGTGTCAGCACGCGTTTCCGACTGTCAATTCGCCACTGTTCGATTGCACTTTGGCTTTAAGGGCACGCGTGTGATTTATATGCCGGCACAGCGCCTTGAAGGAGCGAACTGGACTCCGGCGATCGTCCTTGGCGCTCAGGAGGCCTCGAGCGCGGCGCGGACCATGCCGTCGTAGCGGCCAGCGAGGTCGCGCAATGCCGCGCTGCCATCGCCCTCGAATGACGAGCCGTGCATCAATGCCAATATGCGAGGTTCAAGCGCGGCGAGCCGCCGCAGCGTGGCGCCGGTCGTTGGGCTCAGGCTGCTGAAGCCGAACATCGCTTCCGCCGCCTCCGCTGGGCCCACGATGTCGGCCCCGGTCAGTGGCGGGCCGTCGCCAGTGTGGGTGAACAGGTCGCCGCACAGCAGCGTGTTCGTGGTTTCCTCGAACAGCACGCCGGCTTCCCAGCCATGCGGCACATGCGGCGTATCGATGAAGCGCAGGCGCCGGCCGCCGATATCCAGCGCTTCCTCGCCACCCAATACCCGCGCCGGGCGGTCGGCGAGGTCGTTGATGGAAACGCGAGCACCGAGGATGCCATGCACCACTTCGGCGTTGGGCGCGGCGGCCAGCCATTCGTTCATGGCACCGCATTCGTCCGCCTCGATGTGGCCGAACGACAGCCAGCGGAGTTTCTCCAGGGGTAGCACGCGGGTCAGCGCTTCCATGGTCGTGGGGAAGGTCTTCCGGTGGCCGAGATGGAACAGCAACGGTTCCTCGCCCATGACAAGGAACTGGTTGAAGGTGAACCCGGCTGGCGGGGCGATGTGAGGGACGTACGTCGAAAACCGGAATAATCCAGCGGCGATTTCGTCGATGCGAGTGGTCACGGTTCCGGGTTCTTTCGTTGCCTCAGATCAACAACTCGATCAGAAACGGACCTTTGCGGTTCAACGACCCCGCCAGCAGATCGGCGAAACCGTCGCATGTGTTGGTGCTCGCCGCCTCGATCCCCATGGCGTTGGCCATTTTCGGCCAGTCCAGATCAGGGTTGCCAAGGTCGAGCATATCCATCGCGGTCCGCCCGGGATTGGCGCCGACGTTGGCAAGCTCGCCAATCAGGATCTGATATTTTCGATTCGACAAAATAACGGTGGTAACATCGAGTTTCTCGCGCGCCTGGGTCCACAGCGCCTGCACGGTGTACATCGCCGAACCGTCCGCCTGCATGTTGATGACCCGCCGCCCGGGGGCGCCGACCGCGGCACCGGTGGCCATCGGGATGCCGCCGCCGATCGCGCCGCCGGTGACGTTCAGCCAGTCGTGATGCGGCGCCGCCTTGGTGTTGGCGAAGAAGCCGCGGCCGTAGGTCACTGACTCATCGGCGATGATCGCGCCTTCCGGCATCAGCGCGCCCAACGTGGCCGCGACCGATTCGGGGGTAAGCGGACCGCGGACGATTTCGTGTTTCGGGCCGTTGTCGGGGTCCGCCACTTTCGGCGCGTGCAGCATGTCGGCGAGGCGCGACAATGCCTCGATCAGGTTTTGTTCCGCGCGAGCAAGTATATGGATTTCCGCGTCGATCGGGATCGATGTTTGCGGCTTGTTCGGATAAGCGAAGAAGGTCACCGGTTTGCGCGCGCCGCACAGCAGCAACTGTTTCGTGCCCGCCATGGTTTTGACCGCGGCATCGACGACATAGGGCACTCGATCCAACGACACTCGCCCCTGGCCGCGCGCCATCTTCGCGTTCGAGCCCTGCGCCATCAGGCGGCAACCGGTCGCGGCGGCGATGCGGTGAGCCAGCGCGAGGCCCTCCGCGGACAGGGCCTCACCGCCCAGGAGTAGCACGATACCCGGGCCACCACGTCGCAGAATGGTCGCGCATTCCTCGATCTGGTTCGGGGAGGCGAGGGGAGTGGGCACGCGCGCCAACGCCTCGGCGGGGATGCCGCCCTCGTTCCAGGAGGTGTCGGAGGGCAGGATCAGCGTGGCGATCTGGCCGGGCGCGATATTGGCGGCCTGCACGGCGGCGGCGGCGTCCGAGCCAACGGTCTTCACGTCCATCGCCGTGCGCACCCAGCCGGAGACGCCGCGCGCCCAGCCCTCGGTGTCGGCGGTGAGGGGCGCGTCGAGCGGGCGATGGTAGGTCGCGTGATCTCCGACGATGTTGACGATCGGGGCCGCGGCGCGCCGTGCGTTGTGCAAATTCGCCAGCCCGTTCGCCAACCCTGGGCCGCAATGCAGCAACGTGGACGCCGGTTTGCCGGTGACGCGGGCATAGCCGTCGGCGGCGCCGGTCACCACGCCCTCGAACAGACCCAGTACGCAGCGCATGCCCGGGACGCGGTCCAGGGCGGCGACGAAGTGCATCTCCGAGGTGCCGGGATTGGTGAAACAGGTATCGACACCGCTTTTCAGCAGCGAGTGCACCAGGCTTTCGGCGCCGTTCATGAGTTTGGTCTCCGGTTCGTGGTCCGGGGTCGATATCGGGTTACGGTCGGGTTGGCCAGAGTGGTTAGCGACCGGCGACGGTCAATAATGGTGACGGCACTGCGCGATCAGCAAACTGTCTTCCGTGGGCCGGTAGACAAGCCTGTGTTCGATCGTGATGCGCCGGGACCACCAGCCGGACAGGGCACCGCGGAGCGGCTCCGGTTTGCCGATTCCGGAAAATGGCGTGCGGCGGCATTCCTTGACGAGAGTATTCAGGCGTTCCAGCATCTTTCGATCCGTGGCTTGCCAATGCAGATAATCCTCCCAGGCACGCTCGTGGAACACCAGCTTCATTCGGTCAGCGTGCGCTCGGTCCCTTCGCCTTTATCCAGGCCGGCGACTGCCTCCAGCAACCGCGCCGCGTTGGCCGGCTCGCGCAGCAAGAACCGCGTTTCCTCGAAGGAGGCGAAATCCTCCAGCGACATGAGTACCGCCGGCGGTTTGCCCCGGTCGCGGGTGATAATCACCGGCGTGTGGTCGTTGGCAACGCGATCGAGCTCGGCGGCGAGGTTCCGGCGGAGATCGCTGTAGGAGGTGGTGCGCATTCACCAATTGTACCGGATCAGGTACGTCGTAGGCAAGTGCCAGGATCGGGTGATCGCGACCCTGCCCTCTGGCCGATCATCGTCTCGCGAGCGATGACCTGCACGGCCTGTTTTGGTATCATTACACCCTTCGTCCCCCCTGCATCACCGGCCCGTTTCAAAGAACTCCAGTGCCAGATGGCGCGAACGTCCTCACGTAAAGCCGTCCGCGATATACCGGTCGATCTTCCGGTACCGGAACAACCACGCCCCGCCCACCTTCGCGACCTGATCCCGATACGCCCCGGCCGAGCCAATCTCCGGCCCGCTCGCGCTGTTCTGAATCACACTCCAGTTCGACTCCACCGTCGCCGTGTCCCCGTTCAGCGCAATGACGATGTTCGTCGTCAGATGCACCCGCCGGAACCGCGGCGCGCCAGGCGTGCCGAGGGACTCCGCCTGCGCGACAATGCCCGCGCGCCCCGTGCCTTTGCCGAACGCGGTGTCCCAGGTGCCATCCTCGGTAAACAGCGCCGCCATCTCGGCGAAGCGCCAATTGTCGAGGTGAAAGCAATAGGTCGCGAGTAACTCCCGGATCGCGTTCTTCTCAGCTTCCTCGTTTGCCATTATCCCCTCCCGGGATTTCTGTGTGCCCGGAGGGTAATATGCACGGCTTCGAGGTCAACTGGCTGGCGGTCCTGGCCGCGGCGGTCGTGCGTTTCGCGATCGGCGGTGTGTGGTTCGCGCCCTTCGCCTTCGGTCCGGCCTGGGGCCGCATGCTGGGCATTGAGCACGAGGCGATGAAAGCCCGCATGGGCCGCGCGATGGTGGTCGATTTCATCGCGGGCTGCGTCCTCGCGTGGGTTCTCGCCAATCTGTTGCAATTTCTGGGCGTCAACCGGCTCGTGTCCGGGGCGCGGGTGTCGTTCTTCCTGTGGCTCGGCTTCATCGCGATGCCGTTCTTGTCGATGACGATGTACGAGGGGCGGCCACTGTCCCTGTTCGCGATCACGGGCGGGTTCTGGCTGGTCAGCCTGGTGGTGATGGGCGGGTTGATCGGGGCCTGGTGAGCCGTTCCACCGCGCCCCAGGTCCCTCGGTTCGGCACGCCATGTTATGGGGTGCATGAGCGACTGCGGGATGACATCGATCGATAACCAACCTGTCGTCAGCAAAACCGCCGCGACCCCCCGCCGCTGGCCTGGCATTCTGGGCATCGCGCTCGCTCTGCTCGTCATCGGCGTCGCCGTTGTGGCTGCCGTGCTGCCCGCGCTGACTTTCGCCAGCCGTGCGCTCGACGATGAATCCCGGAAGATCGCGGCGGCGGTCATCTTCGTCGCGAGCTACCTCGCCCTTGCCGTTGGCAAGGTTCAGCATCGACCGGGCCGGAGTGGCGGGCGCTGACCGGGGCCAGCCTGATGGTCGCCGTGGGTGTGTTGACGCCCGAGGAAGCCTATCGCGCGATCGACCTCGATACGATCACCCTACTCCTGGCCATGACGATCGTTGTCGCCAGTCTGCGGCTGTCCGGGTTCTTCGCGATGGCGACGATGTGGGGTTCGGCCTACATCCGGCATCCGGTGGTTTTGTTGTGCGCGGTCACCGCGGTGTCGGGCGTGTTCTCGGCCTTCCTGGTCAACGATGCGATCTGCCTGGTGCTGGCACCGCTCGTGCTGGAACTGACGACGCGGATGGGCCGCCGGCCGTTGCCTTATCTTCTGGCGGTGGCGATGGCCTCGAACGTCGGGTCCGTCGCGACCATCACCGGCAACACGCAAAACATCATGATCGGGAGCTTTTCCGGGATCGGCGACACGCGGTTCGCGATGGCTCTGGGCCCGGTGGCATTGGCGGGACTGGTGCTGACCATGGGTTTGGCGATGCTGCTCCACCGCGCGGAATTCTCACGGCGAGGCGGCCCGGTGCCGCCGCCGCCGCCGAAGATCCGGGTCAACCGCGTGCTCGTGGCGCGGGCGCTGCTGGCGGTTGGAGTCATGGTTGGGTTGTTTTTCGCCGGTCAGCCGCCCGCCAAGGCCGCGATCGTGATCGGCGCGTGCCTGTTGCTGACACGGCGGCTCAAAAGCGCGCGGATATACGCCGAGATCGACTGGCCGCTTTTGCTGATGTTCGCGGGGTTGTTCATCATCGTCGCGGGCGCGCAACAGGCACTCCTGACGCCGGAGGCGATCGCGGCCGTGGGCCGCGCGCATTTGAGCCAAATCCCGATTCTGGCGGCCGTGACCGCCGCACTGTCGAACCTGGTCAGCAACGTGCTGGCGGTGCTCATGTTGAAGCCGTTCGTCGACTCTCTGGGAAATCGTGATTCCGCCTGGTTGACGGTCGCCATGGCATCGACGTTGGCGGGCAATTTCACGATCCTCGGATGGATCGCGAACCTGATCGTAGTGGGGCAGGCGGCGTCACGGGGCGTGACGATCGAGGTTTGGGATTACTTCCGGGTGGGCGCGCCACTGACAGTCATCTCCCTGGCGCCCGGGACATTCTGGATTTGGGTGTGGGGCGGCAGGAGCGCTGAAGCCAGAATGGTGTCGGCCACGGCGGAATGGTCGCCTGTTGCGACCTCGGCCGGCCAGATTGGTCAGCACCAGGACAAGCCCGGGATGACAAAAAGGTGGAAGGCAGCAAGAAGGTCCGCCGGCGGTGGAACCATGCCATTTTAGCGAAGTCGCGCGCCCGTGATCAGACGGGCGCGCGATCGGATGCGAATTTTAACTGGTCCAGTTGGCTCGCTCGGCCGCTGCCGGTCTGTCACGTCATCCCGGGCCAGAACTCGGACAGGCGAAAGCGCTGGCCGAGATGCCGATGTCGTTCAGGACCGCGCGGCGCGGCGCCGGCGGACGATCCCCAGGCCGGCCAGGCCGCTCGCGAAAATCGCGAGTGAGAGTGGTTCGGGGAGCCCGGCTTCAATCTGATCGGCGGGCACCAAAGAGAAGGTGCCGAGGTCGCCTTTGATCTTGTAATCGGTATTCCCGCCGGTGGCGGTCAGTGACGTCAACTCCACGAAATAATCTGTCGCGGCCAACAGATTTTGAACGTCGTCAAAGTGAAACGCCACATGCGTGTAGGACGGCGTGAAGGCGCCTGGGGCCTGCGCGAGGAACGTCAGGAGGGTGCCCGCGTTGCTCGTGCCCAGATAGAGGCTGAGCACGGCGTCTTCAGTCGCGGCGTTCGTCTTCATGACGAAATCGCCACCACCAAAGTCAAAAGCTGAAAGCTCGTTAAGGGCCCAGGACCTAGGCTCGTCGACGCTGACCGGGTTATTCGCATTCGATTGCCCGGTGATCAAATAGACCACGTCCGCGCGAGCGGCAGGCGCGGTAGCCAATCCACCAAGCGCAACGGCGCAGATTGCGAGCGACGATGCGAACCGCGCGGAATGTGAAAAGAGATGCATGACCCAAAAAATCCCATGTCGTTTAGCCCTGTCCTACCAACAAGCAATTCGCGTGCCAGTTTGAAGAATCTTCATTTATCAAGGGGTTGTGTGTTCATGCTTCAGGCTGAAGTGACGAACCGTAAAGTTTTCCGACACCTTGTCCGCCTTAAGTTGGTCATGCCTCGCCCCGTCCGGTCATTTTGGTCCGGAATGCGGCCGTGAGGTGGCCTGAGCGCGCGCGCCGTCAGGGCATGTTCGGACCGGGGCGGATCGCGGCGTCCGGTCCTGGCTCGGCGAGGCCATGCGATCTGGTTCGACGTGGTACCGCCACGGGTGGCAGGGTCAGGCCGCATTGGCATCGGGATAGGGCTGATCGGGAGACGGGCGTTCGCCTTTTTTACCGACATGGCCCGGCTTGTCCGCATTGGCGTGAGGATAACGGAGGACCGGAGACGGATATTCTCTTTTTACCGTCATGGCCCGGCTCGTCCGGGCCACCCATTTCAGCACAGTGCCACAACGGGTGGCCCGGACGAGCAGGGCCATGACGGGTTTGGGAGAACCTTTCCCTCCTTTCGGCGTTACCCTGATGCATATGCGGACGAGCCGGGTCATGACGGTTTTGAGAGAAAACCAACCCGTCAACCTATGGCTCGGAGCCGGTCAGGATAAAATCCCGTCGATCTCGGCCTCCGAACACCCCGCCTCCCGCAATATCTCCCGGCTGTGCTGTCCCAGAGTGGGCCACAACCGCGTCGTATTCGGGGGCGACTTTGAAAATCGCGCGGGCACGGCGGTCATCAGAGCCTTGCCCTCCACCGGGTGGTCGACCGCTTCGAAAAATCCCGTCTCCTTCAGATAGGGGTCCTCGAACAGATCGGCGAGGGTTCCGGCCCGCCCGCAGGGGATGTCGGCGGGCTGCAATTCGGCGATCCATTCGGCGGTGGTGCGGGCCGGCATGCCCTCCGTAAGGGTAGTGTAAAGTTTTTCGACATTTTCGGTGCGTGTCTGCATCGAACTGAACCTTGGATCGTCGATCAGGCGCGGAACCCCCATCGCGGCGAATAATTTCCGCCATTGCGCATCGGTGACGGCGATCACGCTGATATAGCCATCCTTGGTCCGATAGGGACGCCGATGCGGCGATAGCACACGCGGATAACCAACGCCCTTTTCCGGTTCGTTGAACAACCCGTGCCAGAGGTGCTCGACCAGCGCGAACGACAAAATCGTCTCCAGCATTGGGACATGCACTTCCTGGCCCTCGCCGGTGCGCTCCCGGTGGAACAACGCCATCCCGATCATCGAGGCGAGGTTCGCGCCCGTCAGTTTGTCCACCATCACCATGGGAAAATAGCGCGGCGCGCCGTCGGGTCCGGCGTTCAAGGACGCGATGCCGGAAATACCCTGAATCAAATCGTCGTAGGCGGGAAACTCCTGCAACGAACTGCCTTTTCGAAAACCGCTCGCGCAGGCATAAACCAGCTTCGGATTGCGTTTTGATAAAGAATCGTAATCGAGGCCCAGGCGCTTGGCGGCGCCGATGCGCATATTGTGGACGAAGACATCGGCACCATCGATCAGCCTCAGCAATGCCGCCATCGCCGCGGGCTTTTTCAGATCGATCGCCAGGCTGCGCTTGTTCCGGTTCAGCGTCGCGAAATACGACCCCATCCCCGCCGTTCTACTGGGCCCGATATACCGGGTCGCGTCTCCCTCGATCGTTTCGATCTTGATCACGTCCGCGCCCATGTCGCCAAGCACCTGAGACGCGTAGGGGCCCAGTACCACGGTCGTGACGTCGATGACCTTGATGCCGGCGAGCGGGCCGGTGGCTTTGTTCGTCATGGTTTCCTCCGTCGAGGCGCCAAGCTTCGCCGCCTGGGCCGAAGGTGGCAATCCGCGCGCGTTGGCGTCGCGGATTCCGCGTCTCGCCGATACACTGTAACATGGGGCCCCGAAAGCCCGCGTTGAGGGCGCCCTTCCGGCGTCGCAATCCACAGGACATGAAGCGATGGAAACCGGACATCGTATTCCGATCGGCATTGCCGCCACCGGCACGCGGATCGAAACGGATTCCATGGGCGGCATCGAGGTGCCGGCGGACCGGTACTGGGGCGCGCAAACGCAGCGCTCGTTGCACTACTTTTCGATCGGCGGCGATCGCATGCCGAAGGCACTCTGCCGCGCCTACGGTATCGTGAAGAAGGCGGCGGCCGAGGTTAATCTGGCGGACGGGCGGTTGAGCGCGGAGAAAGCGGCGGCGATCGTTCAGGCCGCGGACGAGGTGATCTCCGGCGCGCTCGACGAGCATTTTCCGCTGTATGTCTGGCAGACCGGGTCTGGCACCCAGTCGAACATGAACCTGAATGAGGTCATTTCGAACCGCGCCATCCAACTGCTGGGTGGCGTGATTGGTTCGAAGGCACCGGTACATCCGAACGACGACGTCAATATGTGCCAATCCAGCAACGATACGTTTCCGGCCGCGATGCATATCGCGACGGTGACGACGATCGACGATCTGTTGCTGCCTCGGATCGATACGCTGGCTCATGTTATCGAGGCGAAGGCCGCGGCCTGGATGGACATTGTCAAAATCGGACGCGCCCATTTGCAGGACGCCGTGCCATTGACCGTGGGGCAGGAATGGCCGGGTTACGCGCATCAACTGCGTGACGCGATCCGCGATATCGAGGCGAGCAAACGTGGGCTGTTCGAACTCGCGGCCGGAGGGACGGCGGTCGGCACGGGACTGACCGCGCCGCGCGGTTTCAGCCAACGGATCGCCGAGCGGATCGCCGCATTGACCGGCAAGGACTTCATCACCGCGCCGAACAAGTTCGCGGCGCAGGGATCGCTCGATGCGATGACGCGAACATCGGCGGCGTTGCGAGGGCTCGCGGTCGCGCTGATGAAGATCGCCAACGACATGCGTTGGCTTGCCTCCGGCCCGCGCTGCGGGTTGGGCGAGTTATTGCTGCCGGACAACGAACCGGGGTCGTCGATCATGCCAGGCAAAGTGAACCCGACGCAGTGCGAGGCGGTCGTCATGATCTGCATTCAGGTGATCGGCGAGGATACGGCGGTCGCGTTCGCCGGCAGTCAGGGCAATTTCGAACTGAACGCGATGCGGCCGATCATCATCGACAACGTTCTGCATTGCGCGCGTATCCTGGCGGATGGAGCGGAGAATTTCCGAAAATTCTCGGTCGAGGGAACGTGGCTGAACGAAACGCGGATCAACCGATACGTTAACGGATCGGTCATGCTGGTCACGGCGTTGTCGCCGGTCATCGGGTACGAGAAAGCGGCTGAAATTGCTCATGCGGCGATGGCGGACGACATGACATTGAGGGAAGCCGCGATTCGGTCGGGTGCTATCTCAGCTGAAGATTTCGATCGGCTGGCAGATCCGCGGACGATGGTGGGGGAGGGGCTGGCGGGAAGCTGATCGCTTGCCGCGCTCTAATGTTTCCGGCGGGCGACGCGGTGTTGCCAAAGGACGAGGCCCGGTGTGACGAGCAACTCCATGACAAGGGCCGCCGTCATCGTGGCCGATGGAACGCCAGTCGTCAGCAGCGACAACAGACGCCCCAATCCGCCCACTACGACGACACCAGCGAGCAACCGGAAGCGGCCTTTCCGCGCTTCGATTCGCGGGATGGTCGACGCGAAGCCGATTCCGATGGCCAGCAGGAGTCCGGACAGATACCGGAAATGGCTGTCGAGATCCGCCGATCCCACGACGGCGGTTCCCATCATTCGTGGGCCAACCAGTATGCCGATCGCGCCCGCGCCGATCGGCACGAGGCTTGCCAGCGCCACCGCGGCCTGCAGGGCCCGCGTCTCGTTGCTGCTCACGTGTCCCTCGAACCTACCGCACAAACCCGTCCAACTCGCCGCGCGCCCAGGCGATGGCGGCGGGAATGGTCTGGCCGGATTGGAGCTTCGCCATCATGGCCGGCATGATCCCGCGGCTGTAGATTTGCACCCCTGATCGAGGGCGGGGCGGGCGCGCCCACAAGCCAACGGCGAGCTTGCCCGCGGCCCCGGCTGTTTTCAGCAGGCGGCGGGTGGGGGTGCGGGATGACATGGCGTTCTCCTGATCGCGGGATGCCGTGAACCCATTTCGATTGTTGCCGAAACCGTTAGCGTAACGGATGGAACTTTCGTCGAGCGGGCGAGGTTAGGCGACGCCCAAAGACTACCGAGTCGCGCCGCCTTCCTTTCCACGTCATGGTTCGGCTCGACCGGACCATCCGAAGCGGCACTGTACCGCGACCGATGGTCCGGTCGAGCCGAACCATGACGAGGGGAGGCTGGAGCCCGATCGA
>SHWL01000082.1 GCA_009693865.1 Acetobacteraceae bacterium | reverse complement strand
ACGAATCGCGCCGCCTTCCTCTCCACGTCATGGTTCGGCTCGACCGGACCATCCGAAGCGGCACTGTACCGCGACCGATGGTCCGGTCGAGCCGAACCATGACGAGGGGAGGCTGGAGCCCGATCGAAGCGTTTATCTTTGGGCGTCGCCTAAGGGCGCGACCAGGCGGCAGTTTGCCATGCACAACGGAAATCGCTGGTGCCCGTCCTGGGTCATCAAATAAGGCTGCTAAAATTCATACTCCGGCCCATCGACATACCGGAACCGCTCCAGCGCATCCGCGCGCAACGTGAAGCCGAGGCCAGGCCGGTCCGGAGCATGGACCATGCCGTCCGGGCGTATGTCGAATGGCTCGTTGAACAGGTCCCACATCATCGGCATGTAGCCTTGCGTGACCTCAAGGATGTGACAGTTGGCGGCCGCCATCGCGATGTGAATGCTGGCCGCGAACAGCACCCCACTGCCCCAGGCGTGCGGCGCGAGACGCACACCGTGCGCCGAGGTCAGCGCCGCGATGCGCCGGATCTCCGTCATGCCACCCGCGCGGGCGACATCGGGCTGCGCGATATCGAGGGCACGGCGCTCCAGCAGATCCCGGAAGTCGAACCGCGTGAACTCGCGTTCGCCTGAGGCGATGGGAATCGTCGTGGAACGGCGCACCTCCGCCTGACCGGCGTGATCGTCCGGCGACACCGGCTCCTCGAACCAGGCGATGTCGTATTGCTCAAGCTCCCTCGCGAGCTTGATGGCGGTCGAGACTTCCAGAGAACCGTGTGCGTCGATCATCAGTTCGACATTGGGGCCAAGCCCGCGGCGGGCCGCCTTCACCCGGCGCACGCAATTGGCGATCGAGAATCCGTCGCGGCCGACCACGCGCATTTTGGCCGCCGTGAAGCCCTTGGCGGCGTAGCCCGCGAGTTCCGCCTCGGCCTCGTCGCCTGGCGCCCAGCCGCCGCTGGCATAGCCGCGGACCGCGCTGCGCACGGCGCCAAGCGCGTGGTAGAGCGGAATGCCAAGCGCCCGCGCCTTGACGTCCCAGACCGCGATGTCGACCCCGGAAATCGCTTCCATGATGACGCCCCGGCGCCGGCTTTCATCGGCCTGCGTCACGCCGCGCTCCAGCGCCGGCTTGCCGCGCGAACCGTTATACATTTTCTCGTAGATGCGTTCGGAGAACATTGGGTCCTCTCCAACGCATTCCGCCGCGAGCTCGTGCTCGACGATGGCCGCGACGATCGGCGGCGTTCCGAGGGCCGCGCCGATGCCGATCAACCCGGTGTCGGTCTCGACGCGAATGAGGGTCGCGTCGCTTTTGACCTTTGTTCCGAGGTCGGTACGGTGACGCTTATCCTCAGGAACGGGCGCGGACATTGGAAGGGCGGAAACGCTGATGATTTTCATGGGCTCGTTCTTCCCTGGCGGGCTGGTCGTATCACCCGATTTTATCCGATATGCCTCATATAAGGCGGCGCCCAAATATTGCCGAATCGACTGGCGTGGACCTCTCTCCCGTCATGGCCCGGCTCGTCCGGGCCACCCGTCGCGGCCGGGCCACCCGTCGCGGCCGGTCTTATTCATCGCGGCGGCGAGAGCAACCCCCTGAATCCGATGCTCCCGCCACTCCACCGGAAATGACCCCATCAACCCCGGCAGCGTCACCCCCACCGCTTGCCACCCGTCCCGGATCGCCTCGACGATCTCGGGTGCCAACGGCACCAGCCGCGGCGATTTTCCGGACCGTCGCGACGGCCACGGTTTTCAACATCCGCCGTGGTCAAGACGCTCATTGTGCCAGCCTGATGTCGGTCACCCGGGTCTGATCGTCCGATCTCCCCGCATAGCGAAGTCCGCGCTGCATTGCCCAGGTGGTCTTTTGCAGATGCAACGGAATGTTTGCCACGTCGTTGGCGCCGATCGACATGGCCTGCCGTAACACCTGCTCCCGCTGGTTGTTGTCGGCGATGCTTTGCGCCCGTACAATCAACGCATCCAGGGTGGGATTGGAGTAGCGGCCCCAGTTGAATCCCCCCCATCCCGCCGGCGGGTCATGGGTTCCCATCGCACTGCGTAGCACCTGCGAACTTTCGCTGGTCACCGCGGCGACCGCGCCGATCATGATCGAATACTCGCCCCGCTGGACACGGGACACATAGGTGCTCCAAGGCTGCAGCTCGATGCTCGTCTGGACGCCGACACGCTGCCACATCTGCGCGACCGCCTGCACGATGCGCGTGTCGTTGACATAACGCCCCTTGGTGGAGTGGAGCGTGACTTTCAGCCCGTTCGGGTACCCGGCCTCAGCCAGCAGTTTCTTGGCCTGATCAGGATCGAAGGCCGGTACCTTGATCTCAGATGTCCAACCAAACCCGCCCTCGGGCATCATCTGACCGGTGGCTGTCGCGACACCTTCCATCACTCGTTCGACAATCGCCTTCCGGCTGATGGCGATGGAAAGCGCCTTTCGTACCCGCGCGTCCCTGAGCGGATTTTTCTCGAGCGTTTCCCCGTTCGGGCCGGTGACGAATGGCGTCGGTCCGTCACGGGACTGATCGAGCGCCAGAAAGATATGGCGCAATCCAACCTCGGCGGTCGCCACATGGATTTTGTCATTCGCGCGCAGATTCGCCAGCGCATCGGTCGGCACAAGATCGATGACTTGCATGTCGCCCGCCAGCAGGGCCGCGACCCGGGCCGCGCCGTCTGAGATGAATCGGAATGAAACCGTTCCCCAATGCGGCTTCGGCCCCCAATAGGTGTCATTGCGCACCAGTTCCACCCCGGCACCCGGTTGATAAGACACAAACCGCATGGGCCCTGTTCCGATCGCGGCTTTGCCGGAGTTGAAATCCTCCGGTGGCGCGCCGGATTGCGACGCGGGAATGATGCGGATCTGAGCCGCCTCGTTCGGCAGGATGGGATCCAGACTGCTGGTGATCATATGTAGCGTGTGCGGATCGATCACCTTGATGGACCGCACCAGACGGATAAAGGTGGTGAATGGCTGTGGCGCGTTCGGCACCCGCGGCACTCGCGCGTAAGTGGCCTTCACATCCTCGGCCGTCAGCGGTGTGCCGTCGTGGAACTTCACGTCGCGGCGCAGCTTGAACTCCCAGGTCGTGTCGTCGATCAGGCGCCAGGATTCGGCCAGCGACGGCACGATGTTGATCGTGTTGTCGGCATCGGTCAGCGCATCATAAACGTTGCAGATGACATTCTTGTTGGTCGGTGAATTGAGGTAATGCGGATCGATGCTGGTGACGGCATCGCCGATGCCGATCGTCAGCGGTTGAGTCTGGGCGGTGTGCGCCGCGAGACTGGCGAGCAAAACAAGGATAATGCGTACTTTCACTATTTCCTCCCGTTTGACGGGTCTGACCGTTGCCGCCAATGGATCATGGACATGCTGGAACGTGAAGATGTATCCGGGGGTAACCGCCAAATCCTGCCCGCTGCTCCCCCCACTCCGCCGGAACCGCCCTCATCGATATCTCCACCGGCTGCCGCCCATCCAGGATCGCCTCGACGATTTCCGGCGCCAGCAGCGTCGGCCTCGGCACTCGAGTGACGTGGGATCGTCGATCTCCCCAGCCAACGCGATCTCCCTGACTGTCGCGACGGCGCCAGACTCCGGGGTCCGCCGCCACCCGATCGCGCACAGCGGCGGCGAAGCTCCGGAACCTTCCGGCACAGGTCCGGCTCATACCGGCGATGGCCGCCGTCACCAGATGCGCGCCGGACAGATCGGCCCGTCGGCGGGCGGCCAGGCCGTTTTGACCATGGCATGTTGCCAGGAGAACTCATCCCGCGGGTTCAGGAGAGCATCAGGGAAATTCCGCGCGATCACCGTGTCGCGACCATTCGGCGGGATCCGTGAGGCAAGCGCGCCGAGGCACTGACCCATTCAGTGCGTGCTCGCGCCCGGATACATCTTCGGGCCTGACTGAAACTCCAGTTACCAGCGATCGTTGTACTGGATGACGACACAAGGCTCTGCCGCCGGCATTTCCGCCGTCCGCCGAGTTTGCTGTCGGGGCACGTCTCCATTTCGGTTTTGGCAAGTCGATTTGGTTCCGCGTCAATAAGCCGGACGAAATCGGCTACCCCACGAACTTCACCAGCTTCCCACTGGGCTTTCCCAGCACGGTATCGTCGCGCATCACGACATTCCCGCGCACGATCGTCGCCACCGGCCAGCCGGTGATCGCCATGCCCTCGAACGGCGTCCAGCCGCAAGGCGAAACGATCCACGAGTTCTCGATTTTCCGCCGATGTTTCATGTCGACCAGCGTGAAGTCGGCGTCATAACCCGCCGCGAGCCGGCCTTTCCCGACCGCGCCATAAACCCGCGCCGGGCCCGCGCACATCAGATCGACCATGCGATTGAGCGACAAACGTCCCGCGTTCACGTGGTTCAGCATGATCGGCACCATCGTTTGCACACCGGTCAGGCCCGAGGCGCAGTCCGGCCACGGCAATTCCTTCTTTTCCTTGGAATGCGGCGCGTGGTCGGACCCGATCGTATCGACCAACCCGTCATTCACTGCTTTCCACGCCGCGTCCATGTGGCGCTGCCCGCGGATCGGCGGGTTCATTACCGCGTAGCCTTTCAGCCGCTCGTAACAATCCGGCGCGACCTGCGTCAGATGGTTCACCAGCACCTCGCATGTGCAGATATCCCGGTAATCCTTCAGATACTCAAATTCCTGCGCCGTGGACACATGCAGGATATGCGCCTGACGCCCGGTCTTTCGCGCCAGATGCATCAACCGCCGCGTGCCGAGGCAGGCGCATTCCTCATCCCGCCATTCCATGTGCGAAGCATACGGATCGCCCGATTTGAACATCGACTTGCGAGCCTGAAGCCGGTACTCGTCCTCACTGTGATACGCGATCCGCCGCCGTCCGGAACGCATGACTTTTTCCAGGTTGACGTCATCCTCGACCATCAGGTCGCCGGTCGAACTGCCCGCGAAAATCTTGATTCCGCAAACGCCGCGGCCGAGTTCCAGATCGCTCAGTTCCGGGATGTTCGTCTTGGAACCGCCGACATAAATCCCCATGTCGCACCAGGAATGACTTTCGACGTACTCCTGCTTCCACGCGACCATCTTCGCGTCGACCACCAACGGACTGGTGTTCGGCATGTCGAACACCGCGGCGAGCCCGCCAAGCACGGCCCCCTTCGATCCCATCGGAATCGACTCGACCGACGCATCCCCGGGGTCGCGGAAATGCACATGCGGATCGATCAGGCCCGGCAGCACATGCAGGCCCTTGGCGTCGATCGTCGTGGTGGCGGTCGCGGAGGAAGGCACGCCCAGGGCGACGATGCGCCCGCCACGCGTGCCAACATCGGTGGCTTCCTGGCCCCAGGGGAGGACGCAGGTTCCGCCGCGGATCAGCATGTCGAAGTGTTCGGTCATGGGGCGGCTCCTGCTCGGGTCGCGCGAAAGTGGGACAGACCCGGCCTGGGATCAATCCCCGCCGATGGGTGGTCAAATCCGTGATACCGTTCCGGGAGGGCAGGCAATGAAGCTTTCCCGCTGCATGAGAAAAGGAGCGAAACGATGAACAGACGCCGGTTTGCCTCTTGCGCGATATGCGCTGCCGTGGGGCTGGTGGCTTCCAAGGTCGACGCCGAAGCCCTGACCGCGGGCGGCGTTACGCGGAATATTTTGCAGAAAACGGAATATCCCGGGGATAAACACGTTGCGATCCTGGTCATGGCCGAGGTCGACGCGGGCGCCATGGTCGCGCGTCACACCCACCCCGGCCTCGAGTCGGCCTTCGTCATCGAAGGCGGCGGCATTCTGAAGGTGAAGGGGCAGCCGGACCGCGTGCTCAAACCGGGCGATGGCTTCCAGGTTCCGCCCGAAACACCGCACAGCCTGGCCAACGGAGCCCAGACGTCGCGGATCGCCATCACCTACGTCGTGGAGAAGGACAAGCCGCTGGCTTCCCCCGCGCCGGAGTAGGTCGACGCCCAACTATTACCGCTTCAGGTTGCCTCCTGTTTCCCCGTCATGGCCCGGCCCCCGCCTTAGGCGACGCCCAAAGATAAACGAATCGCGCCGCCTTCCTCTCCACGTCATGGTTCGGCTCGATCGGACCATCCGAAGCGGCACTGTACCGCGACCGATGGTCCGGTCGAGCCGAACCATGACGAGGGGAGGCTGGAGCCCGATCGAAGCGTTTATCTTTGGGCGTCGCCTTAGCCCGCGTGGGCGCTACGTCCGCTTTCGCGCGGCGTCGACGCTCCACGGCCCGCCGCCTTCAAGCGCGATGTAAAGGAAGACGAAACAAAAGAAGATCGCCAGTTCTCCGGTGTTGGCCTGAGGAAAAAAACCTCGCGGCGCATGCGCCCAGAAGTAGGCGAACGCCATCTGGCCCGAGCAGATGAAGGCCACGGACCGTGTGAACAGCCCAACCGCGACCATCACGCCGCCCACGATCTCAATCGCGCCCGCCGCGCCCAGCAGGCCGTACACCTGAAACGTCGCTGGGCTTGGCGCCGGAAAGCCGAAAAACTTGCTCAGCCCGTGCTGCAAGAACAGCAGCCCCGCGATGATCCGTAGAACACTGAGCAGGCGAGGCGACCATGTCGCCCGGAATGCATCGTCAATCATGCCGTTTTCTCCCCTTGTTGTTGTTGGTCACGATTCAGGCCCGCGTCCTGGAGCGATTCCCTGAGTTCGGAACGTACCTTGTCGTCAGGCCAGCATTTTCGCGAGGGTCTGGCAACGCCTGCCCCAGGTCCGCGCCCTCATGGCGGCCATGAGGGCCCGTCCACGGCTGTCCGATCAAAAATTCCGGCAGCCGTGAGCGCTGTCATTTGCCGGGACGCGCCGGCGAGATCGGCGCGAAGAAACTCCGTGCGCCCTCCTTCGTCCACCGTGATCTCCGTGCGAGGCCCTTCTTCCTGAATCGGCGCGGGATGACGTTGGTCAAAAGGGTCTCGCACGGAGATCACGGTGAAGGGCGGAGGGCGCACAGAGCATGTTTACAGGTCATGGCCCAAAGGCCGCGGAAGGAAGCGGCGGATCGGGCATGACGACGATCGAGACGGCGTTCCCGGCGGGATGTTCATACAGCAGAACCACGGCCACCATGACGGAGATGTTTCCGGCACGGCGGATCGCAAGGGCCTTGGCGCGCCCGATCCATCCGGGTCCGGCCGGGGCGGTGGCTGGGTCGCCGCTCCGGATCGCTGCTCTGGGGCGGCTGGCCGCGAGATCGGTCCATGCGCATTTTTCCGTGGCGCGCCGAGGCTTTTTGGTATTACCGTAATCACAATCCGGTAATACGATATAAGGAACCATGCATGAGCGGACTCAAAAAAGCGCGGCCGCCGTCCGCTCGACGCGACGCGGCGGTCAAAGTAAAAACCGGCACGGAACAAGGCACCATCGCACTTCGTATCGCCGCCGCCATGGGCCTGCTCGATGGTCCGAAAACCAGGCATTTCAACGCCAAGGTTTCACCCAGACTCTTCGACGCGGCGGCCAAACGCATTGGCACGACGTCACCGGCCGCAGTCATCAACGCGGCCCTGGCCGCGCTCGCGACCGAGGACGAACTGGGCTCCTGGTTGGCCCAAAACTGGGGCATACTGGCGGATACACCGTCTGAACTGCTCGACCAGATCGATCTCTGAGCCGGGCCGGTGCGGCGTCCCGTGGCTCCGCGAACACCGTCCATGCGACCGATGCTTGGAACCGCCGTACCGAATGGGCCGGTGCTGCTCGATACCAATGTGTTCATTAACGCATTGGCCGGCCGAGGGCCGCTCGTGTTGCGTGCCCTGCTGGAAGCCGTGCCACGCCTGTTCGTGGCCGCGCCGGCGCGCGCGGAACTCGCCTGGGTGCGCGGCCGGCTGGATCCGGACCATCCGGGCACGGCGCGCGTGGTGGCGACATACGAAACGCTACTGTCCCGGATCGATCCGGCGAAGGTTCTGATCCCCGGGGATGCCGATTGGCTCATGGCCGGGGAGCTCGCGGGCCAGGTGGCCCGCGTCATGGCGGGTGGAGGCCGCCGGATCGGGACGGCGTTCGACCGCGTTGAACTGATCAGCGACGCGCTGACGGCGATCCTGGCCGCCCGGGCACGCCTGACCGTTGTGACCGAGGACAGAGACTTCGACGTCCTGGTCCGGTTGGTTCCCGGGCTGAAGGTGCTGTTTTATGATCGCTCTGAAAAAGGTTGATTGCCGTAACGACAACGACGGTTGACGTCAGGTCAGGCGGCGCGGCGCTTACGGGCCATCGCCAGCCCGGCCAGTCCGGCGCCAAGGATCGCCAGCGAGGCGGGTTCCGGAATGGAGTCCGAGCCGGTGACGAAGCCGGAGTTGGTGATCTCGAACACCGTGCCGAAGCCGTCCGAGCCGCCCCCGCCTGTCGTGCCGAACAGGTTCCCCGCGGCGTCGGCTATCAGACTGCCCTGAGGGGTTTTTCCGTTGCCACCGGCGCCTGTGAAGCTCTCCAGCGTGATCGTGGTCTGGGCCTGCCCCGGGGGGGGGTGGCGCCGGCCGCGATGCCGATGGAGGCGAGGGCCACGCGAGCCATGAATTTCGGCATTTTGGGTCCAGTCCGACCAGAAGAGGATCACCATGCAAGCGAATCATATTATAGTACATGAATTATTCTTTGAATTATTCGTTGTCAAACCGTCGTATTATTTTTATGTTACGATATCGATATATTATGTTTTCGCGCGAACAACCGTGCGGGAGATCGTGGCGCTCCCCGGGGACATCCGGGCCGATCCCTGAACCGGCACACAAGGCGAGGCGTGGCCTCGGCCGAGAAGGCGCGGAAGAAAGCGCAGGACATGCGTCCACCCCGGGGATTGTTGCCGCCGGACGGCGACATGTGCCGTGCTGGCCGGCATGTCCGCCGCGCGCGGCCATCTGAGCCTGTTGTTTGGATTATCTTCGCCAGCCGGTCGCGCCGCGGTGGTATCGGCCAGTGGCGGACCGCCTCGGACATCTGGTTCGCGCTGATCAGGAATCACGCGACAGGGACAGACCGAACCCGTGGCGCGCATCGCGGACCGTGAGGAAGTCGCGGGCCGATCGCAATGACTCGTGCGCGTCTTCCGGCGATGACAGGACAGCTTCATCGTAATCGGCGGCGTTACGATCGTCCTTGGCCGCGTTGAACGCCCTCCCGGAGGCACGCATCGCTTCGTCAAGGTCCCGGGCCAGCAGGCCAAACTGCTGAATAACGCTGTCGTGCCGTTTCGGAGCGCCGCCGGTCGCTTTGAACAGAACCGCGCGCGCCGCGTGAAACATCGCGTAGTAACTGGAGTGAATCACTGCCATGGGCGAGGCATCCGCATCCTGCGCGGCGGCCTCCTTCAAATGGGCGACCGCCTTCCGCCAGGACACCTCGGCGTGAACCGCCTCTGAGGTCACCCGACCTCCACACCGTCGCGGACAATGTCTTCGGCCAATTCGGTTGCATGCCCCTCCGGGGGATCGAGATACAAGGACGGCAGCGGAATTGGCCGGATGAAAAAGCCACTCAGGACATGGTCGTAGGCCAGATCGGAGAGGATGCGGCGGACTGATCTTGCATCTGAGAGGTCGCGAAAAACGACGGCGACGTCATAATCGCTGTCCTCGTGCGACAGACCTCGGGCCCGAGATCCAAACAGGATCATCCTCTCCACGCCCGGAAGCGCCTGTCGCACCAGGCTTCGGTATTCCGCCAGGCGGGATGCCGCCTCCGGCGGTAGGACGTCGGACGATGTTTTCATGATCGAGCCTGCGCGGTGCTCCGGTTGACCGAGGCGCGTATAGCACGATGCACGCCGCCTGTCGCGGGATCGCGGCATCGCCATGCCGATCGCGGTTGGTCGCCATTGGGCCTGTCGTTCGGCCGGCGTGCCGTCGCCCAGGATGAGGAGAAAGTCGATGTCGCTGTCTGGCCTGTCTTCGCCGCGGGCACGTGAGCCGAACGGCACGACGCGGCGCGGGGTGGTGTTCGCGCTCAATCGGGGCGATGAGGCCAGTCGTGGATACTTTGTCGAACACATGGCGCAGTCACTCGAACGGTATTTCAACTTCGGTGAAGCTACCCGGTGTCGCGACATTCACGGCGGCCACAACCCGTTCGACGTAGCGGCGCAAAACAGGCCATTGCTGATTGCCGAGCACCACAAACGCGATTGTACGTCACGCCAGATTTTGCTGATAGCGCGGGTTTTTGTCAGTCGTCAGCAGAACATCGAAGCCCGCGGTCTCCGCCGCCGCGATCGGTTCGCCATTCGACGTCCGTTTCCGTCCCCGTTCAATCGCTTCGACAACGACGTGGCCCTTGAGGGCGTGCCGAAGCGGAGCTGTTGTCAAAGAGGATGCGCATCGACCATGGCGGCACCGCGCGGAACAGCGGGAGCGTCGAGGCCGCGCGCCGCGAACTCGATCACGGCGACGACCTGATCTCGCGATAAATGGAACCATTCCATGATCTCGTTAATCGAGGCTCCCGCTTCCAGATTGTCGAAGACAACAGAAACCGGGGTGCGCGATTCGCGAAACACCCATGCGCCGCTGCGTCTGTCCGCCACGCTTTCGACCGTGGGGCATTGCGACCAATCGAGAGTTGCCATGCGACTGCCATCCCTTCATCGCAGCCTTTACCACGGTTCGGTGGTTGCTTCATGCGCGGATGATAAACGCGGAACCGGGCGGCTGAAAAGCCGGTGAATGCGCCGGCACGTCCTCGTCACGACATCTGGCGGCGGCGGCGCGGAAAATTTGACAGCGCGGTATGGGACGTGTCCCGGCAAGCGGCGGCCGGATCAGCGGCCGGAGTAAGGAACCGGCAGCTCGTGATCGCCGCCGATGCTCTCGATTCAGGCCTTCACCTTGGCGGAGCCGACAAGCCGGCCCGCGACGACGCCCTCGCGGGCCTCGGCGATCCTCGCGGCCTCCCAGGCAATCCGGCGCTGCTGGTCGTCACCGGAGGGAGGAGGATGGCCAGTGTCCAGGTTCATCGTGTCCATGTCCGGCTCGTAGCCCAGTCCCGGCCTGATGGCCAGGTCTTTACTTCGGGTCCTTGCAACGGGGCGGCTGGATGATCGCTGACCTGACGCCTGCCTGTCTCCGATTATCGCCGGGCCGAGGCAATCGAACTCACAGCAACCGCGCCAACCGGTCGAATTCCGCGATGCTTAACGTCTCCGCCCGCCGCTCCGGCGCGATATCCGCGCGTGCCAGCAGCGCCTCGCCACCGAGCGGTTTCAAAGCCCCGCGCAGCATCTTGCGGCGTTGACCGAATGCCGCCGCGGTCAGCCGTTCCATTGTCGCGAACAACGCGGGTGGCGGTTGTTCCGCATGGGGCGTCAGCACGACCACGGCCGACCACACCTTGGGCGGTGGCACAAACGCCGCCGGAGGCAGACGCAGTGCGATATGAGTATCGCAGATCCATCCGGCCAGCACCGACAGCCGCCCGTACGCCTCAGTCCCCGGCGCGGCGGCGATCCGCTCGGCGACTTCCTTCTGGAACATCAGCGTCATCCGCTCATACGCGGCCGCCTGACGAAGCCAGCGCACCAGCATCGGGGACGCGACGTTGTAGGGCAGATTGGCAACGATTTGCCGTGGCGAGGGCACGAGATCCCTTAAATCGATCCGCATCGCGTCAGCCTCGACGACCGTCAGCCGCCCCTCCGACAGAGCGGCGAGTTCGCCGGCCGCCGCCACGGCCCGCCGGTCGATCTCGACCGCGACCACGCTGGCCGCGCCGGTTTCCAGCAATGCCCGCGTCAGCCCACCCGGCCCAGGCCCGACCTCGATGACATGGCGGCCGGCCAGATCGCCGGCGGCCCGCGCGATCCGGGCGGTCAGATTGGCGTCCAGCAAAAAGTGCTGCCCCAACGAGTGGCGCGCATCCAGGCCATGCCGCGCGATGACCTCGCGCAACGGGGGATGACCGAGCGGCTCAGACATGAAAGAAGCCCCCGGATTCAGCACGGGAACCGAAAGGGCCCGGGTTGCATCGGCCTGCCGTGTATCGCAGAAACCCCCCATGCGTTTGCCGCCCATTCCGACGAGGCTCGACCGGTATATTTTCCGTCAGCTCTTTTGGGCGCTGGTCGTGGTCACGCTTGGGCTGACCGCGTTGATCTGGCTGACGCAATCGCTGCGGTTTGTGGAATTGGTGGTAAATCGCGGCCTCTCCCTTGTCGTGTTCATGCGGCTGACCGGGCTGCTCATTCCCAGTTTCATCGCGGTCATACTTCCCATCACCACCTATGTGGTCATCCAGTTCATCTATCAACGCCTGGCAGGCGACCGGGAAGTAACGGTCATGCGCGCGGCGGGCCTGTCGCCCTTCTCGCTGGCACGGCCCGCCCTGGCGGTTGCCCTCGTCGCCGTGGTTTCGGGCTATTGGCTCAACCTCACGGTCGTGCCCGCGACACTCGCCACGTTCAAGGAGTTCCAATGGGAAATCCGCAATAAGGTCGCCGCGTTCCTGTTGCAGGAGGGCGTGTTCACGTCGATTTCCGATAAGCTGGTGGTCTATGTCCGGGCACGCTCGACCGACGGGTCATTGCACGGAATCCTCGTCGATGACGCGCGTGATCCGGCGGTCCACGCCACCATTCTCGCCGAGTCCGGCCAGTTGCTCGAAGGCGCGCGCGGCCCTCGGGTTCTGCTGATCAATGGCAGCCGGCAGGAAATCGATCGCCAAACCGGACGGCTGAACATGCTGACGTTCCGGGAAAACGAGATCGACCTGGCAAATTCCGCCGGGCCGGAAGGGTCCCGCCCGCCGGACATGTCCGAAATGGGGGTGGCGGATTTGCTGCATCCAGTCCGCGCCTTACCGCGAGACGTGCCGAAATGGATCGCCGAGGCTCACAAGCGCCTGGCCGGCCCGCTCGGTTCGATTTCGTACGCGCTGGTGGCGCTCGTTTCGGTGCTGACAGGGGCGTTTCAGCGCCACGGCGGATTTATTCGGCCCCTGGCGTCGGCGCTGACCGTTGTGTTGCTCGTCGCGTCTGGCCTCACGATCGACGGTCTGGCGGCCCGCGATAACACGCTGATCCCTCTGATCTGGGTGCGCGCGGCGCTGCCCGGAGCGGTTTGCGCGGTGCTGTTGTTCGGCCCGCCCTTATGGTCCGGAAGTCGTCCCACGCAGCCCGGAGTCAGTACGGGCTCGCCCGCTGACCCGCCAGATGGGACAGCGCCAGATGGGACAGTGACGGCGTGATCGTCACACTCACGCTCTCGCGCTATATCGCCCGCCAGTTTCTGCTGGCCGTCCTGTCCGCATGGGCGGCGCTGGCGGCCTTGGTCGCGATGTTCGATTTCATCGAGCTGCTGCGCCGTTCCGCCGCGAAACCCGACGCGACCTTCGCGCTGGTCGTGCAGATCGCGGCGCTGCGCGTGCCGTTCATCCTGATGCAAATCCTGCCCTTCGCTGTCCTGCTGGGTGGCGTGATTTGTTTTTGGCGGCTGACCCGAACCTCGGAACTGATCGTTGCCCGCGCCGCCGGGATATCGGCATGGGAATTCCTGACGGTCCCCACCCTGTGCGCGATGTCTTTGGGCGTGATCGCCACGCTCGCCCTGAGCCCACTTTCGTCCGCGATGCTGTCACGGGCCGAGGCGTTGGAAACGGCCTATATTCGCACCGGTGGGGGCCCGTTGGCCTTGAACGGCGGTCAGCTCTGGCTACGGCAATCCGACCGCGAGTTGACCCCGAAAGGCGTCGCCATCATCCATGCCAGCGCCGTCGCCCTGCGGGATGAGCAACTCACTACCGGGCGGGTCAGTGTGTTCCGGCTGGACGATGGGGATCGTTTACTGGCCCGGATCGAGGCTGCCTCCGCGTCGCTCGCCAAAGGGTATTGGGTGTTTGGCGAAGCGCGCGCCATTCGACCGGATCAACTTCCCGAACTGTCGAGAGAACTGAAGCTGGCTACGGATCTGACGGTCGGGCGCGTGCAGGACAGCTTCGCCGCGCCGGATACGCTGTCGGTCTGGGTGCTGCCGGATTTCATCGCGCTGCTGGAAAGATCCGGATTCTCCTCGGCCCGCCATCGCCTGCATTTCCACGCGCTGCTCGCGTTGCCTCTGCTGGCCGCGACGATGGCGCTGGTCGCGGCGGGATTTTCCATGCGGCCGACCCGCCGCGGCGGCGTCGCGAGGATGATCGGCGGCGGAGTGTCGGTCGGGTTCTCTCTGTTCGTGATTTCCAAGGTCGCCGAGGAATTCGGCCAGTCTGGCGCTCTTCCGGTCATCCTCGCCGCCTGGGCACCGGCCGCCTCCGGGCTCATGCTGGCCGTGGCGCTGCTGTTACACACGGAAGACGGCTGAGCATGACCTTTACGACCCGCTGGGTGGCCCGGCCGATCCTGCTTGCCGTCGCGCTGTTGGCTCTGGGCGGCGGTGCCGCGTTGGCGCAATTGGGTTCGCTGGCCGCGACCGGATCCGGACCTCCGGTCAATCGCGATGAGCCGGTAACCTTCACCGCGGATCAGGTCGAATATGACCGCGAGCGTTCCTTGGTCACCGCCCGAGGCCATGTCGAGGCCTGGCAAGGTGGCCGGGTTCTGCGCGCCGATCAAATGACGTTCGACCGGAACACCGGTGTTTCGATCGCGATCGGCAATGTCGTGCTGATGGAACTCAACGGACAGGTGATGTTCGCCCAGTACGCCGAGCTCAACCGGGACATGAGCGAAGGCATCCTCAAAGCCGTGCGCGGCGTGATGGACCGCAACGCGCGGTTGGCGGCGAATGGCATGCGGCGAACCGGGGGCGTGTTGAACGAATTGTCCCGTGTGGTTTATTCGGCGTGCGACTTATGCAAGGACAATCCCACCCGGCCGCTGCTCTGGCAGCTCGAAGCCAGTTCAGCTGTGCAGGATACTGAGCATAAGACGATCGAATATCGCGATGCCGTCATGCGAATGGGTGGCATCCCGATCGCCTACGCGCCGTTCTTCTGGCATCCAGATCCCTCGGTGCCGCGGCAATCGGGCCTGCTGCCGCCGCTGTTCGGCGCTTCGTCCAACGTCGGCGTATTTTTCGCGCAACCGTATTACTGGGTGATCGACGGGCAATCGGACGCGACCTTCACGCCGATGTTAACGAGCCGTTCCGGCGGGGTGCTGGACGCGAAATACCGGGCGCGGTTCAACAACGGCACGCTGACCGCGAATATTGCCGGCGGCATTCAGGATGGCGGGCCACAAGGCAGTTTCTCCGCCCAGGGACAATTCGCGATCGACGATACGTGGCGCTGGGGCTTCGACATCAATCGCGCGTCGTCCTCCCGGTTCGTTCTGAATCAGCACATTCTGCTCGGCCTGTCGGGAGACGCCAACATCCAGACGAGTACGGTTTACCTGGAGGGTTTTGGCCAGGGCTCCTATTCGCGATTGGATGTCAGGGGATACCAGGGGCTGACGTCGGCGATCGCGACGTCACAATTGCCCGTGGTGGCGCCGCGTTACCTCTATAGCTACTCGGGCACACCGGACCGGTTGGGTGGGCGTTTGTCTCTGGACACTGGCTTGTTCAATGTCTTGCGTTACGATGGTACCAGCACGCGGCGCGCGCACCTGACCATGAACTGGGAGCGTCCGTTTCAGGGACCGGCTGGCGATCTTTGGAAAATCAGCGTTCATGGCGATTCGGCCGCCTACGATGCATCGAACCTCCATAGGCAGCCGAATTTCGCGCCGCGCCGGAACGCCGATACCGCTCAGGCACAGGCCGGCATTGCATTGGATTTCCGTTGGCCATTCATGCGCGATGCCGGCGCCTGGGGGACCCAGGTCGTCGAACCGATGCTGCAACTCGTCGTCTCGCCACGAACCGGGGACAGTCAGTTCGCGCGGATTCCCAACGAGGACAGTTTCTCGTTTGAATTCAGCGACGCCAATTTGTTTGGGTTCAACCGGTTCTCGGGGATCGACCGGTTGGAGGGCGGGACGCGGCTGAACGCCGCGTTGCATGGCACATGGTATCTTGGCGGCACGTTGATCGACGGCCTGGTGGGACAATCGTATCAGACGGCCCGGGATAACATGTTCCCCGCCGGGTCGGGGCTGCGGGACACGGTTTCGGATATTGTCGCGCGCGGCTCATTTTCCCCCGCGAAGTGGCTCGATCTGACCTACCGGACACGGCTGGACAAAAAGACCATGCAAATCCGGATGGCGGATGCCACCGTGACGGCCGGCACGCCAAAGTTTCAGGTGAGCGGCGGATATCTTTATAGCGTGTTCGATCCGTATTTCTTTTACGTGACGGCCCGGCCGCCGGCCTCGACATCGGCCTATTTCACCCCGCGCAATGAAATCAGCGCGACGATTTCCAGCCGGTGGGAGCATTACCGGGTTTCGGCGTATGTACGTCGCAACCTCACGACCAACCAGATGGACTACTATGGCGCCAGCGCCGCTTACGAAGATGAGTGTTTCATCTTCGACGTCCGCTTCACGCGCCGGCTGACCTCACTGTTGAATGACAATGGTTCGACCGCTTTGCTGTTTTTCTTAACCTTTAAGACGGTGGGCCAGGTTGGCTACCGTGCGTTCTGAAACGGGGATGCCGTCGATGTCAGCCATTACCTGGGCGTTCAACAACATATTGGCCAAGGGGTGGGAGGTTTTCTCCCAAAACCGTCATGGCCTGGCCCTGCGAAGGCGGGGGCCGGGCCATGACGGTAAGAAGGGGAACGCCCATCTCCCAACCGGCGCTATCCTGATGCCCATGCGGCATGGCCGGGCCATCTGTAGCGGCACGGTGCTGGACCCGATGACCCGGTCAAACCGGGCCACGACGATGAAGGGGATACGCCTCCGGTGCAATCCGATCGGAAATCGATTTAGCTTGATGTCCACGCTGCGCTTCGTCGCCCTGGCCGCTTGTATTTTGTCGCCTGCCTTCGCTCAGAAGTCTCTCGTTCAGACCGCTTCCGCCCAAACACCGTTGCCGGGAACCCGAATCGTGGTGGTGGTCAACGGCGATGTAATCACCAGCGGAGATGTCGAAAACCGCGCGCGCCTGTTCGCGATTTCCACTGGCCTCGTGTCCACGAGCCAGGTGATCGAGCGGCTGAAATCACAGATCGCCAATCAGTTGGTCGACGAAAAGTTGCGCCTTCAGGAAGCGCAGCGGCGTAGGATCGTCGTCCCGGACAAGCAAATCGCGGGCGCGATGCGGGATATCGAGCAACGCAACAATCTGCCTGAGGGTGTGTTACGGCAAAGGCTGGCATCCGTCGGCGTCAGCCAGCGGACCATGATCGACCAGATCCGCGTTCAATTGGCCTGGACACAGGTGATGCGCGAACATTTGGCGGATAAGATCAATATCTCGGACGCCGACGTCGACGAACAGATCAGACTCCATACCAGGCAGATCGGTAAACCTGAGTACAAGGTCGGTGAGATTTTCATTCCGGTCGAGGATCCCGTGAACACCGCCGACGCGCAACGATTCGCTGAGGCGGTGATCGGCGAATTGCGGGCGGGCGCGCCGTTCGCCGCGGTCGCCGCTCAGTTCAGCCAAACGCAAAGCGCGCTGGAGGGTGGGGAACTCGGCTGGATGCAGCCCGACCAACTCGATCCGCAGGTGGCGCGCCTGGTGGTACAGATGCCGATTGGCGCGGTGAGCAATCCCGTGAAAGTGCCAGGAGGATTTTCCATCGTCACCCTGCAGGCCAAGCGGGAAATCGGCCGCGACATCGGCACATTCGTGTCGTTGCGTCAGGTGTTTCTGCCGTTCACCGAGACGCTCGATCCGCAACGCCCCACCGAACGGCAACGGCTGACGCTGGAAAAGGCGCGCTCCATCTCGGGCAGTGTCAAAAGTTGCGCGCAAATGGAACAGACGGCGAAGGTCAACCCGTCCGAGCGCCCGGTCGATCCGGGTGAGGTCAGGCTGGAAACGGTCAATCCGGCCCCATTCCGCGAGTTGTTAACCAAATTGCCGGTCGGCACCGCGAGTCAGCCCTTGGTCGCCACCGACGGGATCGCGGTCTTGATCGTCTGCTCGAAGGAACAGAAAAACACCGCGATCGAAACCCGTGACGACGCCCGCCGCAGGTTGATCGCCGAAAGGGTGGACCTGGCATCGCGACAGATGATGCGAAACCTGCACCGTAAAGCCGCGATTCAGCGGTTCGACAAAGGCGCCTGACAGATATTCAGGGAACGGTCAGGATGCCCCCTCCATACGCACGCCCGGATGGAAATGCGCATAGATCCGGCGAGCGATTTCCTTATTGATTCCAGGAGTCGCTTCCAGATCCCCAAGCCCCGCCATCTTGACCCCGCGCGCCGATCCGAAATGGTTCAGCAACGCGCGTTTCCGGGCGGCGCCAATGCCTTGCACCTCATCCAACTCGCTTTGCCGGATCGCCTTCGAGCGTCCGGCGCGATGCGTGGTAATGGCGAACCGATGCGCCTCGTCGCGAATTCGTTGCAGGAAATACAGCACCGGATCGCGCGGCGGCAACTGGAACGCCGCCATCCCATCGGTATGCAGCCATTCGCGCCCCGCATCGCGGTCTGGTCCTTTCGCGATCGCGATGAGTTTCACGTCCGACACGCCAAGCTCGTCCAGCACTGCCCGCACCGCCGATAACTGACCGGCGCCGCCGTCGATCAACACGATATCCGGCCACTCGGACGCCGGCGCGCCTTCGGCCTGTTCCTTCAGGCCCCGGGCAAAGCGGCGTGTAAGCACTTCTTTCATCATCGCGAAGTCGTCACCAGGAGCGATGGCGCCGCGGATGCCGAATTTCCGGTATGCGGCCTTATGGAATCCTTCCGGACCGGAGACGATCATCACGCCGTAGGGGTTCGTGCCCATGATGTGGGAATTGTCGTAAACCTCGATCCGTTCCGGCGCCGCCTCCATCCCGAACAATTTCGCCACGCCTTCCAACAGCTTCGCCTGACCCGCGGTTTCCGCGAGTTTGCGTTCCAGCGCCTCACGCGCGTTGATCTCCGCATGCTGGATGACGGCGTGTTTCTCGCCGCGCTGAGGCATGTGGATTTCGACCTTGCGGCCGGCTTTCAGCGTCAGTGCCTCGGCGACCAGGCCTTGTTCAGGCAGTTCACGATTGATCAGCACCAACGGAGGTGGCGGTTTATCGTCGTAGAACTGCGCTATGAAAGCGCTGAGAACCTCCGGCGTTTCCTCCGCCCGCGTGTGGGTTGGATAAAACGCGCGATTGCCATTGTTGCGCCCGCCGCGGACAAAGAACACCTGCACACAGGTTTGGCCGGCGATCTGCCAGGCGGCGATGACGTCGGCGTCTTCCAGGCTGGCGGGGTTCACCACATCGTTCCCCTGCACGAACGTCAGGCCGCGAATGCGGTCGCGGATCGCCGCCGCGCGCTCAAATTCCAGCGCCTCGGCGGAGGTTTCCATTTCGCTGGCCAGTTCCTGCTGCACGCTCGCCGATTTGCCCGCCAGAAAGGCCTTGGCCTGATTGACGAGTTTGCCGTACTCGGGTTCGGAAATGCGCCCGACGCAAGGCGCGGAACAGCGTTTGATCTGGTACAACAGGCAGGGCCGCGCGCGATTGCCGAACACAGTATCGGCGCAGGATCGTAACAAAAAAACCCGTTGCATCGCCGTGACGGTTTGGTTGACGGCCCAGGCGGAGGCGAAGGGACCGTAATAGGCGCCTTTGCGGACACGGGCGCCGCGGTGTTTGGCGATCTGGGGATATGGGTGGTCCTCGGTCAGCATCAGCCAGGGATAGGATTTGTCGTCCCGCAGCACGATGTTGAAGCGCGGCTTCAGGCGCTTGATGAGGTTGGCTTCCAGCAGCAGCGCCTCGGCCTCGGTGTGCGTCGTGACAATCTCCATCGTCACGGTTTCCGAAACCATGCGGCGCAATCGTTCCGGCAGGCGGCCGATCTGGGTGTAGGACAGCACCCGGCGTTTCAGGTTGCGCGCCTTGCCGACGTAAAGCGCGTCGCCCTTTTGGTCGAGCATCCGGTACACCCCGGGATTGGCCGGCATCGTGACCATCGCGGCCTCGATCACGACCACGCCTTTAGGGGCGGGGGGTGCTGGCGGGTCCAATTGGATCTCCGGCGGGATCATGGGATTCAATCTACGGCGTATTGGGCCGCCGCGGGGAGAGGGAACCTGGGAGAGACGATAATGCAACCCTGACATGTATCGCAGTGCGGCATTGCCGGGCTTGCCGACCATCGAATACTGGCGTGCCATCTGAAACACCAATGGTCCATTTGGTCACTATCAATGGGTTAGCGGGTCATCCACACAAACTGTGGATAACCCTGTCGACAAGGTTTTTGACAACCCCGTGGACGCGGCGGTTTGCCTGGGTTTCTTAACCCATATTTAACACTTTTCTCGCCACTTACCGTAACGAACTCCCGAAAATCCCCGGAAAACCGCCAGTTTATTCTGGAAAAACTTTGTAGTGCCATAATATTATTGTCTACCCCTTGACTGCCATGACCGCCCGGCCCATCTCC
>SHWL01000081.1 GCA_009693865.1 Acetobacteraceae bacterium | reverse complement strand
CCCGCCGCCGGCGCTCGAACGTCCAAAGGTCGAAATTCCCAAAGAACCCCTGAAAGTGGCGTCAGCAGACCCGGCACGACCATCGCCAGTCCTCCGCGCGCCCAAGCCAACCACCGCCTGACGTAGACCCCAACACGGGAGAGGCTTTCGGACCTCTCCCGCTCTTGCTCATAAAGCCGGGATGCTTTGTCGGCGAAGCTTGCCAGGGTGCCAGGCGCGAGCGAGAGGCAAACGGCGGTAAAATGGTAACCCAGGAAGTCGAAGCCGCGCTCGATTCGGCCGATCGACGTCTTATCGGGATGCTTCTCCAACCGGAGCGAGCCCAGGACCGCGTTCACCAGCCCCACGGCACGGCGGAGCTTCCAACGCGTCGGCGCGAGCACCAGGATGTCGTCCATGAACCGGACGTAGAACAACCCTGTCGCCGACAACCGCCGGTCGAGTTCGTCCAGGAAGAACGCCCCGATCAGCGGGCTCAACGGACACCCGAGCGAAATCCCCTTGTCGCATTCCCAGAACGACCCGCCGCGCTCCGCCGTGCGGTTCATGTACTGGTAGAGCAGGTTGAGGATGAAGCGGTCGTCCACCCAGAGCGCCAACCGGTCCAGCAGCAAATGGTGGTCGATGGAGGCGTAACAGGATTTCACGTCCGTCCGGAACACGAATTTGTTCGCCGGAAGCGCCGCCGAGACCTGCCGCACCGCCGCCTTCGCGCCGCCATTGCCTTTGACATGGGTGCAACGCGGCGAGACCGGCAGCACAGGCGCCAACACGATGGTCAACGCCTTCAGCACCAGCGCGGCGCGGGCCGACCACAAATCCGTTTCCGTGCCGTCCGCCTTGGTCACCCGATCAAGCAACCCGAACCGGTAGCGGCCGGAGAGCAGGGCGGCCTTGAGTGCTTGCTTTTCGTCCCGCCAGTCGCGCCGGAGCCACCAGATATCGGCGTGAGGCGACCAGGCCGCGCGCCGTTGGCAGACCCAGCCGTATGCGGCATCCAACACCTCGTCCGAGACGAGAGACGATCTCAGGCCGGTTGCCGTGCTCCGCCGGGTTTCTGGATCAATTCCGTCCGCCGGATGCGCGTCATGGCATGACGGCAGGGGGCTGGGGTCATTTCGGACTCAGCTCTGGAAGTGCGCCAACGCCCTTTTGGTGCCTCCTCTTGCGCCTCCACCGCGGGCGACAAGGGTCGAAACAGCATCAGCGATGCGATGCCAAACAACCCGTACGCCACGAACATCGCCCGGATCGCGATGACGCGATCGAAACCGTACCACGCGACGGCGAGATCCGGGATCGCCGCCGCCAACACGCCGGCCGCGCCCGCCAATGAACCGACGACGCTGTAGCGGGCAAACAGCGCGGTTCGGTGACGGGGCGCGATCGTCTCGGTCAGCACCGTCTGTTCCAACGGCTGAAAGACGCTGGCGTCGCCCGACGTCGGGTTGATGGTGCCCACGAACGCGACAATCAACAGCGGCCAAAACGCGGTGACAGTCGCGAACGCCACGCCGGTCGCGGCCATCGATACCGAAGCAACCAGCAGCAACATTCGGCGCGAATGCCGGTGCGCGATCAACCCGACCCAAAGCGTCAATAACGCGGTGCCGATCAAAGTGCTCGCCACGATCGCGCCAACCGCCAGCGGGTTGAATCCAATATCGACCAAATAGATCGGTAGGAGCAGCGCGACGAAGCCATCGGCGAAAGCCCGCACACCGCGCGCCGCCAGCACGCGCAATGCGTCGCTCGATGTTCCCGGCGGCAGCAGCCGCCACCACTCATCGCCCGCCACCATCAGCCGCGCCGCTTCCGGAAATACTCGTACAGATTGTCGAACACGCCGGCGCCCTGCTCGAGCCGCCGCGCGTCGTCCTTGCTGGCATGGCAAAGTCCGGTGACGAGATGCGCGATGCCGCCGGTTTCCTCGCGGCCGAATTTGGTATCCTTCAGGTCTATGTCATGCACGATCTCGGCGATGGCTGTCAGCGCCTTATCGTTCGATCCCAGCCTCCCGAGCAGGACTTCGAACGTGCAGCGGTCGCCTTCGTGGGTAAACTCGGCTTCGAACATATCGAAGCGCAACTCACCGGGCTGGGGCACATGGTTTTTCGCGCGAACAAAGCGGAAGCGCGCGTCCGGATCGATGAAGCGGCGGATCAGCCATGCCGATGCGATGCGATCGACATAAACGCCTTGCCGCGTGACCCAGACCCGGTTGGTGAGCGCACCAAATCCACTGGCGGCCGGAGTGCTTTTCGCGGCGGCTTGCTTCATGGCGGCCTCCTCATCCAATTGCGCTTCAAGACCGGCGATAAGCCCGTCCACGATCTCGCGGCCATTGGCGCCGAAGAAGTCGATGGCAACGATCTGCGCCAGATTCGCCTTCAGGCGCGCCAACCGGGTTCTGAGGTCCGCGCGCTCCGCCGTGATACCAGCACGCTTAATGATTGACGTACCGTTCTCTCTCTCGTCATGGCCCTCCCCCGACTCGATCGGGGGAGGGCCACCTGTTTCAGCACAGTGCCGCGCCGGGTGGCCCGGACAGGCCGGGCCATGACGACGGGGGGAGGGCCGGGAATCAGAGTTGAAACGCGCTGCCATGGGACGCTCAGCCTCCAGAGTCTCACCGAAAGCGCGCACCTCCTTGGTCAAGGCGTCGTAGTCCGCGTCGCGCGCGGCGTTGAACATCGACTGCACCTCTTCGTCAGACAGCCCGTCCACCAGGCGGGCCTCGCAAATCAGCGCTTCGCCCCCACCGTCCCGGATCTCGCGCAGCAACCACTCGAAATCCTCCTGGGCCTGGTCGCCGGCGGGCAGCGCGTGGACGGCATTCTTGATCGCCACCGCGCCAAGGCCCTGCAGCCGCCGCCAGGTCTTCACGCGTTGATAGGCTGGCTTCGCCGGCAACTGGTGGATCAGCAGCAGCCATCGCGCCGGGCCCTCCTGAATATCGGACTTTGTCATGGGCGATCTGTATCATACGACGTCAGAAAAAGAAACACTTGTATCATCCTACGTTTGAACCTACCGTGCTTCCATGGACCCGAAGGAGCACCATGATGAAGTGGATTACCCGTGAGCGGCCGAAGATCGACCGCATCGCATGTCCGTGGCTGATCCGCCGCTTCATCGAAGCCGACGCGGAGTTTCTTTACGTCCCCACCGAGAAAGTTTTTGAGGTCGCCGCGACGGCCGGAGCCGTGCCGTATGACATCCCTGGCGCGGAACCATTCTCCCATATCGGTGACCTCTGCTCCTTCGACGCCTTCCTGATTCACTACAAGCTGACCGATCCGGCATTGCAGCGCCTGGCGGTCATCGTGCGGGGCGCCGACACCGCGCGCCTTGACCTGGCGCCACAGGCGGCGGGATTGCTTGCCGTCTCGCTTGGACTGTCCGCGAAATACCAGTACGACCATGAGATGCTGGAGCACGCGATGGTCGTCTACGACGGTTTCTACGCCTGGTGCGGCGGCCACGAGCACGAGACCCATGATTGGACGCCAGGACCGGCTCCGGCCTGAGCGCGGCAAACACGATCCTACACGGAGAGACCCCATGACGCTCGAGGTCCGGCCACTGACATTCAAGCCGCGATATCTGAACGGGCTGACTGAAAAACCTGTCGTCAGCCACTACGAAAACAACTACGGGGGCGCGCTGCGCCGGTTGAACGCGATCGAGGCTCGGATCGGGACACTGGATTTGGGCAACGGCCCCGGTGTTCGAAATCAACGGGCTCAGACGCGACAAGCCGATCGCCGTCTGTTGCATCTTTGGTTTCCAGATCAGCGGTGGCATCGTGCCGGAGTTGCGCCGCCGTGGTTACGACGCGCGCGCCCTGAAGGGCGGGATCGGTGCCTGGCACGCGATCGGCGGGCCTACGGTTCCGGTGGATCAATCGACTTATGAAAGCTGAAGCCATGCGACAACGCGGGAATGGTCTGGGAGCATGAACGAAACAAACGCGCCGGATGCCACCGGGATAACCACAGCCACTGACCAGATGCCGTCCTTCGCGGCCGCGTTTCGGGTCTGGTTGAAGATCGGCCTGCTGTCATTCGGTGGACCGGCCGGGCAAATCGCCCTGTTGCACAAGGAGGTCGTGGACGACCGCCATTGGATCGGCGAACGCCGGTTCCTGCATGCCCTGAGTTTCTGCAATTTGCTGCCCGGGCCGGAAGCCCAGCAATTGGCGACATATTTGGGCTGGTTGATGCACGGCGTGAAAGGTGGCCTCGCCGCCGGGATCATCTTCGTCGTGCCCGGCGCGATCGTCATGCTGGGCCTGTCGCTGATCTACGCGCTGGCCGGTGAGGTACCGGTCGTCGAGGCCATATTCTTCGGCCTGAAAAGCGCGGTCCTGGTCTTCGTGGTCGAAGCGATGCTGCGGATCGGGCGCCGCGCGCTGAAAGGCAACGTGGCCTGGGCACTCGCGGCGGCGGGATTCATCGCTCTGTTCTTCTTTCATGTGCCGTTTCCGGTGGTGGTGCTCGTTTCCGCCGCGATCGGTTATTTTCAACCCGACCATTTCAGCCACGGCGGACATGGCCAGGTGAAGGGCGACGCGCCCGCGCTGATCGACGCTGTCCTCGCCGCCGACCCCGGGCGTCCAGAGCGGCTCGCCGTTGGCGCGCGCTGGGCGAGCCTTGCCGCCGCGGTGCTGTGGCTGGCGCCCGTCGCGTACCTGGTGCTGGCGGTTGGCGGCACGTTCGCGGATGTCGGCCTGTTCTTCTCCAAAATGGCGGTGGTCACCATCGGCGGCGCCTATGCCGTGCTCGCCTATGTCGCGCAGGACGCGGTCGAGGTTTATCGCTGGCTGTCCCCGGCCGAGATGCTGGCGGGCCTCGGTCTCGCCGAGACCACACCGGGGCCGTTGATCCTCGTGCTGCAATTCGTCGGCTTCCTGGCCGGGTTCCGGTCTCCCGGCGCCGTGACAGGGGTAACCGGCGGCATTCTGGCCTCGGTCCTGACCCTATGGACCACGTTCGCGCCGTGCTTCGTCTTCGTCTTCCTTGGGGCGCCGCTGGTCGAACGCCTGGCATCGAACAAGGCCTTGTCCGGCGCGCTGGCGGCGGTGACCTCGGCCGTGGTGGGCGTCGTCGCGAACCTCGCGGTGTGGTTCGCGTTGCAGGTCGTGTTTCGGGATCATACGGCATTCCGGGCGGGTCCCGTGGCGATCGATTTGCCCATTCCCGCCAGCATCGACCTCGCCGCGCTGGCCCTCGCCGTCGTTGCCGCTCTTTGTCTGTTCCGCCTCAAGCTCGGGATTCTCAGGACGTTGGGGATCACCGCCTGTCTGGGCCTGATTACGCGGATGGTCGCGCACATGATCTGACGAACGCTGACTGCAACCGAATTCCTCCCGAACTCAACGCCCTGGACGGCGCGCCGCTCACAAAGGAATGACGTCCCCCCGTGATCGAATCCGTGTTGCTATCCCTGACCATGATCGCATCGCTCGCGGCGGTGCCCGATCCCAATGCCCACAGCGCCAGGGACAAGGTCGCGTCCGCGCCCGATAAGTTGAAACTGGCGAAGAGCTGAACCCATGCCGGCACACGTCACGCACCCTCGGCGGCGCATCCTTCTGGGCTTTGGCCTGGCCGTTATGTCCGCGCCGGCGTTCCCCGCCCGCGCGGCTGGAGATCAAACCATGATCGATCTGTCAAAGACTCCGCCCGGCCAATTGCCGCCCGATTTTGTCACCGCGCGAACCGGCGGAGGCGCCCCCGCGGCATGGAGCGTCGCGGACGATGCAACTGCCGCTGGAGGGCGTGTCATTGTTCAGACCAGTTCCGATCAAACCGATTATCGTTTCCCGCTCGCAATTTACGAGAAACTGCCGGCGGCGAATGTGGACGTCACTGTTCGTTTCAAGGCCATCGCGGGCCGCGTCGACCGGGCGGCCGGCATCGCGATCCGGCTCGCCGATCCCGATAACTATTACGTTGTGCGAGCGAACGCGCTTGAGGACAACGTGAACTTCTACCGTGTGATCAAGGGATCCCGGCGCGAGATCAAGGGCGTCTCCACCAAAGTAACTCCCGATATCTGGCATACACTGGGCTTGAAGGCCGAGGCGGATACGTTCAGCATCTCATTCGACGGCAAGGTGCTGTTCACCACGACCGATCGCACGTTCACGGGCGCGGGCAAGGTCGCGCTCTGGACGAAGGCCGACAGCGTCACGCGCTTCGATACATTATCGATCAAAACGCTCCCATGACCCGGGGGCGGCGCGCGAGATCGCGGACGCCCGGTTCGGGCTCCACCCGCGAAAATTGCCGCGGCAACCGCGCCGACCTGCGAGCTGTCCTCATGGCGCCCGAGCGCCAGATTGATGATTAATTATCAACGAGTGATCACATGTTTCACGTTTGACGACATCTTCGAGCCGCGCCTATTGTTTCGGGGCCCGGCCACGACAGCGGCCAGGCCGCTTCCCATGAACCGCGACGAACAACCGTATGCGAGGCCACAATGTCCATGACAAACGCCCCCGATCCCGCATTTCGAAAAGCCGTGGTGCGGCGCGATCTGGACAACGTCATGCACCCGATCGTCCAGCACCGGCTGCTGGAGACAAAGCAGATCGTGGTCACCGCCGCGCAGGGCTCGACCATCTATGACGCCGACGGAACCGCCTACCTGGACGCCATGGCCGGGCTGTGGTGCGTTAATATCGGCTACGGCCGCACCGAACTCGCCGACGTCGCGGCGGAGCAGTTGCGGCAGTTGGCCTATTACCCGCACTCGGCGATGAACGTGCCAGCCGCGACGCTCGCGGAACAGATCAACACGCTCGTGGGCGGCGGCTATCACACCTACTTCGTCAACTCCGGCTCAGAGGCGAACGAGGCGGGGTTCAAGATCGCCCGCCAATACGCGAAGCACGAGTTCCCCGGGCAGTACCGCTTCAAGACCATCAGCCGCTACTACGCCTACCACGGCACCACGCTGGCCACCCTGGATGCAGGCGGCATGGGCGAACGCAAGGCGAAGTTTGAGCCTTACTCAGGCGACTTCGTGCATGTCGCGCACCCGCACTGCTACCGCTGCCCATTCGGCCTGTCCTACCCCAGTTGCAACCTCGCTTGCGTCAAGAACATGGAAACCACCATCCTGGGCGAAGGCCCAGAGACCGTGGCCGCGATCCTGGTCGAACCGATCATGAGCGGCGTCGGTGTGGCGGTGCCGCCCGACGAGTACCTGCCCGAGGTCGAGAAACTGTGCCGGAAATACGACATCCTTCTGCACGTCGACGAGGTGATCAACGGCTTTGGCCGCACCGGCAAGATGTTCGCGCACCAGCACTACGGCGTGAAGCCCGACATCATCGCCATGGCCAAGGGCATTTCCAGCGCCTACATGCCGATCGCCGCGACGGCGGTCAGCAACCGTGTGTTCGAAAGCTTTCTGGGCGAACCGTCGGAAAATCGTCAGGTCGGGCAGGTGAACACCTATGGCGGCCACCCGGTGGCCGCCGCGGTCGCGGTGCGCAACATCGAGATCATGCTGCAGGAGAACCTCGCCGACCGCTCGGCGGAGATGGGCGCCTACCTGCTGGATGGGCTGCGCACGCTGATGCGTCATCCGCATGTCGGGGAAGCGCGCGGCAAAGGCCTGCTACTGGGGCTCGAACTGGTGAAGGATCGCGCCAGCAAGGAACCGGTGACACTGGCCCAGGTTGGCGCGGTGGTCGATTTCTGCAAGGAAAACGGCGTGCTGGTCGGCCGGTCGAATGGCGGAAAACGATACGGTGGTGCCATCACTTTGTCGCCGCCGCTGGTCATTACCCGCGCCGAGTGCGACCGCATCGTGGAGACGCTGGACCGCGCACTGTCGACCCTCGACTTCTCCTGACGCCGCTCCGGCGGGCGCCTGTGCGTATGCTCAAGCTCATGCCGGCTTCACGGCAGACCCATTGTTGGCGCTGGCATCTTACGGTATGATACCACCGCCCTTAACGATTGACGTACCGCCCACTCTCCCGTCATGGCCCGGCCCCCGCCTTCGCAGGGGCATGCTTGTCCGGGCCATGACGATGGGGGGCGAGCCGAGAGTCAATCTTTAAGCGCGCTGGTATAAGATTAAAAAATCGCTGAACGCAACGAATCCGATTTCTGAGCGGACCAGGGAGACACACGATGACCGACGGGACGAGAGTGCCGGATTTGGATGACGAGCCCTGGTACAGCGGCAAAGCCACGCGCCGCCGGTTCGTCGGATGGGGCGGCGGAATCCTCGGGACGGCGATGTTGGTTCCCGCGCCTTGGCAAGCAGCTTTCGGCGCGGAGAAGGCGTACAAGATCGGCACGTTGCAGCCACTGTCAGGCGCTGGCGCCGCTATTGGCAAGACTGCCATGGTCGGCACCCAGATGGCCGTCGACCGCATCAACAAGTCCGGTGGCATCAACGGCCGCCCGGTCGAACTCATCATCGCGGATTACGAATCCAAACCCGATGTCGGACGGCGCAAGGCGGAGAAGCTTGTCGTCGAGGACAAGATCGACGCCCATCAGGGTGGCTCGCTTTCCAACGTCTGCCTCGCCTGCATGCCGGTCTTTGAGGAGCAGAAGATCGTCAACATGATCGGCGTCTGCCTGGACACCACGATCACGACCAGCAAGTGCAGCCGTTACACCTTCCGTTCGTTCGACTACGCGCCGGCCCAGGCGGTGGCATTCGCGCCGTATCTGGTCGGCAAGTTGGGCAAGAAATGGCACATCGCCTATGCCGACTACGCCTGGGGTCAGTCGACACGTGACGCCTACGCGGACGAAATAAAGAAGGTGGGCGGGCAGATCGTCGGCACCACCGGCATCCCGCTTGGCACCGCCGACATGACAGCGTTCCTTTCCAAGATCACCGGCGACTTCGATGGACTGTTCGGGATCTTCTTCGGCAAGGACGGCATCACGATCGGGAACCAGGCGTTCGACCTCGGGCTCACCAAGAAATACAAATGGGCCGGCGACGGCGCGATCGCGGAATCCACGAACCTGCCCGCGCTTGGCGCCAAAATTGAGGGCTTCGTCGGCATCAACCGGTACGTTCCGGTGCTGGACGCGCCATTGAACACGCCCTCGCACAAGAAGTTCTTCGACGAGGCCATCATCCGGCTCAAGCAGATCGATCCGTCCGGCCCATTGCCTGACCGTTATGTGCAATCGAACTTCGAGGCGATGAACGCGCTCAAGATCGGCATGGTCAAATCAGGCTTCCGCGGCCGCGAAGACACAAATAAGCTGATCGAGGCACTTGAGGGGCTCGAGATGAAGGAAGGGGACGACTTCCCGCAGGGAGATAAGACGCTCCGCAAGGAGGATCATCAGGCGTTCCTCCGTGAATTCATCTTCGACATCAAGGGCGGCAAGCATCGCATCGTTGAGGTCGTCTCCAAGGAGAAGACGATGTTCCCGCCGGCCTGCAAGTTCTCGTCGTCGTCGTAGGTGGCGGGCGGCGTCGTCCTGGACGTGGCCGCCCCGGCGGATACCCGCGTTCTCGCTCCAGTGCTCCGCACGGAGGATTTGATCCTCCGGTTCGGCGGCCTGACGGCCCTCAATAGCGTGAACTTCGAAGTCCAGCGCGGCGAAATCCGCGCGATCATCGGGCCGAACGGAGCGGGCAAGAGCAGTTTCTTCAACTGCCTCACAGGCGTACTGCGCCCGTCATCGGGGCGCATCCTGTTCAACGGCGACGACATCACGGGGCTTTCGACCGACCGCATCTCCCGCAAGGGCATCGCGCGATCGTATCAGATCACCAACATCCTGCCCAATTCGAGCACGCTTGAGAACGTTCGAATCGCCGCGCAATCGCGCCGGCACGGCTGGAACATGCTGAACCATCATCGCGCGTACCGCGACATCCTCGACAAAGCCGAGGCCGTGTTGGAGTCCGTGGGCCTTGGCGGCAAAGAGGACGAATTGGCCGCCAACCTGTCCCACGGCGAGCAGCGCAATCTGGAGATTGGCATCGCGCTGGCCACGGAACCTCAGTTGCTGTGCCTCGACGAGCCAACGGCCGGCATGAGCGCCTCCGAAACCCGCGACATCGTGGGACTGGTGCGCCGCATCGCCGAGAACCTGACGATCCTGATCGTCGAGCATGACATGCAGGTGGTCATGGAACTGGCCGACCGGATTACCGTGCTGAACTACGGCGAGATTCTCGCGGAAGGAACCCCCGCCGAAATCCAGCAAAACGCCAGAGTTCTGGAAGTCTACCTCCGGACATGAATATCGGGTCAGACCGGATGGAGCCCCTCGTGCGAGTCGAGGACATCCACACCTATTACGGCAAAAGCCATGTGCTGCACGGCGTTTCGCTGGAAGTCGGCAGAGGCGAGGTCGTGGGTCTGCTGGGCCGCAACGGTGTCGGCAAAAGCACGACCCTGAAGGCCATCATGGGCCTGGTCCGCCCTGCCCTGGGCCGGGTGCTGTTTGAGGGCCAGCCGGTCACCCACCTGCAAGCCGACAAGGTGGCTCGGCTGGGCATCGCCTACGTGCCGGAGGACCGGCGCATCTTCGGCCTGCTCACCGTCACCGAAAATCTTCGCACCGGACTCGATCGTCGTGGCGTCACCGACGCGCGGAAAAAGGAACTGCTGGATAAGGCCCACCAGTACTTTCCCGTCCTGGCCGAACGCCGCAATCAGGCCGGCGGCACGCTGTCAGGCGGCGAGCAACAGATGCTCGCCATCGCGCGAGCGATGATGCTGGAGCCCAAGATCATTCTGCTGGACGAACCGACGGAAGGGCTGATGCCGCGGATGGTATCGCAAATCCACCGGATCATCGACGTTCTGCGCGCCGAGGGCGTGGCGATCCTGCTGGTGGAGCAGAACGTTCCGCTGACGCTCGAGGCCAGCCAGCGGATCTACCTGATGGAGAAAGGCGTCGTCCGGCACCACGCCTTGGCCTCCGAGTTGCGGGTGACCGATCCGGTCATCCATCAGTATCTGGGCGTGTAGCGGCATGCTGATCGAACAAATCCTCATTCAGACGGTCAACGGGATCGTCACCGGCATGATCCTGGCGCTGGTCGCCTCGGGACTGACGCTGATTTTCGGCATCATGGACGTGGTGAACTTCGCCCATGGCGAACTGTTCATGCTGGGCGCCTATGTCGGGGTGATCACGCTTGCCGCGACCGGCGACTTCTGGCTCGCGTTCGTGATCTCCACCTTGACCATAGCGGCGCTTGGCGCGGCTTTGTACTGGGTCACGTTACGACCATTGCTTGGCCGCGATGCGTTGACCACGATTCTGGCCACCTTCGGCATCTCGCTGGTGCTGCAGAACTACGCGCTCTGGCAGTTCGGCCCGGTGGCACGCAAGATCCAGGAGCCTGTCACCGGCCACTTCAGTTTCTTTTATCTCGACTATCCATGGTACCGGCTGGTCATCGCGCTGGCGTCAGCGGCGATCATCGGCGGCCTCTGGCTGTTCCTCAAATTCGGCACGTTCGGCATCTGGATCCGCGCCACCATGCAGGACCGGGTGATGGCGCAGGCCATGGGCATCCCAGTGCCGATGGTGCTGACCGCCGTGTTCGCGATCGGCTCCGGCATGGCGGCGGCCAGCGGCGTGCTGTTCGGCCCGCTTGTTGGTGTCAACCATGCCATGGGGCTCGACTGGGTCCTCAAGGGCTTCATCGTCGTCGTGGTCGGCGGCATGGGGAGCCTTGGCGGTTCCATCGCCGCGTCGATTCTCGTCAGCCTGCTCGAAGCCTACGCCTCGCTCATCGTGAGCCCAGCGCAATCGGTGATCGTGTCGTTTGTGGTGCTGATCCTGACGTTGCTGTTCCGGCCGACCGGTCTGTTCGTGCGGACCCCGCGATGAGGGACCGTCACGCGCTTATCTATTGGAGCGGATTCACGGTCATCCTGGTGCTGCTGATCGTGGCGCCTCTGGTGTTGCCTGAATTCTGGCGCCGTTTCCTGACCGAGATCCTGATCTGGGGCCTGTTGGCGATGTCGTCCGATCTGCTGATCGGCTACACTGGCATGGTGTCGTTCGGCCACTCGGCCTTCTTCGGTATCGGTATGTATGGCGCGGCGGCGGCGTTACTGTCCGTGAGCCCACCGAGTCTTGGGCTGGCGATGCTGTACGGGCTCGGCTCGTCAGCCGCGGTTGCCGCGTTCGTCGCGTATTTCTCCACGCGCCTGCGCGACATCTACTTCGCGATCACGACGTTGATCTTCTCGCAGATATTTTACGTGATCATCTTCACGTGGACCGAAATGACGGGCGGCGAGAACGGACTGACGTTCGCGCGGCCGAAACTGGGACTGCCGGGAATGGAAGGTCTGCCGTTCACGTCGGCGACGCTGCATTGGTTCGTGCTTGCTTTGGTGACCGCGTCTTATCTGATTTTGCGCCGCGTCACCCAATCGCCGTTCGGGATGGTGCTGCAGTCGATCCGCGAGAACGAGACCCGGACCAGGGCGATCGGCTATCCCATCGAACGCTACAAGATCGTCGCGGTAATGCTGTCCGGCCTCTTCGCTGGGCTCGCGGGCGTGCTCTACGCGGTGCAAAATCGGTTCGCGGCACCGGATTTCGTGTTCTTCGTCGTCTCCGGCGAGGTGGTGATCTACAACGTCGTCGGCGGCCTTGGGACGTTGCTGGGACCGATCGTCGGCGCCGGGTTCTTCCTGCTGCTGCGCGAGGCATCGTCGCGCTTCCTCACCGAGTACTACCTCATCCCGGTGGGGCTGATCTTCATCGCGATGGTGATCTTCCTGCCCCAGGGGTTGCTCGGGTTCATGCGGCGGTGGATCAATCGGTAGAGCAATTTTCGATCTGGTTGCAATGGAGCAGCCCCCTCCCTCGTCATGGCCCGGCTTGTCCGGGCCACCTGTTCCAGCACAGTTCCGCGACCGGTGGCCCGGACAAGCCGGGCCATGACGATTTTGAGAATACCGGCATGACGCAACCAGATCGGAAAACGCTCTGGGCGGTATCATTTATCCATCCAGATATCTTCCCAGCGCCAGCCGTTATAGACGCTGTTCACCATGATGGTGACGTTCTTCACGTAGGGATGCCAGCACGCCCCGGCCACGCCATGGAAAATGATTGGACGCGCGACATCCTCGGCGAGTTTTCGTTCGATTTCCCAGACGATCGCGCGCCGCTTCGTGAAATCCATTTCCATCGATTGGCGCGAGATATCCTTCTCCAGGTCCGCGTTGCAATAATTGGTATAATTGCGCAGCGAGCCGCACGCGTAATTCTCCAGGTACTGCTGGTCCGGATCGTCCAGCGAGGCCCCGGTCAGATTAAGCCCGATCGAGTAGTCCTTTTTGAATACCCGGTTGTAATAGATCGGCGTTTCCACCGCCTCGACTTCGGTCTCGAACCAGATGGTCTTCAACTGGTCGCTCAGGATCAGCGCCGGGTCGCGAAAGCTGTTGGTATTCCGGGTGAACACCTTGGTTCGCAACAAATTATCCGGCCCATAGCCCAGACTTTTCATGATCGCCCGCGCCGCCGCGCGTTGCTTCTCGATGTCGGGATCGTAGCCGAACATCTTGCGCATCTCCTCCGGCGGCATTCCCCAGACGCCAGCCGGTGGCGGCAGCATCGTGCCCGCCTGCACGGCCGTCCCCTCGGTCTGGATATCGATGAATGCCTTGCGATCCAGCGTGAGCACCAGCGCTCTCCTGATCTCCAGATTATTGAACGGCGGCGCGTCGCGGTTGATGATCAGATTGGTGCTGACATTGCTCGTTCGCATCACGCATTGCGCGTCTGGATTCTGCGAGCGAACGTCACGCATCAGCGGCACGGTCACGTCAGTCGGATAGGTCATGTCGAACTTGCCGGCCGTGAAAGCCAGCATTCGCGTGGCGCGGTTGGGCACGATTTGGTATTCGATGCCATCCAGATACGGAAGCCCGGGCTTCCAGTAATTTGGATTGCGTTGCACGCGCATGCTCTCGTTCAACCGGTACTCGACGAACCGGAACGGCCCGGTTCCGATCGGCTTCGTCCGCATCGTGGCCGAGGGAACGTGACACGGGTAAACCGGCGACCAGCCCGTCGCCAGCATGGCAATCAGCGACGGCTGCGGCTGTTTCAGGTGAAACGACACCTCATGATCGCCGTTGACGCTGATCTCTTTCAAATTGATAAACCAGGCCTGCCGCGGGCTTCTGCGAATTTTCCCCGGTACCAGCCCGGACACCATGTCCCAGGTGCATTTCACATCCGCCGCGGTGAACGGCTTGCCGTCGTGCCACGTCACGCCGGGATGCAGCGTGAAGGTCAGCGTCGTGCCGTCCTCGGTCCATTTCCAGGCCGTCGCCAGTTCCGGTACGATCGTATCGAACCGGTTTTGCGCGATGTGCTGATCGAACAACACCAGATTGTTGAACAACGGCATGAACGGGGTCACCACCGACGCCGTGCCTTCCTCATGAATGGACGGGCTTGGCGGCGTGTCGACATGAGGCAGCGTCAACACGCCGCCATGTTTCTGCGCGGCCGCGGGAAGCGACGCCGCAGCCATCATCAGACCGGCCAGAACAATGTGAAATAGCCGAAGCATCGGCATCCTCCCTCGTCACGCCGGGTTGGCCCGGTCGTAACTCAGCGTGCGCCGGATCGCGGCGGGGATGCAAGTCCGCCAGCCGCATGCTGCGTTCGGCGGCGGCGTCGGCGCCTGGGGCATCGGCACGACCGAGGTGATGCACGTGTTCGCCACGCAAACCTTGATCGTGCGGAAGCCAAAAACGTTACGCGCCAACTTCCATGGAAAATTACCTCGCGGCCTGTATGCCAAGGACATGATCCTGGCATTGATCGGCAAATATGGGATCGAGGCCGGCATCGGCCATGTCGTGCAATACGCAGGACCGGTGATCGTCGAACATCCCGAATTGGTCGCCGAGCGTATCGTGCGGCGGGCGTCGTGGGCCGCGAACGCGTCATGGCGAGCACCGATTGCGGCTTCGCCTCCACGATCGATCCAAATGCGCCGCCCGAGGTGGGGCCGGAAATCGTTTGGGCCAAATTCCGGAGCCTGGTTGAAGGCGCGCGGACCGCCACGAAACAGCTTTGGGGTTGAGCGGGCCGCCATATAAGAGCCAACCAGAACGTCCATTAATTCGTCCCTTTCGAGCCGGGGATCAGGGGGATGGTGGAGAAACCACCTGTGTATTTAGCAAAGCAAGGGTGAATCACGGATTACACGGATTTGGGCACGGATTTCACGGACAGGAAACGAATACGGGGGAAATGTCTGCCTCCACAATGTGATCGCCAACGGTTCCGGCACATTCCGCGTAATCCGTGCCCAAATCCGTGTAATCCGTGATTCACGCTTGCTTGCGATATTTCCACCGCGCGGAACCTCCATTCGACACGGGGTGCCGAACGGCGCTGCTTGAATATATCATAACTTATGTACGAAATACTAACCCCATTCGGCGAGCCGCCGCCTCACCTTGACCAAAAACCGCTGGCGCCGGGCCGGGCTGTCCACGTCCATCCGCGTCAGCCCAATCCAGTCCATCCGGCATCCGGGAGCGCACAGTGGCCGCAGGCCTCGCCTGACCACGCGACGGTCCGGCCAGCCTACCCACCAGAGCATCCAGCCGGGCATGCCATATGTCGTCACCACCCCGATCCGTCCGATGTTTGTCAGCAGCGGCACCATGACCTTCGGGCCACCCAGACGGAATGCGGCCCCTGGCAACCAGACCCGGTCGAACCACCCTTTCAACATCGCTGGCATCCCGAACCACCAGGTCGGGTAAATCAGCAACAATGCCTCAGCCCGGCCCAGAGCCGCGACGTGATCCTCGATGCCGTGCGTGTTCCCGGTTTCGTCGAAATATGCGCCATGCTGGCGCGCGGACAGCACCGGATCGAAAGCCTCAGCGTAAAGGTCGCGCAATTCGACCGTATGCCCACCCGACGTCAGCCCATCCACCGCCGCGTCCCGTAGAGCGGCGGCAAAGCTATCCGGACGAGGGTGGCAGTAGATTACCAGCACTCTCATCGGTCCGACCATCAATTCCGGTCACCGTTTTGATGGACCGGTGGTGAGTTCTCGGTTTCGCCAGGCGACAACCCATGCATTAATGCAGCGGACCGCCCTCGATCGTGATCCGGTGCATCAACCGCCGCTCACCCTGGTAGTCGTTCAACGCGTAATGCCAGGTCGACCGGTTGTCCCAGAACGCAAGCGAACCGTTCCGCCATTGTAACCGGCAGGTGAACTCCGGCCGCGCCGCGTGCCGATACAAATACCCCAACAACGGAGCCGATTCCTCCACGGTCCAGCCGTCGAACCGCACGGTGAAGCCGGGATTGACGTAAAGCGCCTTCAACCCGCTTTCCGGATGCACGATCGTCACCGGATGGACCGCGTCCTGCGTCGCCAGCTCGGCGTTGCCGATGCGGCCCTTCAGTCCCTCCCGCACCGTGCCGAACACGTGCCGGCTGGAGTGCACCGCGCGCATCCCCGACAGCGTTTCCTTCAACCCGTCGGACAGCGCGTCGTAAGCCGCGTACATGCTGGCGAACATCGTGTCACCGCCGATGGGCGGCACCTCTCGCGCGAAAAGCATCGAGCCCAGAGCGGGTTCGGCGTCATAGCTGTGGTCCGTGTGCCAACCGCCGCCAATGTTCACTGTCTGCTCCGGTTCCTTCACCACCAGAGCGATTTCCGGGTGGCCATCCGCGGTTGCGAAGAAACGATTGATATTGATATCGCCGAACCGGCGGGCGGCGGCGATGTGCTGATCCTCGGACAGGATCTGATCGCGGAACACGATGACCCCATGCCGCGCCAGCGCGCCCTTGAGGTCCGCGATCAGCCCGTCCGGCAGATCGGCACTCAGATCGACCCCACCGATCTCGGCGCCAACAGCGCTCGCCAGCGGCCGTACTTCCAGGTGGTTGCTTCGCATCGTCGTCTCCCTCCGCAAGTCCCAACCGTGCCACCCGGGCGGCGCGAGATCAACCGATGACGCGGAACTGCGACAACGCCTCCCTGACGCGTTGGATCGTGCCGGCCCAATCGCCGGGCGAGGTTTGCCGGAACAGGCGCATCGCGGGGTACCAAGGCGTGTCGTCCCGGTCGCGGAGCCAGCGCCAGCACGCGTCGAACCGGCTCAGCAGCCAGACCGGTTTGCCCAGGGCACCGGCGACATGGGCAACCGCGGTGTCGACCGTGATGACCAGGTCAAGCGTCTCGATCAGCGCCGCGGTATCGGCGAAATCGGTCAGCCGATCGGTGACGTCGATCAGCGGGAAGGACGCCGTCTCAGTCTGTTTCGCCGGCGCGCCGAGTTGCAGCGACACGAAAACACAGCCCGGCACCTCGGCCAGCGGTGCCATGTCCGACAGTTTCATCGACCGCCGCCGGTCGATCGCCTCGGCATGCGGTTGACCGGCGCGACGCCCACCCGCCCAGGCGAGGCCGATCCGAGGCGAGGCGGATTCGCCAACCGAGGGAATTATGCTGGCCCAGGCGCCCACCGCATCCGGCGCGGCCGACAGATACGGAATCCGGTTGGGGATCGTTTCCACCGTGGTGCCAAAGATCATGGGAAGGCTCATCAGCGGGCAGTGCAGATCGTGGTCCGGCAGAGGGTCGTCCTCGGCGATCACCCGATCGACGCCTTGCAGCGTTCCCACAAGCCGTTGGAGTACCCGCGGCACCGCCAGCACCACTTTTGCTCCCACGGATGCGATAATTGGCGCGTAGCGGCAGAATTGGAGCGTGTCGCCGAAGCCTTGCTCGGCCAAAAGCAGGATTGTCTTCCCTTCCACGGGCTCGGCGCCGGTCCAGCGGGTCGCGGCGGGAAGCTGGGGCAATCGGGATAGCGGCGGGACGCGCCAACGGGACTCGTAATGCGGCCAGGCCTCCGTCAACCGCCCGCGCATGAGCAGGATCATGCCCAGATTAACGTCGGCCTCCGGGTAGCCCGGACTGGCCGCCAGCGCGTCGCGGCAGGCGGCCTCCGCCTCGTCCAGGCGTTCCTGTTCGGCCAGCGCCAGCGCCAGATTGTTGCAGACGCGCGTTTCATCAACGCCAAGAGCGCGGGCGCGGCGATACAGGATCTCGGCCTCATCCGGATAGCCGAGAGACTGGCGAATGACACCAAGGTTGAGGGTGGCGTTGGCATGGTCGGGCATACGCCGCAACGCACCGCGAAAATGGTTCTCCGCCTCCGCGAAAACGTTCAGAGCGTGCGCCACGATGCCAAGGTTGTTGTGCGCCTCGACGTTGTCGGGATCGAGCCGTAGGGCCTCGCGTTCGCATTGGATCGCTTCCTCCGCGCGGCCCTCGGTCAGGACGGCCAGGCCGAGATTGGCCCAGGAGTCCGGGCGTTGCGGGGCCAGCGCGAGGGCGGCGCGGTAGAAGGTTTCCGCCTCGCCCGCGCGGCCTTGTTTATGGAGATCCTCCGCCAGCGCGTGGCAAAGAGCGGCGTTGGCGTCCGGCGGTGGCTCAGGGTGCGTGTCTGTTTCCATGCCCCCATGAGGGCATGGATTTAAATCCGCGCCAATACAACTTCGCGGAATTTTTTCATTTCCTCGATGGCCTTGCCGGTGTCCCGCCCCTCGAAGTCGAAATCCATCGCGGTGACGCCGATCTTTTTCAGCGCGGCGATGTCCTCGATCACATTGCCGATCGAGCCGGTGAAGAGCTTCCTGTTGCCGTCGGAGGCGAGCGGGGCGGGTTGGCCGTGGCGTTTGACGCGGTAGGCGACGCCGACCTTGGAGGGATTACGGCCGGCCTTGGCGACCAGGTCGCGCAGTTTGGCGATCCCCGCTTCCAACCGCGGCAAGGTGTCGAGCATGTTCGCCTTGTTGCTGCCGATCGGATACCAGACGTCGCCGACGCGGGCGGCGCGGCGCATGGAGGGCCCGGTCTCGCCGCCGACCCAGATCGGCGGGTAGGGCTTCTGGTCGGGCTTGGGATCGATCAGCAACCCGTCGATTTTGGTGTATTTGCCGTCGAATTTGACGTGCTTCTGGGTCCAGACGGCCTTGAAGGCGTCGATGTATTCGTCGGTGACGGCACCGCGTTCCTCGAACGGCGTGGTGGCGACGGCATCGATCTCCACCTTCTGCCAGCCCGCGCCGATGCCGATGTCCAGGCGCCCGCCGGACAGCACGTCGATCGTGGTCAGCATTTTGGCGGCGACGATCGCTGGGCGATGCGGCACCACCATGACGGCCAGCACGATGCGGATCTTGTCCGTTTTGGCGGCGATCCAGGCGGCGGCGGTCAGTTGCTCATGCCGGAAGCCTGGATCGGGGGAGTAGAACTCGCCGGATTCCGAATAGGGATAGCCCGGGGAGGCGACGTCCGGCAGCGCGATGTGATCGGTCAGCGTGAGATATTCGAAGCCCAGTTCCTCGCCGAGTTGGGCGACGCGCGCCATGTCGGCGGCGACGGCCATGGGGCCGGAAATGGGCAGGTTGAAACCGATGCGCATGGGGGACGATCCTCCGAGGGGTGGGCGGTGATAAAGGAACTCAACCGATCAGCGAGGACGAGTCCTTCGCGACCGATCGCGCGACTTACACTTTTGCCCTCGGTCGCAGCCACCCCTCCAGCTCGCCAAGGCGGCGCGTTGCTTCCCGATCTTCCGCCGTGATGACCGGATAGGGTTCTGTGTCGTTTAGGTTAGGGTTGCGCCCACCGATCCGAGGCCGATTGATGCGACCAGGGGGAAGGTTGTTCGCATCAAACCAAACAACGTGTTCGTCATCATCGTCCATACCAGAGCATCCTATCTTCGTATTCAGCTTCCCACGCGGTGATCAGCCGGCCTACTCTACCCTGCCGCGTATACACCACGACATAGACGGTGCCCAGCCATTCTCCGATGGCCTGGTAGCGGGTTTCCCGATAGGGCCGAGTATCCTCCCGCTCAAGAACGAAGCCAGGGAACATATGCGAAATGAACGCGAGGTCGAATTCCCGGTCGGCCAGCACATCATCGCTTTTGCGTGGATCGTAACCGATTCGGTCGAATTCTCGCCAAACCAGACGGAAGGGACGGGGCGATGCCATGACGGCATCCCGCGCCGCGAATCCTTGGCCAATTGCTAACGCGGAACGGAATTGGCCGGGAGATTCATGGCTTTCGACAAGAGGCGAAACCACACGCCGAGGCCAGTGCGTGCGTCACCGCTTCGCGCCGTTAAACAGATCGACCCACTGACATCGATGCCCAGGTCCGATCAAAGCCTGATTTCAACCCCAATCCGATCCGCCGTTACCCGCACCGTCCCATCCGACCGACCCAGCAACCCAACCTGCTCCAACGCCGCCACATCGACGTGAACGCGCCGGTACTGCCGGCTCAGGGCTCGCGCGAGGGCAGACACCGATGGTTCGGGATGCGCGCGCAAGTGCCGCGGCAGCCGGTACCGCTCCCCCGTCATCACTTGCGACAGGCCGTCCCAGCTTTCAAACGCGAGGACGCGTTCGTTGACGGCTTCGCCCCGCTCCGCGCGGTGCCAGGCCTCAAGGAACGCGGCGGCATCGTCTTCCGCCGATCCGCCCACGATCACTTTCAATTCGTCCATGCCGTGGTCCCTCTTGCCGTCAGTGCAGGCGCGGTGCGCCGACGATGGCAATCCGCCGACATTCATCTTCCGTTAACCTCGATCCCGGTATATCCTGCGGATGACCCCCCTGTGTCAGAGAAGTTGCCGCCCGGATAGGATCAAGACCTCAGGGGGCGCTGGAAGACGAACATGGCTCGGTATGGACAGACGTTTAAGGACAACGCGGTGGCGCGACTGCTGCCGCCGCAGAGTTGCCCGGTAGAGGCGCTT
>SHWL01000080.1 GCA_009693865.1 Acetobacteraceae bacterium | reverse complement strand
CCTCTACACATTGATGCAGGTGTTTTCGGTGACAGTATTTGAAAAGGCCTCGATAGAATCTGTGATTTCTCAAACAGCTGACAGTTCCGAACATGTCATGGACGATAACCAATTGAATTTATTCAGCTATTGACCGGACAGTAGTGATCATCGATCTCATTTCCCACGCCACCCTTCAATGAAGGGTCGTTTGCACACCGCGGGTGACATGGTCGAGCTGCCCGCGGGACAACCTTGACGATCCGGGTCGAACCTGCCAAATATCGTGACAAAGGCGCTTCCCCCGTGGAAACGCCAAAGACTCTGACCAATGAGGAGATACCATGCAACTCACCACGCATTTCTCGCTGGAAGAATTCACCCATTCCAGTAAGGCGCTCTCCATGGGCGACAAGAACCAGCCCACGCCGGCTCACCTCGTGAATTTACGGCATCTGGCTGAACGGATGGAGGCAGTGCGGGCAATGTTCAATCGCCCAATCGAGATCACGAGCGCCTACCGGAACCCAGCGGTGAACGCGGCCGTCGGCGGCGTGCCCACCTCGGCTCATGCTCTTGGCCATGCCGCGGATTTTCATGTCGACGGGCTCGAAGACCTGGATGTAGCGAAACAAATTCGCGATGGTGGATTGAAGTTCGATCAGCTGATCCATGAGAGGAACCGTTGCGTGCATATCAGCTTCGATCCACGGCTGCGCCAAGAGGTGCGGCGTCAACCGGGTGGGCCGGGCTCACCGGTCCATGCCGGGCTCGAGCCGTAGGAGCAGGGGCGCGGTTCTCTCACTCCCACTCGATCGTTCCGGGCGGCTTGCTGGTGATGTCGTACGTCACCCGGTTGATCCCCCGCACCTCATTAACGATCCGGTTCGCCACCCGCGTCAGGAAACCCATATCGAACGGATAGACATCCGCCGTCATCCCGTCAGTGCTGGTCACCGCGCGCAACGCCAGCGCGTTGTCGTAGGTCCGGCCATCGCCCATCACACCAACGGTCCGCACCGGCAACAACACCGCGAAGGCCTGCCAGATCGCATCATAAAGCCCCGCCGCGCGGATTTCCTCCAGATAAATCGCGTCGGCTTTTCGCAGGATATCCGCCTTCTCGCGCGTGATCGCGCCGGGAATGCGGATCGCCAGGCCAGGCCCAGGAAATGGGTGGCGGCCAACGATGATCTCGGGAATGGCGAGTTCCCGGCCCAATGCGCGGACCTCATCTTTAAACAATTCCCGCAGTGGCTCCACCAGTTTCATCCGCATCCGTTCCGGTAAACCACCGACATTGTGATGCGATTTGATGGTGACCGACGGTCCCCCCGTGAAGCTCACGCTCTCGATCACATCCGGATACAGCGTCCCCTGGGCAAGGAAATCCGCGCCACCGACCTTGGCGGCCTCTTCCTCAAAAACCTCGATAAACAATCGGCCGATGGTCTTGCGCTTGATCTCCGGATCGGTGACGCCATCCAACTGACCCAGAAACAACTCCGAGGCCTCCCGATGGACGAGCCTGATGTTGAACCGGTCGCGGAACGTGGCGACGACGTCGTCCGCCTCGCCGTGACGCAGCAGACCGTGATCGACGAAGATGCATGTCAACTGATCGCCGATCGCCTCATGGATCAGCACTGCCGCGACGGACGAGTCCACTCCGCCGGACAGCCCGCAAATCACTCGCCCCGAGCCGACCTGTTCCCGAATTTTCGCGATTTGCGCCGCGCGAAATCCGGCCATGGTCCAGGACCCCGAAAGCCCCGCGACCTTATGTGTAAAGTTCCGCAACAATTGCGCGCCGTGCGGCGTATGCACGACCTCTGGATGGAACATCAGGCCGTAATACTTCCTGGCATCGTCGGCGAAGACGGCGAAGGGCGCGCCCTCGGACGAGGCCACGGTTCTGAACCCCGGTGGCAATTTCGTGACGCGGTCGCCGTGGCTCATCCACACCTGTTCGCGCGCGCCGTTGGTCCAGACGCCGTCGAACAGGGCGCACTCGCCGGTCACGTCGACGAAGGCGCGGCCGAACTCGCGGTGGTCGGACGGCTGGGTTTCGCCGCCCAACTGCGCGCACATGACCATCTGGCCGTAGCAAATGCCCAGTACGGGGACGCCCTGCTCAAACACCATCGCGGGCGCGCGGGGCGATTCGCCCTCATGCACGCTCGCGGGCCCGCCGGACAGGATGATGGCGCTGGGGTTAAACTCCGAGATCCTGGCGGGGTCGGTGTTGAACGGCCAGATTTCGCAGTAGACGCCCGATTCGCGCAGGCGGCGGGCGATCAACTGGGTGACCTGGCTGCCGAAATCCAGGACGAGGACTCGTTCGGCTGCACGATCAGGCATGGAAGATTGCATGGGATTCGGGTCCAGCGTGATCGCGGCCTTGGACCACGAATGAGGCCGCGATGGCAAGCATGCTCAGGCCAAGGTTGGCCGATGCGCCGCTCCCTCGCGCCCGCGGAACCATCCGCACAGCGCGCCGAGGACGATCCAGAACACCAGGTTGGTCGCCACCGACAACCGGGCGAAGTCGCGCATGAGATCGGGCGGAACGACATCGGCGCCGTCGGGGGTGGGTGCGCCGATCACGTGCGGCACCACGATCGCCAGCAGTCCCGCCGTTCGGCTCCACCATGTGCCACCTGGGCTGCACACCAGCCACAGTCCGGCGGCGGTCGCGACGACGGTGCCCAACCACCATAGTTGCCTTGCCTGCAGGTCACCCACTGCCGCGCCGGGCGGTTTCGGCGGCATCCCGAGCGCGGGAGCCAGCACGAAGCACGCGAAACCGGCCAGACCCCACAGCAGGCCCCGGCGCACATTGAACGACGCGCGTCCAAGGCTCATCGCGGCCAGCAGTACCGCGGCGAAACCGATCCCGCTCAACATGGTCGTCACCGCCGTCAGGCCGATCCGTTGCAGGCCGGGCGCGGGTTGCCAGCCCTCGTCAACGTGCACGTGGCCGGCTTGGGAGTGAGCGGCGGCTTCCTCGAAAGCCTCGGCCCGATCGATCAACGGCACGATCGTTAAATGCTGCACCGCGAACAAGATCAGGCCCGCGATGGCCCCCGCGAGCAACGCAGCCGCGATCAGACGCCGAAATTGGTTCAAGGCCGGATCAGTGGCAGGGGAAGCCGGTCGCGTGGCGCGTGTCGTGCGCCGCGTTATGGACCGCCTCGGTCGTCGAGAAACCGACGCCGTACAGCATCACCGCGCCAAACATCAGCAGCGCCAGCGCCGGCAGGTTGCGGGTCAGAGCCGAAAAATCGGCGAAACGCGTGGTCAGGGCCTGCACGTGGCGCTCCTCATCTCATGGTTTCAGATGTCTATCGGAAAATGACGGGATCCGGAACAGGCCCCGGCGAGCCGCTATTTTCGCGGCCCGTAAAACAACACCCAGACGGTAAAATCGGCCGACGGATCCTCAAACCCATGCGCCACCCCCGCCGCCGCGAACAGAAGATCCCCCGGGTTGGCCGGGGACACCTGGTCCTCCACCCGGTAACGGGCGGTTCCTGACGCAACGAAATACAATTCATCCCGCTCATGCGGCACTTGCGGCCCATTGCCGGGACGGCCCGCGAATCTCACCTCGAGATCGCCATCGACGAACACCTCCGCCGAGCGTCCGGGCGTAATTGGCAGCGCGCGTGCCGCGGCGAGCGACACCGGAGCTGGGGTGCGATCCATGGCTCCAAGTTTAGACGTTTTGTCCCGTTGTGTCAGGTCCGCGCCGCGCGGGTCCGGTATTCCGAAACCTGATCCGACGGCGCCGCCTCAGGTCAGGTACACGCCGCCATTCACATGCAGCACCTGACCCGTGATGTATCCCCCGTCCGGCCCCGCGAGGAACCGCACCGCCGCGGAAATCTCGGTCACCGAAGCCCGGCGGCCCAGGGGAATGCCGCGTTCGACGATGTTGCTGGGGGCGACGCCGGCAGTCGCGCCTCGGACGGTATCCACCGCGCCCGGCGCGACACAGTTGGCGGTGATCCGGTGCGGCGCGAGTTCGATCGCCAATGCCCGCATCAGCCCCTCCAACCCCGACTTGGACGCCGAGACATGGCAGCGGTTTGGCGTCCCGAGATGGGTCGATATCCCTGACAGGGACACCAACGCCCCGCCGCCGCGAGGGATCATGTGCGGAACGGCGGCTTTCGCCAGCACGAAGGCGCCATCCAACGCGACGGACAGAATTTCGCGCCATTCCGAAAAACTCATGTCCAGGAACGCGGTCTGGCGGCGCAGGCCGGCATTGCTGACGACAATGTCGAGGCCCCCGAAGGCCGCGATGCCTGCGTCGACCATGCGCGCGACCTCATCGGGCTTCGTGACGTCGGCCAACGCGCCGATCGCCTGACCGCCCGCCAGGTTGATCTCCGCCACCGTGCCATCGACCAGCCCGCGGTCGGCGCGGCCGTTGACGATGACCGACGCGCCCTCCCGCGCGAAATCCAGCGCGATCGCCTTGCCGATGTTCCTGCCCGCGCCGGTGACGAGGACGACCTTACCGGTGAATGGTCCGCTCATGCGATTTACGCCGCCCGTTTGAGGATCATGTCGGCCCCTTTTTCCGCGATCATGATGACCGTGGCGTTGGTATTGCCGGAAACCACCGTTGGCATGATTGACGCATCGATAACGCGCAACCCCTCGGTGCCCTTAACCTTCAGGTCGGTGTCGACGACGGCCTTGGTTCCCGGTCCCATCATGCAAGTACTGGTCTGATGGAACGTGGTGCCCGCCGTCGCGCGCACATGATCCAGCAAATCCTCGTCACTCACCGCTCCCGGGCCTGGCATATACTCTTCAGTCACGAAGCGGCGCATCGTTTCGGAGGCAAAGATGTTCCGGGTCACGCGAAGCCCGGCGACGATCGTTTCTTTGTCGCGTTGGGTTGAGAGATAGTTGGGCTGCATCGCCGGCGGATTGTTCGGGTCGGCCGATGTGATACGCAGCCAGCCCCGGCTTTCCGGCCGGCACGGGATCGCCACCAGCGTGCAACCCGGGAAATCGTGCATGGGATCGCCGGTCTTCTCCGCGCTGCCCGCGAGGAACTGGTATTGCACGTCGGGACTTTCCAGTTCGGGCCGGGTCTTGACGAACAGCCCGATCGGTCCCGCGCCGGTCATCAACGGGCCTTTGCGCGCGAGAATCCACTCGGCGCCCGCGTACAGCCGCCGCATCCAACTGTGATAAATTTCGTTCATCGTCACTGTGTTGTCGATGCAGCGGTAGATCATGCGGCCACCGATATGATCTTGCAGGTTCTCCCCCACGCCCGGCAAATCGTGCGCGACCGGGATGCCGACGGATTGCAACAATCCGCCAGGCCCGATGCCGGAGAGCTGCAGAAGCTGCGGCGAGTTGATGGCACCACCGCACAGCAGCACTTCCCGGCTTGCTTTGGCGTCGTGCAAGACGCCGTCTTGCATGTAGCGCACACCGACGGCGCGTTTGCCCTCCATGAGGACCTTGTGGCTCAGCGCGCGGACCTCGATCCGCAGGTTGGAGCGGTCCTTGACCGGGTTCAGATAACCCACGGCGGTGGAGCAGCGGCGGCGGCCTTTCACCGTCAGTTGCAGCGGGCCCACGCCCTCCTGCGCCGCGCCGTTGAAGTCGGGGTTGAACGGATATCCGCACTCTTGCGCGGCCTGGATGAACGCGTCGTGCAGCGGGTGATCGGTGCGGAGGCTGGATACGCCCAAAGGCCCGCCCTTGCCGTGGAACTCGTTGGCGCCGTCTTCCTGATCCTCGGACTTACGAAAATACGGCAGCACGTCGTCGTACGACCAGCCCGCGTTGCCCATCTGGCGCCACAGGTCGAAATCCTGGCTTTGCCCGCGGATATAGATCAGGCCATTGATCGAGGACGAGCCGCCAAGGGTCTTGCCGCGCGGCCAGGAGATGCGGCGGTTGTTCAACTCCGGGACGGGTTCGGTTTCGTAGTACCAGGCGACCTTGGGATTGTAGATGTTGCGGTAGAAACCGGCGGGGATGTGAATCCAGGGGTCGGAGTCATTGCCACCCGCTTCCAGCAACAAGACGCGATTGTGCGGGTCCTCGCTGAGCCGGTTGGCCAGCACGCAGCCGGCCGAGCCCGCGCCGACGATGATGAATTCGTATTCTCCGCTGATGGCCACCGTGTGCGTTCCCCCGTTTGGTCGGTCGGGGGATATAGAAGCGGATGGTGGGACAAATGGCCAGCCCGGTGGAGGCGTCGCGGGCGGTCAGTGGGAATCCCGTGCGAGGGCGATTTTCGTGTGATGGGATGCCTGGTCAGCCAGGGGATGCTGCCCCCAATGTAGATCGCGCGAGGATGGGATGACAAAGACGTTGAGACCCCAGTTGATTGAAAGCACCGCCGGAGACGTGGCGGCGGAACTCGCGCGCCGGGGTATCGCACCTGAGCAGCAGGTGACGATCGTGATCCCACCGGATGAACCGGATGATTGGCTCGCCGCGGCCCGGCGTTTCGCGCGCCCGAAGGTGATCGCGGCGGGATGGACCGACGATGATATCGATCGGATTATCGATGAAGAGCGGCAGGCGGTGCAGTCTCAGTTGAAATGAGGCTTGTCGTCGATACCAATGTGTTCGTCAGTGGAGCGCTGAAGGCCGGGTGAGGCGGGCCGTTGGGTCGAACGAATTGGCGGCATTCCCAGGATCGCGGTCACCGAGCAAGAGGTCATCGCGGTTTTCAGGTGACGTCGAATCGCCCCGAAAATTGCCCCGTTCTTCCTTGACCGTGTCCGTCAGGTTTTCGCGGCGGCCGAACTGGTGATTGTCACCGAGGCAGTAACCGAGTGCCGCGATCCCATGGACGACAAGTTTTTGGAACTCGCCGTGAACGGTCGCGCCGACCCGATCATTACTGGCGATACCGATCTGCTCGTACTCAATCCATTTCGCGGCATTCCGATCATAACACCGGCGGCTTTCGGTCACGCCCTGGCTTTGGACCGGTAGAGGCTTCCGGATATCCGCTCAACCCTGCCGCTGGATCCGCATTGATCAGGTGGACCGTGCCCCCTCGGCAAGCGCCTCAGAACACCCGCTCCGACGCGATCCTCGCCCCTTCGGCAAGCGCGGAAAGCTTGGCCCAGACCACATCTTCTGCCACCCGCCGCATCCCCGCCGAGGTGTCGAACCCGCAATCCGTGCCCGCCTGGACCTTTTTTGGGTCGCCTACCACCTGCACCACGCGCTCGATACGGTCAGAGATCGTCTCCGGATGCTCCACGAAGTTCGTTACCGAATCGATCACCCCGGCAACGATGATCTGATCGTCATCCAACGGGAAATCCTTCAACACCCGGTATTCGTGCGCATGCCGGGGATTGGCGAAGGGAAACACGAAACCCCCGACATTCAGGTTCCGCAATACCGGCATCAGCTCCTTCAGTTCCACATCGCAATCGTGCGGTCCTTCATAGTTGCCCCAGCACACGTGCAACCGCACTTTGTCGCGCGGGATATTCACCAATGCCGCGTTGATCGTCCGTGTCACGCGATCGACAAATCCCAGGAAATCGCCCAACGGTTTTTCGTGCCAGGTGAAATGACGCTCCATCGCCAGATCGGGGCAATCCAATTGCAACAAGAACCCATGCCGCACGATCGCTTCGTATTCGACGCGCAGCGCCTCACCCAGAGCGGCCAGATATTCCATTTCGCTCGGATAATAATCATTGCGCATCGCCGCCGCCACGATCCCCGGTGAGGGCGCGGTCATGAACGGCTCCGCGAAGGGTTGTCCCATCCGGTCCAGGGTTGCCCGGAAATCGCCGCATTCGTGCTCGATCGCGGCAAAATTCTCGTACTGAATGGGGCCGGTCGCGGTCGGCAGCCCATCCCGCGCGCTCACCGAGACCTGGTTCGCCATGTCCCGCGCCATCGCCGCCTTGAAAATCGGGTAACGATCCACATCGCCCCGCGGCGGGCGGTCCCACGAGCCGCCGAACCCCGACATCCGGCTTCGGACATAAAGGAAAAACGCTTCGCGCTGCTGTTCCCCGTTATTGCCGATATCGATCCCGGCATCGCGTTGTTTCCGAACCGTATCCTCCATCGAGGCATGCGCGGCCGCGGCGAGCTCGTCGTCCACCGCCTCCCCGCGCGCCTTGCGCACATACAGTTCCACCAGAGCCGGCGGACGCGGCAGGCTGCCGGTATGGGTCGTGAGGATTCTTGTGTCGCTCAGGCGCATCGGACGCTCCCTCATTCAGGCGCCGCGCAGCCGCTCCAGCACGCGGAACCGGCTGATCAACGGCAACAGGGACGCAAGTTCAGGCCCTTGCTCCTCGCCCGTCAACAGCAACCGCAACGTGTCATCGGAACCGGGCGGCAGGTTCGCGCGCCATGCTGCCCAGGTGCCGGGGTCCCAGGGTTCGGGCGGGAGCGCGGCCCGCGCGGCCTGGATCAGAGCGCCGGAGCCGGTTGGGATGGGTGGAAACACGGCGCCGTTGACGACATCCCACCAATGCCGCGCCTCATTGAGCAGATCGACATGACCGCGGATCGCCAACCAGAATGGTTCCGTGGCGCCTGCCGGCAAACGATCCGCGACATCGGCGAAATCCCGCCGCGCCAGCACCTCCCGGTTGATCGAGGGCAACATCGCCGCATCGGGATTCCGCGCGAATTGGCGCGCGCTGAATCGGCCGCCCGCGCCGATCCATCGTGACAGGCCCTCGGCTTCGATCCCATCAGCGCGCAGCGCGCGGACCGCGAGGCGTCCGGTATCGCCAAGCACGGGTAAATGGCCGAACACGAGCTGGTCCGGGTTCTCCCCAAACGCCTCCAATAAATCCAGATATATGCCGGTCGTCCCATCGCCCTCGTCGGCGCGGATGACATGGGTAACGCTGTCGCTGACATCGTCAATGACCGATGTCAGCGCTGTGGTGGGCGCGCCATCGGCGGTGACCAGAACGGGATCGGACACCATCGGCAACTTCGCTTCCCGCCGCCCAGAGATCATATCGTTCCAGTTAAGCAAGCGATTGGACAGACGGAAACGCCAGTACGGCTGCTTTCCCCCCGCCTCCGCCGAAGCGCGCTGTTCCGGTGTCAGTTTCAGCATGGCGCGGTCGTAGGTGGCGGGCCTGCCACGTTTGATTCGGAACTCCCGTTTCGCCCGAAGTTCCACCTCCGATTCAAAACAAGGATAGAGCCGTCCGGTATCCTTCAAATGCTGGATCGCCCCGGCGTAATCACCGGACTTGCCGATTTCATTCCACTCGACCCCGAGCCAGCTCAGCTCAGACAACGTCCGATCGTCGTCAGCGGCGGCGCGCAGCACGAACGTGCCTCGGCGGTTCTTCGCGAAGGCGTGATTGGCCAGCGCCACCCGCGCGCCGGTGATCAGCAATCCTCCCGATGGCGGCGCGATGAACCGGACGCGTGTCATACCGTCGCGCTTAAAGATTGACGTCCTGTTCTCTCCCCGTCATGGCCCGGCTTGTCCGGGCCACCCGTCGCGGCACTGTGCTGGAACCGGTGGCCCGGACAAGCCGGGCCATGACGGCGGGGGACGGGTCGAGAGGGTCGAGAGTCAGAATTTAAGTGCGTTGTTATCATTCCTCGGTGTCGTCGTCTTCGTCCAGATCCATGCGCCGGGGATCGAGGGCGCGCCAGTCACGCTCCTCCTCGCCCGCGCGATGATCGACGAAGGTTCCCAGTTCGGCGGCGCTGCGCCAGGAGCCCTCTCCGGCATCGACGACGACGGCGTCCTCGCCAAACGCAAACCAGGCGTCCAGCAGGTCTTTCGCGGACATGCCGGAGACACGGCAGCGTTCCACCGAGTCGCGAACGTAACGGCGAGCAAAGGCGTTGGCGTGCATCAGGGTGGGGAACCCGTCGATTTCCTCGACGATGTTTTCCGCGGCCCCGCCGGACAGGTCCATGATGCGAACGCGCCAGCCGCCGTCGGGGGCGAACAGATCGCCGCTCATTGCTTAACCGCGCCCGCGGTGAGGCCCGCCACGTAATGCTCAACGAAGAACGAATAGATGATCGCCACCGGAACGGAGCCCAGAAGCGCGGCCGCCATCAACTGGCCCCAATAAAACACATCGCCTTTCACCAGTTCCGCGATCGCGCCCACGGGCACGGTGCGGACGTCGGTCTGGGTCAGGAAGATCAACGCATACAGGAACTCATTCTGCGCCAGGGTAAACGCGAAAATCCCCGCCGAGATGAACCCGGGCGTGCACAAAGGCAGGAACACCTTGAACATCGTCTGCAAGCGCGTGGCGCCGTCGATCCGCGCCGCGTCTTCCAACTCGCCTGGCACCGAGCGGAAATACCCCATCAACAGCCACGCGCAAAACGGAATGAGCAATGTCGGATAAGTCAGGATCACCGAGGTCAACGTATCGTTCAACCCCAGACTGGTAATGATATCCGCCAGCGGAATGAACAGCAGAGGTTGCGGCACCAGATAGGTCGAGGCGACGCCAAAAGAAATCAGCGCCGAGCCCGCGAAGCGCATCCGCGCCAACGGATAAGCCAGCATCGTGCCAAAAACCAAAGAGATCGTGGTGGACACCGCCGCCACCAGGAACGTGTTCCAGGTCCACACCAGAAAATTCGTCTCGCTCAACAGGTCGGCGTAGTGTTTCAATGTCGGGTGGTAGACGATCAGCGGCATGATCTTGCGATTGTACAACTCATTGTTCGGCTTCAACGAGGTCACCGCCATCCAGTAAAAGGGAAACAACGTGAAGATCATGTAGGCGCCCAGAGGCAGCCAAAGACGCAGGCCGCGGACGCGCCAACCGCCACGCTCGACCATCATGATTTCGTCGGCTTCATGTAAAGCGACATGGCGATGATGATCAGCGCCAGCGGCGGCAGCATCGCCAGCGCGATCGAGGCCCCCATGCCCAACTGCCCGCCACCCATCGCGACATCGAACGCATAAGTCGCGAATAAATGTGTCGCATTCGCTGGGCCGCCTCGGGTCAACACATAGACCAACTGGAAATCCGCGAACGTGAAGATGACCGAAAACATCGTCACGATGAAAATCACCGGCTTCAGCAACGGCAACGTCACGTAAATGAACCGGTCCCATGTGCTGGCGCCGTCGATCGTCGCCGCCTCATAAAGTTCGGGGGAGATTGTTTGCAGTCCGGCCAACAGGGTGATCCCGTAAAACGGCAGTCCCCGCCAGACGTTCACGATGATCAGCGACATCATCGCCAGATGCGCGTTGCCAAGCCATGAGGGACCAGGATCGGCGAGGCCGAGGTTTCGAAGAAACCAGTTCACCGGCGCGAAAGCGGGATCGAGGATCCACATCCACGCGATCGTCGAAAGTACCGTCGGCACGATGAATGGCAGCAGCATCGCCGCGCGTATGGTGTTCTTGAACCGGAAGTCCTGGTTCATCGTCAGCGCCAGGCCCAGTCCGCCGACCATCTTCAAAATCGTCGCGGCGATCGTGTAAACGAAGGTGTTGATCGTGACCTGCCAGAACACCGGATCGCGCGCATCGGCGATGAAGTTCGCGAGGCCGACGAAGGTTCCGGCCCTGGCGACCGGCCGATCCTCCAGACTGAGCCAGACACCGTAAATCAGCGGATAGCCGACCAGCAGCAGCAAGAACGTGACCGGCGGAACGACCATCAGCCAACTGAACACGGCCTCGCGCTCCGTCCAGCGGCGGAGGCCCGACGGCGATCGGGTACGCGGCACGTTCGGAATTGTCGCGGACACGATCAGCCTGGCTTGAAGATCTGCTTCAATTGCGCGGCCGCGTCGGCGATGACCACTTTGGTCGACTTCCCGGCGCACGCCTTGGCGAACATATCGACCACGACATATTTGGCGACGCTCTCCGATTGCGCCCGGCTGATCGGCGCGGGCCAGCCCGGGAGATGCGACGTCGTGAGCGAGTCGCGGTATGGCAGATTTCGCGGCTCGACATGCCAGAAGGGCGCGTCGTCGAACATATGCAGATACGGCGCGTAATAGCTCACCGCGATATCGTACCAGGGGCCGGCCTGTTTCGGATCCATGACCCAGGACAGAAAATCCTTGGCGGCCTGAACGTCCGGGGTATGGCTGAAGATGCCGTGTGTGAGGGGGTTCAGCATGTGGAAGCGCTTGCCTCCCGGGCCTTTCGGGTTCTGTGCCTGACCGGTGACCTTGCCGATCTCCGGAAAATCCCGCTTGGCGATGTAAAGAATGCTTTCGGCGTTATTGGTGCAGGAGATTTGCTCCGACAGGAAGGCCTTGTTGTTGGAGACGTCGGTCCAGCCCAACACGTCCTCGAACATCGTCTTCTGAAAGAACTCGCGGCAGAAATCGATCGCGCGCGCGGTTTCAGCCGAGTCGATGGCGATGGTCTTGCCATCGGGCTCGGTTTCCCGTCCGCCATACGACCACAGCAACGGATAGAGCCAGCCATGGTTGTCGCCAAAGCCGTGACCGAGTTCGAAGCCGAACGGATGTCCGGCTTTCTTCAACTTGATCCCGGCCTCCAGCAGCCCGTCCCAGGTGTCGGGGAAGTCCTTGACGCCGGCTTCGTTGAACCAATCCATGCGGTAGTTCATGAGCTGGCCGATATTGCCGAAGGGGATCGCTTTCCACTTGCCGTTGACGACGACGGCCTCGGCCGCCGCATCGTGCCAGCCGCCGCCCTTCTTGCCGATGGAGGCGGCGAGGTCGGACACATCCACGAGCTTCTCGTCGAACAGAAAAGCCCAGTTGAAGACCAGCATGCTCAGGTCCGGGCCGCTGCGGGTCTCGGCCACCGTGGTGACGCGGGTTTGCAGACTGCCGACGCTGACCGTCTCGTAAACGATCTTGATGCCGGTGGCCTTTTCATAAGCCGGCGCCATGGTGTTCTTGAAGAATGCGTCATAGGCCGGAATGAACGAGCTTTCGTGCATCATGGTCATGCTTTTTGGCGCGGCATTCGCGCGCGCGGCGCCCAACATTCCACCGACCGAGGTCAACGCGGAAATTTTCAACACGTCGCGCCTCGACGCGGCACGGATGATGTTCGCCATTCGCTCAGCCTTCCCTGGGGCCGCCTGTCTGGCGGGCTATCGTTGCTACACCACGGCTCCGCGCCGCATGCCGGACGTTAGGGGCCGGGAATCGCCGAAGTCAACCGGGGGCCGTCCGGGGCCAGGCTATGACTTCAGATCAACCTTCGCCTGGCATGCCAGAACCGGTCTATCCGTAGGGTGTGCGGCACTTCAGGGATCTGACCCGGTCGTTCCAATTCATTGGGTCCCCCGTGGGTTTGCCAAATCGAAGGTCCGCGAAGTTGGGCCCGGCGTATGTTGGATTAACCTGCTTCCGGCGAATGCCGAAGTGGAAAAACCCTGGTGCGAGATGACCGTGTTCGTGCCCCGGTAATTCCGCTCGGTGTGAATCTGCCAGAGACCGGAAATGACCGTGGCGGACGATATTTTATTGTCCCAGTCGGGTGGCAGCGTTGGGTGATCGCCGTGCAGGTGCGCGTAACCACTTTTGAAATTGACGGCCTTGTGAACGGTGATATGGCAGCCCGGCCCGTTGACCTCAGGCGCCCGGCATTCCGGCCGGTGCAGCGGCGTGGAAAACCGCGACGCCGTTGACACTCAATTCCCGAGACATGTATCATCAAATGCGTGATTTCAGCTGGAGGAACGGATGTTTCAGACCAGATCCGCCAAACCGGCACGGCCTCTGACGGCGGCGCTGCTGGCCACACCCTTGTTGTGGGCGGGGGGAAGCCATCGGGCCGAAGCGCTGGTGATCCTCCCGAGTTTTGACTTGACCATCACCGGTAACGCCAATGCCCCGCAGATCATGGCCGATATCAATCAGGCCGCCTCAGTTTACAGGATGTATACCGACCCGGTCACAGTCACGATTTTTTTCCAGGGCGCCCATCAGGGGACCAACTCTTTTCTGGGCGCGAGCGGCGCCACTCAATATGGGTTCAGCTACGCATCGTATACCAACGCGCTGCACACCGATGCGATCACCTATAACAATTCCATCGAGTTGACGGCGTTCAACCATCTCGCCTCCGGCAACAAGGCAACGAATATTTTCGCGACCAGCGCCGATGCGCGCGCCCTGGGGTGCTCGAACTGTCTGGGAACCGTCTCCCACATCGACTTCTCCAACAGCACGGTCGTCTTCGGCGGAAGCTACGATGGCGCGATCGGACTTAATCTGGATCAGCCGTTCTCGCTGACCCGGACGAATGGGACGATCCCGGGTGGAACCTACGATATCATCACGACGATCGAGCATGAGATAGACGAGATCCTGGGCATCGGTGGCCAGGGCTCCTTGCTGCCGAACTTCGCCAATGGCAACCAGATCGGGCCGATGGACCTGTACCGCTATTCGGCGGCGGGCACGCCAACCTTGAGCACGTCGGGAACCGCGTATTTCTCGATCGATGGCGGGGCGACCAATATCGCCGGTTTCAATCAGACCAACGGTGGCGACTTTGGCGATTGGGTCACCGGCACCGGCCGTGTCCAGGACGCCTTCACGTTCTCCGGCCAGGTCGCGGACATCTCACCCACTTCGCCGGAGTCAATCGCGCTACAAGCAGTTGGCTACGATCTGCCCGAGCCCGGAACCCTGACGTTGCTCGCCGCCGGAGCGGTTCTGATGAGCGGGCTCCGGTCTCGCCGCCGGCGTAAGTAACCAGGCGGCAACGCGATCAGCGCCGCAGCAGAAACTCCCGCCCCAACTTCACCATCGGCTTGCCGTCGTATTCGACGATGTCGGCCGTCGCGTAAGTCTCGTGCCAGGAATCCGGAATGAAACTCCCGGTGCCCACGACGTCGATCGGCGCCCGCGCATCCGCCATCACCCGGCATTTCGCGGCCCCAAACCCGGACGAGGCGACGATCTTCGCGGCGTTATGACCGGCGTCATCCAACGCCTCCCGCATCCGCCAGATCGCCGCCGCGGAAACGCCGGTGCCAATCAGGAATTTCAATTCAGCCTCGTCCCGGTAATTCCGGATCGCACCGGGCACGTGACGCTCCAGCACGGCATAGCTGGACGCGGGATCGAGCCCTTCGAGAAACCGCCCGCCATGCGTGTCCAGCCGGAACGACAGTTTTCCCTGGGCCGCCAGATCGGGAAACCGGGCGCAAACCGCCAGAGCGTCGGTGATTTCCTGACCGAAATAATCGGCCAGCACGGTCATCGCCTCGCCGGGAAACGTCTCCCGGAACATCTCGGCGGCGCGTAACGTACTGCCCGCGTAACCGATCAGCGAATGCGGCATCGTGCCGAGCCCGCGCGCCGTGCCGAACCAATGCGCGGTCGCGTCATTGGCGTTGCCGACAAAACCAACCGCCCCGTCCCGCTTCGCCGCGGCGCTGCCGACCGAGCAGGCGTATGCCATCATGTCCTGCATCTCAGCACCGGCGCAGTGCCGCGCGTCCATCGCCAGGAACGCCACCCGCGGCAGCATCGAACACATCTGCCAGGCGTTATGCGCCGCGACACAGGCGGGTCCGATCTTCTGCAACAAGATCGTTTCCATCTCGGACAGATGCAGCATGCCGCCGCTCAGGTAAGCCAGCGGTTCGCCGGCACCAACCCAGGCACCCTCTTCGTGTGTCAGCGTCAGCTCCGCCTCGATCCCCTTCTCCCGCGCCGCCGCCTCAATCCAGTCCCGCATCATCCTGGGCGCGCAAATTACCGGCCGGCGCAGGAAGATTGCATAAGTGACGCGTTTATCGCCGAAGCGTTCGAGGATCTTTCGCGTGCGAGTAAAGTAACTGTCGGTACGAGCGACGATATCCACGCCGATCCCATCGTGGATATCGTCCCCCTTGGTCACCGTCTTACTGCGCCGCCAGAGCAACCGGTGCCGCCGGGGCCCTCCGGCGCTTCAACTCCGCCGCCACCAGGAACGCGAGTTCCAGCGATTGTTCCGCGTTCAACCGCGGATCGCAGAAGGTCTCATACCGTTCGGAAAGGTCGGCTTCCGACAGATGACGCGCGCCGCCGGTGCATTCGGTCACGTTCTGGCCGGTCATCTCCACGTGCACGCCGCCGGCCCAGGTGTTTTCGGATTGATGGACGTCGAAGAAGCCGCGGACTTCGCGGAGGATCTCGTCGAAGTTCCGGGTTTTCAACTTCGCCGCGGTGCTGATCGTGTTGCCGTGCATCGCGTCGCACAGCCACACCACTTTGTAGCCCGCGCGTTCGACCGCGCGCACCAGCGGCGGCAGCCTGGCGGCGACCTTGTCCGCGCCCATGCGGCTGATCAGCGTGATGCGGCCAGCCTCGTTCGCCGGGTTCAGAACGTCCAGAATCCGCAGCAGATCGTCCGGCTCCTGCGTTGGCCCCACCTTCATGCCCAGAGGGTTTTTCACTCCGCGCAGGAACTCGACATGCGCGCCGTCGGCCTGCCGTGTGCGGTCGCCGATCCACAGGAAATGGGCGGAGCAACCGTACCAGTCGCCGGTGGTGGAATCGATCCGGGTCAGCGCCTGCTCATACGGCAGCAGCAGCGCTTCGTGACTGATGTAGAAATCGGTTTCGCGCAGGTCTCGCGTTGTGTCGCTGGTCATGCCGCAGGCAGTCATGAACGCCAGCGTCTCGTCGATCCGGCTCGCGAGGTCGCGGTATCGCTCCGCCAACGGCGAGGCTTCCACGAACCCCAGGTTCCAGCGATGAACTTCGTGCAGGTCGGCGTAACCGCCGGAGGCGAAGGCGCGCAACAGGTTCAGCGTGCTGGCGGACTGGAAATAGGCGAATTCCATGCGCGAGGGATCCGGGATGCGCGACTCCGCCGTGAATTCCGGACCGTTGATGATGTCGCCACGGTAACTTGGCAGCGTGACATCGCCGGCCGTTTCGTTGTCGGCCGAGCGCGGTTTGGCGAACTGCCCGGCCATGCGGCCCATCTTCACAACCGGCACCGAAGCACCGAACGTCAACACGACAGCCATTTGCAACAACACGCGGAACTGGTCGCGGATGATGTTGGCGGTGAAGTCGGAGAAACTCTCCGCGCAGTCGCCGCCTTGCAGCACGAAAGCCTTGCCTTCGGACACACGGGCCAGTTGCTCCTTCAGGCGGCGGGCTTCCCCGGCGAAGACCAGCGGCGGGTATTTGCCGATCTTCCGCTCCATCTCGTTCAGCTTCGTGGCGTCGGGATAGGTCGGCGCCTGGCGGATCGGGCGGTCGCGCCACGTGTTCGGCGTCCAGGTATTTGTGGTCATCGCGGTTCTCCTCGCGCGGGGTTATGTCCCGGATTGGCGGTTTTGGCCAGGCCCCCGTCCGCGGGCTGGGGCGGCGGGGGCGGCACGGCGGGTTGAGAGATCACGTCGAAGTCGAAACCGGGTCTTGTCATGGGTCGCTCCTTGGGGTTTCACCACCAGGTTCGGAGCGGGGATTTCTGACGTGCCGGAGACCCGGACATAAAAAAAGCCGCCCTGAACTGGCGGCTTTGGGGTTTGCTACGAACGCATATCCCTGACCGCCGGCGCATACCAGCGGTACCAAAATCGTGTGGAAAGCGGGGCGGCGTTCGTGAGCATGCGGTTCCGTTACCGGAAGCGGCGCGGGGATGCAAGGGGGGGTGGGAAGGTTGGCTCGGCCGTCGTACAGACGCGCCGGGACCGTTCAGCGATTGAGCGCGCGGGGGGACCGCTTCGCGGTGAAATGGATTGACTCATGCTGAAACTCTACATCTCGCCGGGCTCGCCCTACGCGCGGATCGCGCGGATCGTGGTGCTGGAAAAGAAGTTGGACGAACGGGTCGAGATCTCGATCGCGCGAACACGTACCACGGACAGCCCTTATTACCGCGTCAATCCGTCGGGCCGGGTGCCTTATCTGATCCGCGAGGATGGCGTCGGGCTGGAGGAGTCCGCCGTGATCTGCCGTTACCTGGACCATCTCGATGGGACCCCGGACTTCGATTTGCCCACGGGAGACCAGGAGTGGGAGGCGCTACGTCTGGGCGCGCTCGCGAGCAGCCTGCTGGACGGTTTGTCGGTATGGGGACGCGAGGTTTCGCGCCCGCTGAACGAGCAATCGCCGACGGTCATTCGGCACGAAACGGATCGCGCCACGCGAATGGTCGACGTTTGGGAGACAGAAATCGATCATTCACTGATGCGGGGCAAGCTCAATCCTGTGCAGATCACGCTGGGTTGCGCGCTTGGGCTTGAGAGGCGTTACCGGGATTTCCGTTGGCGGGACGGGCATCCGAAGCTTGTGGATTGGTTCGGCCAGATCGACACGCGGCCATCGTTCGCGATGACGGCGCCACCGGCCGGGCACTGACGCGGCGCGTATGCGGTGGACGGGTGAGCAGGGCGGATGGCAAATATCCACCCTACCGGGGATTGGGAAGCGTGGATGGGGCACGAGGTGGCCATGGTGAAGGCCGCCTCAAGGTAGATCGCGTGCCTGTCTCGCATGGGGCATGAGGAAAGTCGCGAGTTCGGAGGTGACGCGGCTCAGGTCCAGGTTTGGCGATCCGAGATCTTGAATATAGTTGGCCCATTGCTGGCGTTTCATCGCATCGCCAGCGAACGCTTGTGTCAGCGCGTCGGGCGGTAGCGCCGGGATATCGGTCCGCCGGCGATCGAACGTGGCGCGAATGGCGCGAGCGAGCCGGCCGTCATCGAATGTAAAGGCATGTGACAGAACCCAAAGATCGTAAAAGTCCTTGAAGCGGCTGTTGGCGAGTCCAAGGACGACCATCGCCTGAAATTTCTCCGCGATGACGGTCTCGCGCGCGTAGGCGAGCAGCCGTGGCGCGGGCTGGTCGAGCAAAACCGGAAGAACCACGTCTTCGATGCCCGGTTCGGTCGCGTCGCCGAAACCAACGTCGATGACGATGTTGACGCGGGCACTGGCGACGGTCGCGGTTGTCCGGAGCCGTAGCCCGCCGTTTTCGAGGGCCTCGCGAATGGGATTGACCCGAAGGCCGGCGGCGTCGATTTCGACGCCGTCATCCACCTGGATCGCGCAAATTTCCTGAAAGGCGGCCAGGACGGCGTCGGGATCTTGGTCTCCAATTCCAAGCAGATCGACGTCGCGGGTCTGCCGATGTGGGTCCGGGAACCAGGTCGTCACCAGCATCGCACCTTTGAGGACGAACCGGCCGGCATGTGGGCTGAGCGTGAGACGGTAGAGCAGTCTCTCCAAAACATAGCGTGTGAGCAAAATGTTGAAGGGCTGGCCGCCTGCCCGGGAAAGATTGAGCAGGCGTTGACGGACCGAGGCGCCCATATTGCGTGCTGGCGGTCTAACCGTCATGCGCGAGTGCCTCGAGATAGGGGCGCACGACGCTCCAGGAGCGCTCCTCGACCGCGATTCTGGCGAGTTCGGCGGGCGTGGCCTTATGGGTACGGAGCACTTCTTTGAGACCCTCAATGGCGAGTGGCAGACCCACCACACTTCGATACCGGAACATATCGATCACGGTATAAGCCGGATCGGTAATGGGTACGGCCACGCCTTCGATCCGATGGATCGTGATCCCCCGCGTCAGCCGGCGCGGCGGGAACCGGACGAACCGCATCGGCGGTCGTTTATTGCGGGAGATCCGGCCAGCTCGCGTGATCGCGATCCAGACCTTGGCCGGCATCGTGTCTGTCAGATCGTGAACCGCGAGGGCGGACGTCAGGCAGATCACGCCGCGTGGCACGAGCTTGCTGGCCTCAGCCAGGGCGTGGTGGGTCTCGATCGGCGCATCGGGAAGCTGGTAGAGCCCTCGGCTGAGACGTACGATTTTGCCGTTGCGTTCGAGCCGGCTCACGGCGGCGGCCGTTGCGCCGGCCGCTCTGATTTCGGTCAGACGCGCCATTCCGCGATCGGCGAGAAGCGCCATTACGCGCGCTCCGTGGCTTTTGCCTGGGTCAATCATGGCTATGTGGCGTGATACTATCTGTCTACATTCGAATCTGGATAGGGATTATATGTATTACGATGGTCGGACGATCTCAAGCCTGATCAGAAATCCTGAGCTTCAGCGGACGGACCCGAGCGCGGCGGGCGCGGCAGAATTGGACCGCTGAAAAGATTGGTGTTTTTTGCTGCCGAACTCCGCTGCATGATGGCCGTGCCATTCGCCGGCCATTCGGCGGTGCACGGGATCGTTCTTGATTGGCGCGTATCATCGCATTATACAGATAAAACAGCTTTCAGGCCGCTCACAGCCATGACCAAAACCACCGCGGTGGAATTCCAGCGCAACTTTGGCGCCATTCAGCACCAGGCCCAACGGGGGCCGGTCGAGATCACGCGTCACGGCCGACGTGACCTCGTCCTCATGTCGGCCGACCACTACGACTGGCTGATCGCCGCGTCACGCCGGACCCATCGCACGGCCAGCGCACACCAAGTGGCGATCGACGCGGTTCGCTGCGCGGAGATGGACCCGGAACACGCGCATCTGAATGAGTTGATGACGTAAGCCATTCCGATGGCTCTCCCGGACCCGAAGCCCGGTTTGGTGTTTCGCTACGACTATCTTTGGTCGCGCGAAGCTGTCGGCGGCCGGGATCTCGGGAAGGACCGGCCAGCCTGTCTCGTCGCGGCGAGCGATCCCTCGGCCAGACCAAGGTTTGTCGTCATTTTGCCAATCACGCACAGTGCGCCTTCCGGCGACACCGTGGGGATCGAAATCCCGGCGAGGGTCAGGCGCGCCATTGGTTTGGACGACGAGCCGTGTTGGATCGTTGTTTCCGAGCATAACGTCGATGAATGGCCGAATGGCGGACTGGTCCCCCTGCCCGGCCGTCCTGGCATGTTCGCGTATGGATTCATCCCTCCCGCGTTGTTCGCGTCGATCAAGGCCCGGTTCCTGGAATTGGCTGACCAGGGGCGGCGGACGGTTGTTCGGCGATGAGGCCCACGGATTTGTGGGGCCGAGTGAAGGACGGCACACCGGCGGTGAGTGTCAAGATAGTTGTCGCCCGGCATTCGTAACGAGGGTTGCTTTATCCACCTCCGGTTTTTGGCATGTGCGGCAGGCCTGAACGTCCGACTGGTGCCGAGCATGCCATGGTGCTCACTGCGGGGAAGGTGCAGTGCTC
>SHWL01000079.1 GCA_009693865.1 Acetobacteraceae bacterium | reverse complement strand
GGCCTGAAAGGCCGGCTCACGCACTTTGCGCAAAAGTGTGGCCGATCAGACTCGGTCAGGCCTGAAACGACAGAGGACCAAATCGCGGGAACTGGCTCGGGACGGCCGGTTCAGAGACCGATTTTCCATAATGAGAACTGCTGGGACGAACGCGCTTGGCGTGCAAAACGGCGTGTTCCGGTACGACACCCTGAACGCGTCGTTGTCGACCGGCTGGGACCGCGACACGGTCCAGGCCTCGTTTACCTGGTCCGTGCAGTCCGCCGTCACGGGGAGCGCCACTGCCGCCAACACCTCTTCCGACGTGAAAACCGCGAGCCTCTCCTGGACCCGCTCACTGCGGCCTGACCTGACCCTGTCCACGAGCGGGACCTACAGCTTGATTCGCCGCTCCGGCACGCTTGGCGGCGACACTTCGTTTTCAACCGCGGTCGGCCTGCAATATACGATGTCCGATACAACGGCGGTCAGCGCCCGGTATTCTTTTTTCAACCGCGTTTCGCGGATACCAGGCTATGGTCTCTACGAAAACATCCTGCTCCTCGGCCTCACCAAACAATTCTAAGGGTACCGTGTACGAAAAATTCTATGGCCTCAGCGGCCCCCCCTTTCTGCTCACGCCGGACACGCGGTTCTTCTTCAGTTCCAGCAGCCACAAGCGTGCGATCACTCATCTGGTCTACGGTCTGGACCAGCGGGAGGGCTTCATCGTCATCACGGGCGAGGTCGGCGCCGGCAAGACAATGCTCGTGGAGCAGCTCTGGCTCCAGTTGAACCGCAACGCCTATGCCGTGTCCAAGGTCGTCACCACCCAGGTGTCCGGCGACGATCTGCTGCGCCTGACCATGGACGGGTTCGGACTGAACGTCGTGCCCGGCACCGAAAAATCGATCCTGTTGCGCCGGTTCGAAAACATGGTGCGCGAGCAGCGATCCGCCGGCCGCCGGTGCGTGCTGGTGGTGGACGAAGTGCAGAACCTGTCTTTCGCCGCGTTGGAAGAACTGCGGATGCTGTCCAATATCACGATCGAGGGCAAAGCCTCGGTGCAGACCATTCTGCTGGGACAGCCGCAGTTCCGCCCGATCCTGGCCAGCCGGGACGCCGAACAGCTGCGCCAGCGCGTGCTCGCCTCGTTTCATCTCGGCCCCCTGTCGGAAGTCGAAACCCGGCTTTACATCGAACATCGTCTGAAAACGGTCGGCTGGACCGGCAATCCGCGTTGGGAGGAAGACGCGTTCAGCGCCGCGTATCGCCACACGGGCGGAACACCCCGTCGCGTCAATACATTATGCTCTCGTGTGCTACAGTTCGGAGCGCTGGACGAGCGGTCTGAGATCACCGCGGAGATGGTCAACGAAGTGGCCGAGGAAATGGCCGAAGGTCTGAACGGCGGCCAAACCGCCGCCCTGGTCAACGGGGCCTCTGAGCATGACAGCGACAGCCTCGCCCCGCTCCGCCGCGCCGTCCCGACCGGAGACGGGCCCGGGGACGTCCTGCGCAGAATCGAAGCGTTGGAGCAGGCTTCGGCCCGGCAGGATCGCATCTTCCAGCGTATCGTGAAACTTCTCGCGTCGGCGGTGGAGAGGTAACCATGAGCGTACGCAACGCGATGACCGTGGACGTCGAGGATTACTTCCAGGTTCAGGCCTTCGCGCATTGCGTGGACCGCGCCAGTTGGGACACCAGGCCCTCACGGGTCGAACGGAACGTGGACCATATCCTGGCCCAGTTTGAGCGAGCCAACGTCCACGCCACCTTCTTCACCCTTGGCTGGGTCGCCGAGCGACATCCCGCGATCGTCCGGCGTATCGTGGCGGCAGGACATGAACTCGCCAGTCATGGTTGGGACCACACACGAGCCGACAGCCAGGAGCCCGAGGCCTTCCGCCAGGACGTGCGCCGCACCCGGGCAGTGCTGGAGGACATCGGCGGTGTCGCGGTGACGGGTTATCGCGCCGCGACCTTCTCGATCGGCGCGCGCAATCAATGGGCCTTCGCCATCCTGCGGGATGAGGGCTATCGCTACAGCTCCAGCATCAACCCGATCGCGCACGATCTGTACGGCATGCCGGACGCGCCACGCGTGCCGTTTTAACCGGATGGCGACGGGTTCTGGGAAATCCCGATGACCACCGTCCGGGCCTTCGGACGCAACTGGCCGTGCTCGGGTGGCGGCTATTTCCGTCTGTTGCCGACGATATTGTATCGCCTGGGCCTGTCGAGGGTGAACAATGTCGAGGGCCGACCTGGCATTTTCTATTTCCACCCGTGGGAAATCGATCCGGGTCAGCCCAGAATCGCGGGCGCGGGATGGAAATCGCGGCTACGGCATTATACGAATTTGTCACGTATGGAGGACGATCTCGATCGTATCCTTCGCCTTTTCGCCTGGGACCGTATGGACCAGGTGTACGCAGAATTGTTGCCGGTCCGGGAATCGTCCCCGAGGCTGGCCGCCGCGCCCGCCGCCGCCTGAAAGATCGGGACCCGCATTCATGGCCGTGACGATCCGTCCTTTGGATGACGCCCGCGCGCAAGCCTGGGATGCGTTCGTCCTGGCCCATCCGGACGGCACGTTCTTCCACCGCGCCGCCTGGGCCGGGGTGATCGAAGCGGCATTTGGTCACCGGACGTTTTACGTGCAAGCAGAGCGCGACGGCGACATCGTGGGTATCCTGCCGCTGGCACGCGTTAAAACATTGCTGTTCGGCGATACGCTGATTTCCGTGCCATTTTGCGTTTACGGCGGCCCGTTGGCCGCCGACAAGGAAACCGCGGCCGCATTGTCCGCGCACGCGGCCGGTCTGCTGGAAAAAACCGGCGCCAGCGCGATTGAGTTCCGCCACCGCGAGAGCGTCGAAAGCGATTGGCTGGAACGGCCCGATCTATACGTGACATTCCGCAAACAGATTGAGGCCGGCAACGACAAGAACATGAAATCGATCCCACGCAAGCAGCGCGCGATGGTGCGCAAGGGAATCCAGAACAACCTGACCTCCGTGGCGAACGGCGATACCGGGTTGCTGCATGGAATTTACGCGGAAAGCGTTCGCAATCTTGGAACACCCGTGTTCTCTCCACGCTATTTCGCGATCCTGGCCGATGTCTTCCGTGGGGATTGCGACGTCGTGACCATCATGGATGGAGACGATGCCATCGCCTCAGTGATGAACTTCTATTTCCGTGACGAGGTTCTGCCCTATTACGGTGGCGGTACGTCCCGCGCCAGGCACCGCGCCGCCAACGATTTCATGTACTGGGAGGTCATGCGCCGCGCCGCGGATCGCGGCTGCCGGCTGTTCGATTTCGGACGCAGCAAGATCGGCACCGGATCGCACGACTTTAAGAAGAACTGGGGCTTCGCGCCCGAGAATCTATGTTACCGGTACAAACTCGCGCCCGGCGCCTCCATTCCCGATCGCAACCCAATGAATCCGAAATACCGGTTGTTCATCGCGGGCTGGAAGCATCTGCCACTTTCCGTCGCCAACGCGATCGGACCGTCGATCGTGCGTGGACTTGGCTAAATCGATGCCAAATCTTTTATTCCTGATGCAACGCCTGCCGTACCCGCTGATCAAGGGCGAAAAGATTCGTAACTGGCAAATTCTGAATTATCTGACAAAGTGGTACGATGTGCACTTCGGATGTCTGATCGACGACCCCTCGGACGCCCAATACATCGATACGGTTCGCGCTCTGTGCAAGGATATGTTCACCGCGCCGCTTGACCGGAAACGCGGAAACTGACCTGCGCGACGGGGTTGCTGACCAATGAGCCATTGAGTGTGACCTTTTTCCGCGACCGCGGCTTGCGCCACTGGGTTCAGCAGGTGATGACACGGGTCAAACCGGAAATCACCTTCGTGAACTCATCCAACATGGCGCCTTATATTCTCGATCTGCCGCGCACCGGAAAACGGATCGTCGAACTAGGCGATATCGATTCCGAAAAGTTCCTGTCCTACTCGAAAACCGCTGGATTTCCGATGCGTCAGGTCTACCGGCGGGAATGGCGCCAGGTCCGGCGGCTGGAACGGCGGGTCGCGCTGGAATGCGACCATTCGGTCTTTGTCACCGAATCGGAGGCCGCGCTGTTTCGCACCCAGGTGCCGGAGGCCGCCGCGAAAATCCTCGGCATCAGCTGCGGGGTGGACCATCGGTATTTCGACCCCACGCACGAATATCCAGCCCCTTTCGATCCAACGATCCCGACTTTCGTGTTCACGGGAACGATGGATTATCCGCCGAACATCGACGCGGTCACCTGGTTCGCGACCAAAATCCTCCCGCTCATTCGCCACACCCTCCCCTACGCGCGGTTCCAGATCGTCGGCGGCAGCCCGTCAGAGGAGGTAAAGCGGCTCGCCCGGCTGGATGGCGTCGCCGTCACGGGCCGGGTGCCCGATGTCCGTCCCTACGTCCACCACGCGGTCGCGGCGGTGGCGCCGATGCGGATCGCACGCGGTATTCAGAACAAGGTGTTGGAAGCGATGGCCATGGGCAAACCCGTCATCGTCACGTCCGGCGCGCTTGAGGGCATCGATGCGGAGCCGGGCCGGCATGTCGTTCTGGCCGACGGCGCCTCCGCGTTCGCCGCCGCGGCAGTCCATCTCGCAAGCCAGGACGGCGCTAAGGAAGGACTCGCTTTGGGCGCTGCTGCGCGGCGGCTCATCCTGGACCGTTACGACTGGGATGCGTGCCTCAGCGGCTTCGACGATCTGATGCGTCCCCCCGCCGTCCGAGCGACATCATGAGCGAGCGGGCGGCCGAGATCGGCGACGCCCCTCTGGTCCGCATCCTGGCCGCCCTTCGGGACGCCTGGGTTGGGCTGGCGATCGGGCTGATCGCCATCGGCGCCCTGTTCCACGTCGAGATCGCGACCGCGATCAAAACCTGGATCGATTCGACAGCGTACAATCATTGCATGCTGGTGATCCCGATCGCCGGTTATTTGATCTGGGATCGGCGATCGTCCCTGCGGGGCCTGACCGCCGCGCCGGTTCCTCTCGCCGCCTTGCTGGCCGTGCCCCTCGCCGCTGGCTGGCTGGCGGCGGAGCGGCTGGGGATCATGGAAGGGCGCCAGCTCGTGGCGCTGAGCCTGATCGAGGTTCTGTTCCTCACAATGCTTGGCTGGCGCCTGTGGCGCGCGATCCTGGGACCATTGCTCTATCTCTATTTCCTGGTGCCGTTCGGGGAGTTCCTCACGCCGAAATTGCAGGACGTGACCGCGTGGTTCATCCGGCATGGCGTCGTTATTCTTGGCATCCCCGCCTACATCGACGGTTTCATCATCGAGATCCCGGAGGGAACTTTCTTCGTCGCCGAGGCCTGCGCGGGTCTGCGCTTCCTGATCGCGTCGATCGCGTTCGGCGTCCTGTATGCCTTGCTGATGTATCGCGGCTGGACCCGGCGCGCGCTCTTCATCGCCGCATCCATTGTCATCCCGATCATCGCCAATGGGTTCCGCGCCCTGGGAATTGTCTGGTTGGGCCATGTGCTTGGCAGCGCCGAGGCCGGCGCGGCGGACCATATCCTGTACGGCTGGATCTTCTTTTCCATCGTGATCCTGCTGTTGACCGTTTTCGGCCTGCCATTCCGGCAAGACGACCAGGCGGAGCTCGCGACGGCCTCGCCGATGACCCCCGCCCAAGGGGCGTCGCGCCGTGGCTTATGGGCCGGTCTCGCGGTGGCCGCGGCGGCCTGTCTTGGTCCCGCCGTCGTGCTGGGATTGAACGTGTCGGCGGTCGTACCGGCCGTGGCGCTCGGGCCGCTCGATCTGTCGCCAACCTGCGTGGCGGCAAGCCCGCCCACGGCTCCGGCGGATGGAGCCCCGGGTCAGGCCATCGTGCAACGAGTGACCTGCGGCGGCACGCCGATGAACGTACGGATCGCGGTGTTCTCACCTCGATCGACCGCCGCTCCGATCAACGCGGAACGGCGCCGTCTGACACGGTTGCCAGAGGCGGACGATACGACGGAAACTCCATTGTCCGACGAGGGCGGCGATGCCACGCGCGGCTGGCGTCTCGTGCGCGCCAATCAGCCGGCATTCATCGCGGCCGCGGCCATGTGGATCGACGGTGAGCCCACATTGCCGGGTATGACGATGCGTCTGAGGATGGCACGCACCAGCCTCGTTGGCACGGCCTATGCCCCCGTCCTTGTCACGATCACGCCCGTCGTCGACTGGGGAAATGTCGACATGCGGCGCAAGCGGAACCTGGAGGCACAGATCGCGGCGTTGGTGCGGGAACATCCGGAGATCGGCGACCGGGTCCGGACATTCGCCCGCGCCGCGGTTCGGTAACGCGGCGGCCCAACTCGCGCTTCGCCGGTGCCAGGTTCAAGCCCGGCGTGGCCATTCCTTGAGGGCGTCGCGGACCCGCGCGGCCACGCCAGCCCAGTCTCCAGGTTTGTCCTGTCTGAAAAGGCGCGCGGACGGGTACCAGGGACTGTCGTCACGCTCCAGTAACCAGCGCCAGTCGGCGTTCGCCGGCAACAGGATCCAGACCGGTTTGCCCATGGCACCGGCAAGGTGCGCGACCGACGTGTCCACCGCGATGACCAGATCCAACTGATCGATCAACGCCGCCGTTTCCGCGAAGTCCGTCAAACCGGCCCTCGGGTCGATCACGTGACTGGCCTCCCGCAAGGTTTGTTGGTCCGCATCAGGAACGGTCTGTTGAAGCGAGACAACCATCGCCCCCGTCCCGGCCATGTCCAGCATGACCGATAGCGATACGGAACGATTACGATCGTTCGGATGCTCCGGATTTCCGGCCCAGGCGATCCCGACGCGCATTTGGTCTCCGAGAGGTGGCAATTTCGCGCGCCATGCGGCGCCCAGAGCGGGGTCCGCGACCAGATAGGGGGCACCGGGCAGCGAATGCAACTCGATGCCAAGCACCAACGGTAGCGTCATCATGGGACATTGCAGATCGAACCGCGGGGGCGGATCGCCGCGCGGCACGACCAGTGGCGCGTTCGGCTGCGAGGCGAACAGGCGAGCCAACGGTCGCGGAACCTCGACGGTCACGCCGCCGAGTTGTCTTGCCATCGGCACGAACCGGTAGGACTGAATGGTATCGCCAAGACCCTGCTCGGCATGAACCAGCAGCATCTGGCCGTGGAACCCCTGCCCGTCCCACGGCGGCTGCCGGAATACCCTGGCGCCGACCGCGGCGCCCGTTCCGTAAAAGCGCCACTCGAAGAGTTCCCACCCTTCTTTGTAGCGCCCAAATTGCAGCATCAGCGATGCCTTGCCGAACCAGGCCTCCGCGTTGTCCTCTTGCAGGGCGATGACGCGATCGAACGCGGCAAGCGCGGCCTGGTGGCGGTTGAGTTCGATCAGGGTCAACGCGTGGCCGAGGTGCCACTCCGGGTTTGCCGGATCGGCCCGGATCGCGGCCTCCAGCACGGACAGAACCTTATCCGTCCGTTCCGCGTTCCTCGCGAATCCGGCCCGGCGCAGGAGCGCGTCCCGGTTCGCGGGATCGCGCTCCAGCACGCGGCCCAACAGATCGTCCGCTTCAGCGGTCCGGCCCGCATCGGCCAGCACGGCGGCCTCGCGCAACCACGCCGCGACGTCGGACCCGTCAGCCACCGAACCGGGTTCCGCCGGCGTTCCGGACGTCCGCGTCAGATGACCAGCCCGCCATCGACATGCAATATTTGCCCGGTGATGTAGCCCGCCGCGGGTGAGGCCAGAAACGCCACGGCGGCCGCGACCTCGGCGGGCAGTCCGATGCGGCCAAGCGGGATGTTCGCCGACTGATCCGTCAGCGTGCCGGCACCGATGGCCCGATGGGCGCCCGCGTCCTTGCGGATGAAGCCCGGCGCGACCGCGTTCACCGTGACCCCGTCCCGGCCCAGTTCGACCGCGAGGGCCCGGACCAATGCCTCCAACCCGGCCTTGGCGGCGGCCGAGGCGGGGAATGTCGCGACATTGGTCCGGTAGGCATGGGCGACAAAGCTCGACACGGCGACAACGCGCGGGTCGGTCGCGACACGTAAAGAAGGGATCGCGGCGCGGGCCAGGCGGAAAAACGCGCCCTGGATTGCCTCCACCGACGCCGTCATCGCCACGTCGGACAAGGCCGCGAACGGCGTGCGGTCGGCGAAACCGGCGTTGGAGACAAGCACATCCAGCCGTCCGAACCGTTCGATCGCCGCCTGAACCACCGCGGCGGCGGCCTCCGGCACGGTCAGGTCCGCCAATATCACGCTTACCTTGGCGCCGGCCGCGGCCACCTCGGCGGCGACCCGGTCCACGCCTTCCTGGTTGCGGCGGGTATGGATCAGGACCGCGGTACCGGGAGCGGCGAGGGCACGGCAGATGGCGGCACCAATTCCGCTGGCCCCTCCGGTGACCAGAATCGTTCGCAAGTTGGTTGCCTCGTTCACCGCGGCACCGGCAGCCGGGCAAGCGCTTCTCTGACCCGCGCGGCCACGCCGTCCCAGTCGCCGGGGGTCTCCTGGCGGAACAAACGGGCGGACGGATACCACGGGCTGTCCTCGCGATCCGTGAGCCAGCGCCAGTCCGCGTCGGCCGCCAGCATGATCCAGACCGGTTTCCCAAGCGCACCGGCCACGTGGGCGACAGAGGTGCAGACCGAAACCACGAGGTCGAGTTGACTGATCACCGCCGCCGTGTCCGCGAGGTCGGCGAACGACCCGCCAAGGTCCGTGACCTGGCTCGCCTCCGCGAGCTTGGTTTGATCGCTTGCCGGAACGTCTTTTTGCAACGACACCAGCGCCACATCCGGTCCGAACATCGACAGCATCGTCGCCAGCGGCATCGAGCGGGTGTGGTTGACCGCCAAAGTCGTATTGCCTGTCCAGGAGATGCCGACCCGAAGCTGACCCGGGCGCTTTGGCGGCAGGCGGGACGCCCAAGAGGCGGCCAAAGCAGCGTCTGCTTCGAGATAGGCGATAGAGGTGGGGATCGTATGCAGCTCCGTGCCTAACACCCAGGGCAGGCTCATGATGGGGCATTGCAGCGCGAAGTCCGGCAGCAACTGTCCGGGGCCAAGTACCAGCGGCGCGTTTGGCTGCGAGGCCAGCAGGCGTGCCAAAGGTTCAGCCACCTCCACGATCACGCCGCCGAGGTTTCTGGCCACGTTCACGAAGCGGTAGAACTGGATCGTGTCGCCCAGACCTTGCTCGGCGTGCAGCAGCATCATCTGGCCGTGGAAGCCCGCGCCTTCCCACATCGGCTGCCGGAACAGCCGTTGCCCGGAGGTCGATTGAGGCAGCCAGTTCCGCCACTCGTGCAGCTCCCACCCTTCTTTGTAGCGCCCCATCAACAGCAGCAGCAGCGCCTTGGCGAACCACGCATGAGCGAAATCTTCCTGGAGTTCGATGGCACGGTCATACCCCGCGAGCGCTTCCTCGAACCGGCCAAGCCGCCATAGCGCGCCGCCACGAGCGGTATGGTTGCGGGCGGAATCCGGCCGGATCGCGATCGCCGCGTTGAAGCCGGCGAGTGCCTCCGGAAACCGGTTGATTGTCAGTAACGTGATCGCGCGGTCGTGCTGATAGACGTCGTCCAAAGGCCGCAGCGCGATCGCCTGATCGTAGGCCGGGATCGCTTCCGCCCGGCGGCCCAGAACGCCGAGCACCAGAGCCCGGCCGATCGCCCAGTCCGGATTGATCGGGTCCGCGCGGATCGCCGCGTCGACGACCGCCAGCGCATCCTCGCTCCGGCCCCGCTGCTGGGCGATCGCGACCCGGCGCCGGATGGCGTCCTCATTCGTTGGATCGAGTTCGAGGATCCGGCGCAATATCGCGTCCGCGGCGGGCAGGGCTCCGGCCTCATGCGCCGCCACGGCCTGGCGCGACAGGACGCCAATTTCGGACTCTGACATGGAGTGACACCTCGGACGACGAATAACGCTGATGTGGTTCCATTGACCGGAACGGCGGGCGGATGCAACGGGTTTTCGGGGTTGAGCAATCGGGTCAGCGGGATCGAGCATGAAGGGGGTACTGGGTCAGCAGCGGTCAGGTGGAAGGCAAGGTTTTTTCCACAGATAAGGCAAGCGAATTGGCTGGCCGGGATTGCGCTATCGAACCCAACCCAACGGGGAAAGTCATACCACGCTTTGGCGGTGGCCGGATCGAATGATCCTGAAGAAAGCCAGAGCGGTACGAGCAATCCGGCACCGCTCCGGAATAAGGCGACGCCCAAAGATAAACGACTCGCGCCGCCTTCCTCTCCACGTCATGGTTCGGCTCGACCGGACCATCCGAAGCGGCACTGTACCGCGACCGATGGTCCGGTCGAGCCGAACCATGACGAGGGGAGGCTGGTGCCCGATCGAAGCGTTTATCTTTGGGCGTCGCCTAAGGCCGGGACGACACCTCGCACGGTGGCTGGAAAGACTGTCGCCACCGCTGCCGGGCCCTGCTTGTCATCGAAAGTTGGACAGGACCGGATCGCGAATTTTGGCTGTCCTCATCGCGGCGGAGATGGCGTTCACCGATGGGGTTATGTCAGCGGCAAGCCCCGCTACCGTTGCACACGCTGCCGGAAGACATTCAATCCGCTGACCGGAACGCCGCTGGCTGGTTCACACCACCCGGAGCGCTGGAACGATCGGGCCGCGGCCTTGATCAGTGGCGAGCCGCCCGCGATGGCCGCCGCGCGCCGCGACGTGCATCCCACCACCGCATTCCGCTGGCGGCACCGCTTCCCCGCCGCCCTCAATCTGGACAAGCCGCGGCCTTGTCAGGAGTGGCCGAGGCGGATGAGGCGTTCATTCTGGAGTCCTTCAAGGGCAAACGGACAGATCTTCCGGGAACACCTCGCAAGCGGGGTGGCAAAGCCAGCAGGCGGGGGCTGTCGGCGGAGCAAATCCCGGTCATCGTCGCGTGTGAGCGCACAGGCGCGGCGATCGACGCCGCCAGCATGATCGCGGCGCTGGGAAACACCATTTCCAGGCCGGTGGAATGATGTTGCGATGGCGGGCCGGCCATCACCGCGTCCGCACGCCGCGCCAGGATAAAGTTCCACGTTTTGCCAGCCCAGGGCCTACCCGGGCCGGAGGCACCAGACATTCACATCAACAACGTGAATGCTTATCACGGGCGGCTCAGGGAATGGATGCGGCACTTCCACGGCGCCGCGACCAAGAACCTCCCGAACTATCCGAGCTGGCGTCGAACCATCGAAGCACTCGGCAAGGCATCTACTCCGGAAGCCTGGATCAGCGGAGCGGCCGGAATGGGGCCTGACCTACAAGCTTCGCAATAAGAGCGAAATGAATAGCCTGCGGAGACCTGACGCGAGATGAGCGACACCTCGAAAAACAACGTCCTGGACTACCCGCGGGGGCAGTTTGCGCGGGTCCATTCGAAGCTGGATGGCATCGCCGCCGATGTGTCCAATCTCAAAGGCCGCGGGTCGGGTCTCGAAGCCGACGCTGGTCATACGCACATCGCCTTGGCCGAACTGAACACTCCCGTGAAACGGGTGGACATGCGGCTTGAAAGGATCGAGCGCCGGCTCGACCTGGTTGACCAGCCTATGACCTGATTCCGTTCGCGCGGACGGTTTCGCCGGCCGGCCCGCTACCGCTCAATGGGCGTCGCGACGCCGGCGAGCCGCGCCAACGCCGAGGATCTCGACCGCCAACAAAGCGAGCGTCGCAGGCTCCGGCACGGTCGCATTGGTATCCGGAATCAGAGGGTCGATCGTGAAGTCTTGACCCGCACTGAAGTGGATCACGAACGCCGCGTTCGCCGTCGCCGTTACCGGGGTGGCGGACCTGCTACCGATGGGTATACTCGCGCCAGGCCAACGGGTCAGTCGCCAATCGGCGGGCAATGGGAGCGAAGCATGAGTTTGCGAGGTGCGGGTTACATCGTGGGTGCCTGGGAGCATCCCACACGCAAGGCGTCCGACAAATCGGTCACCTTGCTGCATGCCGAATGCGCCAAGGGTGCGTTGGATGACGCGGGCCTGACCAAGGACGATGTCGACGGATATTACTGCGCCGGCGACGCGCCCGGCCTCGGCCCGATGTCGATGATTGACTACATGGGCCTGAAGGTCCGGCACATGGACTCGACCGACGTCGGCGGCTCGTCCTATCAGGTCGCCGTCGGGCATGCGCTGCAGGCGATCCAGACCGGGCGCTGCAACGTCGCGCTGATCACGCTGGCGGGCCGTCCGCGCAGTGAGGGCCAGGCGACCGGCACCGCGCCGCGCGCCGGCAATCCCTCGCAGGCGGAAATGCAGTTCGAGTATCCCTACGGACCCGCGACAGCGAACATGTACGCGATGTGCGCCATGCGGCATATGCACGAGTACGGCACCACCAGCGAACAGCTCGCCTGGATCAAGGTCGCCGCGTCGCATCACGCTCAGCATAACCCGCATGCGATGCTGCGGGACGTGGTGACGGTCGAGGACGTGGTGAACTCGCCGATGGTGGCGAGCCCGCTGCATCGCCTCGATTGCTGCGTCATCAGCGATGGCGGCGGCGCATTGATCGTGACGCGACCGGAAATCGCCCGGACCCTGAAGCGGCCACGTGTGAAGGTCATCGGTGTCGGCGAGGCGCCGAAAAACCAGAATGGCGGCGACGTCGATCTGGTTTACTCGGCCGCGCGCTGGTCCGGCCCACCAGCATGGGAAATGGCCGGGATCACGCCCGCCGATATCAAATACGCCTCGATCTACGACAGCTTCACCATCACCGTCCTCATGCAGCTCGAAGACCTGGGCTTTTGCGCCAAGGGAGAGGGCGGCAAGTTCGTGTCCGACGGCAATCTGATCTCGGGCGTCGGCAAGCTGCCGTTTAACACCGATGGCGGCGGGTTGTGTTCCAACCATCCGGCGAACCGTGGCGGCATCACCAAGATTATCGAGGCGGTGCGGCAGTTGCGCGGCGAAGCGCATCCGGCGGTGCAGGTCGCGAATTGCGACCTCGCCATTGCCCATGGGACGGGCGGCTCTTTGGGCACCCGTCACGTCGGCAGCACTGTGATCCTGGAGCGGGAGTAATCGACATGGCCTACGTTCAACGCAAAATCCCGTTCGTCGGCACCCCCGACACCAACCCCGAAACCCGGCCGTTCTTCGACGCCGCGGCAGAGGGCAAGCTGGTGCTGCCGCAATGCGTGCAAACCAAGAAGTTCATTTGGTACCCGCGCGGCATCTCTCCGTTCACGCTCGGCCCGATCGAGTGGAAAGAGGTTTCCGGCAAGGGGAAGATCTACACCTACAGCGTGATGGAGCGGGCCAATCCGCCCTATTGCATCGCCTATGTCGAACTCGCCGAAGGGCCGAAGATGATGACCAACATCGTCGATGTAGACTTCAAGGACGTGAAGATCGGCATGGACGTGAAGCTGAAGTTCATCAAGGCCGAGGGGGACGGCCCAGCGATGCCGTTCTTCACACCGGCCTGAGCCTCGGGTACGCTAGGGCTTGCGGGCGGCGTCAGCCTCGCGGCTGACGCCGTTTTGCGTTTGATACCAACCGCTCTTGGTTTTCGCTCGCCACCTCTCGTTGTCGCGGGCCGTTGGAATAAAATGGCACGGCGCCCCGATCGTGAAAGAGACCCCCATGACGACCCAGACCGTTCTGCTGAGCGCTTACCGTCCTCCGGCCTTCCTGATCGATACCGTCGATCTGGCGTTCGACCTGCACCCCGCGGCGACCACTGTGGTCTCCCGGCTCACGCTGCACCGGAACCCGAAGGCAGGGCCTGACGAGTCGCTGCGACTGAACGGCGAAGCTCTGACGCTGGTACGCATCGCCCGAGACGGCGTCGCTTTGCCGGCGGCCTCGTATCGAATCGAGGACGGTATTCTGACGATCGCCGCGATGCCCGAACAATGCACGCTGGAGATAGAAACGAAGATCGCGCCGGCAGAGAATACCGTACTGAGCGGCCTGTACGTCTCGGGCGGCAGTTATTTCACCCAGTGTGAGGCGGAGGGTTTCCGCCGGATCACATATTTTCCGGATCGGCCGGATGTGATGGCGCGTTATACCGTTACCATCGAGGCTGATAAAATCCAGGTGCCGGTGATGCTGTCGAACGGCAATCCGAGCCCGGTGCGGGATCTGGGCAATGGGCGGCACAAGGTTGTCTGGACCGATCCGCATCCGAAACCTTGTTACTTGTTCGCGTTGGTGGCCGGTGATCTCGTTTCGGTCAAGGATTCATTCACGACGCGATCCGGCCGGCCAGTCGATCTTGGCATTCATGTCCGCCGGGGCGACGAAGACAAATGCGCGCACGCGATGCGGTCCCTGAAGCAATCGATGCGCTGGGATGAAGACGTGTTCGGCCTGGAATACGATCTGAACGTGTTCAATATCGCCGCCGTCTCTGACTACAACATGGGAGCGATGGAAAACAAAGGTCTCAATGTCTTCAACACGAAATACGTGCTGGCCAAACCCGATACCGCGACCGATACCGATTATGTGGGCATCGAAGCAGTCATCGCGCACGAATATTTCCATAATTGGACAGGAAATCGCGTGACCTGCCGCGATTGGTTTCAACTGTCGTTGAAGGAAGGTCTGACCGTTTACCGCGATCAGGAGTTTTCAGCCGATCAAAGCAGCCGCGCCGTGAAGCGTATTGGCGACGTGCGCGGCCTGCGGGCGGCGCAATTCCGCGAGGACGCCGGCCCGCTGGCACATCCGGTACAGCCGAAATCCTACCTCGCCATCGATAATTTCTATACCTCGACCGTATACAACAAGGGCGCCGAGGTCATCCGCATGATGGCCACGATCATCGGCCGCGAAGCATTCCGGAAAGGCATGGATCTGTATTTCGAACGCCATGACAACAACGCGGTGACCATCGAGGATTTCGTCGCCGCGATGGCGGATGCCTCGGGCGTTAATCTGGACCGGTTCCGCGCCTGGTACGATCAGGCCGGAACGCCGGAGGTGACCATCGACGACTCCTACGATCCGGATCGCAAACAATACCGGTTAACGATCCGGCAAGACACGAAACCGACGCCAGGCCAGCCGGACAAGCGTCCTTTGGTCATTCCGGTGGCAATGGGTTTGCTGGATGGCAACGGCCAGGAACTCGACACGAAGCTCTCCGGCGAAGCCACGGCGACAACGGGCACGCGCGTCCTGATGGCGGACCAGGCGGAGTCCACCTTCACGTTCGAAGATGTCGCGAGCCCACCGACCCCGTCGTTGTTCCGCGGTTTTTCCGCGCCGGTGAAACTGTCCGGGATCAGCCCGGACCGTGCTCGATTCCTCGCCGCGCATGACACCGATCCATTCGTGCGCTGGGATTCCGGACAGCAGTACGCGACACGCGTGCTGTTGGAGATGATCCCCGCCTGGAACCGCGGCGAGGCACCGCCGGTCGATCCCGCTTTGATCGAAGCGATGTCTGAGACTCTTGCACAGGCGGAGAAGGATCCGGCATTCGTGGCGGAAGCATTGATATTGCCGGGCGAGGCGTTCCTCGCCGATCAAATGACGATCGCCGACGTCGACGCGATTCACGCGGTGCGGGACATCGCCAGGATCGCGATTGGCGCCGCGCTGCGCGACCGGCTGCGCGCCACTTATGGCCGGTTCGCGGATACGGGCCCGTACAGCATCGATGGCGCGGCGATCGGGGCGCGATCGTTGCGGAACACGTGCCTCGCTTACCTCAGCGCCGGCGGCGATCCCGCGCTGGCGAAACGGCAATACGATACCGCCGGGAACATGACGGATTCCCTCGCGGCGCTGTCGGTGCTGGCGGGAATCGACTGTTCGGAGCGGACCGCGGCGCTGGCCTCATTTCACGCGAAATGGCGCGACGATCCGCTGGTTTGCGACAAATGGTTCACGATCCAGGCGGTTTCGGCGCTGCCGGACACGGTCGCGCATGTGCGAGCATTGTCGGCGCACCCCGACTTCGACCTGAAAAATCCCAATCGCATCCGTTCGCTGGTGGGGGCTTTCGCGGGAGCCAACCAGGTCCGATTCCATGAAAAATCGGGGGAGGGATATCGGTTCCTGGCCGATATCGTCATCCAGCTCGATCCGGCGAACCCGCAGGTGGCGGCACGAATTGTCGGACCCTTGGGTCAGTGGCGGCGGATGGATATCGCCCGGCAGGGCCTGATGAAGACGGAACTCGACCGTATCCTGGCGTTGGCCGGTCTGTCCACCAACACATACGAAATGGTTTCGAAGAGCGTCGCGTAAAGGGTCGCACGCAACACACCGTTTGGCGGGAAAATACAACAGCAGGGAGCATGCCCATGGCCCAGACCGCGAGCCGCTTCGCCGGCCAGATCGACCAGGAGTGGCTGAGTAAACACACCGAAACGATCCTGGAGCCGGATCTGCCGATCGTCGATCCGCATCATCATTTGTGGATTCGTGACGGCAACGTCTATCTGCTGCCCGATCTGCTGGAGGACATCGCCAGCGGCCATAAGGTCGCCGCCACGGTCTTCGAAGAATGCCATTCGATGTACCGCCAAACCGGACCGGCTGAAGAACAATCGATCGGAGAAACAGAATTCGTCACCGGCGTCGCGGCGATGGGCGCCAGCGGTGCGTTCGGTGCTTCGAAAGTGTGTGCCCGTATGATCGGGCGGGTCGAATTGATGCTTGGCGACCGCGCGAAACCGTTGCTCGAACGCCATATGATCGCCAGCGGCGGCCGGTTCGCCGGCGTTCGCCAATCCACCGCCTGGGACGGGCACGACCGCATCCACAAAGTCGTGCCGGCGCCCGCCATGCTTCTCGATTTGAATTTCCGCGCGGGCTTCGCGGCCCTCGCCGCCCTGGACCTGGTGTTCGATGCCTGGGTGTATCATCCCCAGTTGCACGAGGTGGCCAATCTGGCCGCGGCCTTTCCCAACACTCGTATCGTTCTGAACCATGTCGGCAGCCCAATCCTTGGTGGCCCCTACGCCGCGGACCGGCAAAAAGTCTTCACGGATTGGAAGGCGGGCATGGCGGCATTGGCCCAACACCAGAACGTGACGGTCAAACTTGGCGCGCTGCCAATTCGTTTGCCGGGCGTGGGGTCGGCCGCGAAAGACACCCCGCCGTCATCCGAGGAAGTCGCCGCCGTCTGGCGCCCCTGGCTGGACACCAGCATCGAATTGTTCGGTGCGGATCGCTGCATGTTCGAAAGCAATTTCCCGGTCCAGAAACGCTGGTGTTCATACCAGGTGGTGTGGAACGCGTTCAAACGCATCGCCGCCCATGCCTCGGCCGCCGAGAAAGCCGCCTTGTTCGCCGGCACCGCGGCGCGCGTTTACGGAGTACCTCTCCCATGACCGGTTTTTCGGATCGCATCTGGCAACGCACGGCCCCCCTGCGGGCGGCGATCCACGCGTTGCCGTTCAACATGGAACTTGCGGCCGGCACGCTGCCTCGCGAAAAGTTCCAGTTCTACATTGTGCAAGACGCGCTCTACCTCGACCAATACGCCCGCGCTTTGTCGATCGCCGGCGCCCGCGGTCCCGACGGCCCCACGCTCCGCGCTTACAGCCACTACGCCCTGGGCGCCATCGAGGTCGAGGTGGCGCTGCACGAGCGGTATCTACTGGAATTTGGCGTCGATCCCTCCAGCCTGGCCACCGCCGAGCCCGCGCCGGACTGTCTCGGCTACACAAGTTTCCTGATGGCATCAGCCTATCACGAGCCATGGGAAGTCCTGGTCGCGGCACTGTTGCCCTGTTTCTGGCTCTATTGGGATGTCGGAACCACGATTGCCAGAACCGCGGCGGCGAGCAATCCGTATCGGGCCTGGATCGACACTTATGCCGACGAAGGGTTTGGCGACGCGGTTCGCGCCGTCATCGCCACCACCGACCGGGCGGCGGAAGCAGCTTCCGAAACCGTCCGCGCCCGGATGGCGACCGCCTTTATCCGTTCCTGCCAGTACGAGTGGCTGTTCTGGGATGGCGCGTGGAACCGCCGGTCTTGGCCGGTTTCCTTGGGATGAGGCGCCCAAGGCGGGCTTTGACGCGCTCGGGCCGGGCGCGGTGAAGGCGCCGCAGGTCGCGTAGCAACGAGGATTCCAGGACAGTACGCAGATCGAGGATCGTGCTGGACGGCCCGATCCGTCGCGCGAGGGCCGCCGTCGCGAAGGCGATAACAGTCCCGTTATCGGACGGGTATGGGTCGGCGCCAGTGATCGCATCGCCAAGGCCGCGCAACGCGATTTCGATCGTCTGGTCATGCGGCGGCGCGGCGAGCGCGATGGGTTTCCCATCCAGACAAACAATCCGCGCCAGGATATGCGCCAGCATGGCGCGCGGAAGCAGGCCATCGTCTCCGGGCCGTACCATCGCGGCGTCGATCGACAGGTAAGATTCCACCAGGGTCTTCCGCTCTACCAGACCCAGCAAACCCGCGTGGCGGCCTGTCACGCGGTCCGTCGCCAGAACGACATGCGTCAACTCGTCCAGGTCGCGCCATTGGCAGCGGTTGGGCGGTGCGCCCGCATCGGTCAGATCGTCGAACACGGCCGCCCAATCGATCCGCGCGAGCGCGCGATGGTCCTGAAGGTAGGTAAGCCTGATCTCAGTTCCCGCCAAAAGATGATCCATGGTATCCCCCGCCGGTTTTCCCGGCTCTTCACGATCACCCTACCGAGGCGCGGGGACGTCCTCTGTGATCTCAGTCACAGTTCCCGGTGAAATCGCGGGATATTCATATTTGGCCGGGGCGGGCAGGGGCGCCGGCCGGGCAGCCGTGGTTGTGGTAAGGCGAGGCCTCTTCGATTATCGTGCCGCGACCTTCATGAACGCGGGAAACGCAAATGCCACGCCGCCTGATCGATATCTCCGTCGCCCTGAAAACCGGAATCAGGAGCGATCCGCCGCATATGCTGCCTCAGATCGAGTATCTGGATCATCATCAGACGGCGCCGGCGATGGCGGAATATATGGGGGTGCGGATCGACCAATTGCCGGATGGTGAATACGCCGCGGTCGAGAAGGTCCAGATCAGCACCCATAACGGCACGCATCTTGATGCGCCGTATCACTTTTTCTCTACCATGAACCACGCGCTGAAACCTGGCGGCGAGCCTTCCTGGCGGATCGACGAGGTCCCATTGGAGTGGTGCTTCCAACCCGGCGTGAAGCTCGATTTCCGCCACATGGCGGCAGGCTATGTCGCCACGCCCGGCGACGTGGAGGCGGAGTTGAAACGCATCGGCCATACGCTGAAACCTTTGGAAATCGTGCTGGTCAATACCGCCGCGGGCGCGAAATACGGGCAGGACGATTACGTCGACTCCGGTTGCGGCATGGGCAAGGCCGCGACGCTGTGGATGCTGGAGCGTGGCGTGCGTCTGGTCGGCATCGACGGCTGGAGCTGGGATGCGCCGTTCTCCCTGACCCGGGAAAAGATCGCGGCGGGCGGCGACGCCAGCCTGATCTGGGAGGGCCATCGCGCCGGACGGGAAATCGGATACTCGCATTTGGAAAAACTGCACAACCTTGAGCAACTGCCCGCGGATGGGTTTGAGGTGGTGTGTTTCCCGGTCAAGGTTCACAGGGCCTCGGCCGGTTGGACGCGGGCGGTCGCGATCCTCAACGATTGAACTGCGCCGGCAGAACCTTGCGCCAACCGGGCACCGGGTCCGACATCTACGCCGAGGCCGAGGAAACCGCCGAGGCCTGACCAGCTGTGCGCGAAGGGAGAACCTTTGCCGCGGAGGAAGCCTGGCAGCCGATGTTGCATCGCAGCATATGCCTTCCTGAATTCATGTGGCAATGCAATATCGAGTTCCCGCATGATTCAACCGGGTCACGATCCGCGCCAGACATCCCGGCTGTCGTCCCCCACCTGGACGTCGGCTTTGGCCGTCGCGCTTCTGCTCGTCACGATCGGCGGCATGACCACCTGGCTGGCCCTGAAATACGACCGGCTCCGCCCCAGAATTGGCGATATGATCGTGTTTGTTCCGAACTCCTCCGGCACCGATACCTGGCGATTGACGATTGCCACGACCGCCGTCACGGCGCGGAACGCGTTGGCTGGCCCGTGTGTCTTCGACCCCAACGAGATGTCCGCGGGTGGCGGTAGCCTGATCGTGGAAGCACGCGAGGAAACCAGCCCGCCGCGTTTCCGGGTGCATTGGGCTGGGCGCCACACTGCGAAAGGCGCGGGCGATTGCGGCCCGGCTGCCGATTTGACGTTGGAGAGGCAGGAACTTCAGAGGCTCGCCAACGCCGCCGGGGGGATTGGGCTGCCCCTCACATCATTCCGATAGAGTACGGGTTCGCCCGGCGTTTTGGTCAAGCCCGCCGGAAAGAAGTTCCCTGATATCGGGCAGATGCTCGCGTCCCCAGAATAACTCGCGTTCGACGATGAAACTCGGCACGCCGAATACGCCAAGCGCCTCGGCCTCCCGGGAAATCCGGGCCACCTCCGTGAGGCCCGTATCGACCCAGTCCGTAAAGCGCGCGACATCGGCACCCGCGTCCTTAAGCACAGCGGCGATCTCGGGGATCGATTCGATGTCCAGTTCGCGGCGCCAGAACCGCTCGAACACGGCATCGTGATATCGCCGGAAAACCGCTTCGCTCTGGTCCTGAGCGAACAGCATCCCGGCGGCGGCGAGTGTTGAATCCCAGATTTTCCGGGTCCCCCGAATCGTCAGCCCCTGCTTCCGCGCCTGCCGACGGCAATCCATGTAGCTATAACGGACCCGCCGCCACTGATGGGCATTGCGGCTTTCCTCCAGCACGCGTCCGGTGTCATCGACCCGCGCTGATCCAAGATATTGCGGGATATCAAGGATATAAGGCTTCCAGGTCACGGTAACCTCGTACGTCGTCTCCAACGCGTACGCGGCCTCCTTCGCCAGATAGGCATAGGGACTCTTATAATCGCTGTAGACCGTGATCGCCTGTTGTCGCGTCATCCCGAAGACCTCATTTCCCGCCAACGGGCGGGGCGGAGTTGGAAATTGTTAAAAAATTAGGCTCTCATTGCGTTATTGATTGATATGGTCCGATTCCGACGGCGCTCCGCAGCCAGTCCTCTGGCTGCATGTCGCCCCCCAGAGCTTCGACTGTCCGGCGCCAGCCCAGGTAATGGTCGAGATATTTGGTTGCCACGCCATGGAAG
>SHWL01000078.1 GCA_009693865.1 Acetobacteraceae bacterium | reverse complement strand
TGGTCTTTCCTGCCTGGGAGGATATCCTGGCAACCCTGGCCTTCATCAGACCGCCACCACTGCCTTCCTGAAAAGGCCATTCTGACAATCGATTTCCGCTACGCCCTCAACCCCAACCCTACCATTGGCCATAATGAGAACTGCTGGCTGCTGACACAGCTTGGACCGATCGTGCTGGCCCTGATGTATGTTGTGCAGTCGAGCTTTTATCTTGGGCTGCGGCGGGAGGTACCACGCGCCGATCTGGATCGCGAATGGCTGGCGCGGCTCGACGGCATCATCCTGGCGATCATCGCCGGCTGGTCTGTCTTCGCCTTCGCCTGCGTGTCACTCGGCCCGTTGCTGGCGTATTTGTCCCCGGCGCTGGATCTCCAGGGCACCGCAGGGGGCGTGACCGCGGCGGGGGTAGCGGCGTCCGGCGGGCTTGCCGCCTGGCTGGCCAGGCAAGCCAAATCCTGGGCACCCGAAGTGGCCAAGAACCCGACCGTCAAGCAGCAGATCGACGCGGCGCTGCCCACCTTGCTGTCGGTGGCTTTCCTGCTCGGGCTGCTGGCCGTCGTGGGCGGGCAGGTACAGGCGAATTTAGGCAAGGTGACAGTCTTGCTGTTTGCAACTGACACGAAGCCCGCGCTGGCGGGATGGCTGCATATCGTTTCCCAGGTCGTGCTGGCTTTGATCCTGTGTATCCTCATCACAAAGCTGCGTAAGATCGATATCAACCGTTTCTCCATCCACGGCCTGTATCGTAACCGGTTGGTGCGTGCCTTTCTCGGCACCCCGCGCGCAAAGCGTCGACCCGACTGGTTCACCGATTTCGACGAGGACGACAACATCCGCCTGGCATCCTTGAAAAGCGGCGATGGCGGGCCACAGAAGTTGTTTCCGGTGATCAACCTGGCCTTGAACCGATCAAGTGGCGGCCCTCCGGGCAGGGGCGAGCGAATGGCGGCTTCCTATACCGCCACGCCCTTACATTGCGGCGCGGAGGAACTCGCCGAGCAGGACCCCAGGCGTGCCTTCATCAGGACGCAGGACTTCGCCGGACGGGAAGACCCGAAGCACCGCGACGGCGGCGCGGTGCCCAGCGGCATCAGCCTTGGGTCCGTGGTCGCCGCCTCCGGCGCCGCGGCCAGCCCAAACTTTGGCTATCACACCAGCGCTCTGACCGCCTTCATCATGACCCTGTTCAATGTCCGCCTCGGCCTGTGGCTGCCCAACCCGGTGTCAAAGGCGAACGAGCCCGCCGATCTGGCCCAGAATCGTCCCCCGGACGCGATCCGCGCCCTGCTCGGCGATCTGATCGGCCGCACCACGCTCGACAGCCGCGCGATTTATCTCTCCGACGGCGGGCATTTCGACAATCTCGGTCTCTATGAGATGCTGCGGCGGCGCTGCGAACTGATCGTGGTGGTGGATGCGAGCGCCGATCCCGCCGGTGAATTCTTCGATCTCGGTATGGCGATCCGTCGCGCGGAGATCGACCTGCCGGTGCGGGTGACGATGCAAAAGGACATGCATATCCAGTCACGCAAACAGATCGAGTCCGACCAGGAGAAAGCCAGACCGATGACGGCGCTTGGGGTGGCAGTCGGGAAGATCGAATATCTACCGGCCCCCGGGCAGGCTACCGAGGTTCCCGTCCCGCCAGCCGACCGCGCGCTCGACGACTGGCGCCGCGAAGCCAGGACGGGCCGCCTGATCTACATCAAGCCAACCTATCTGCCCGACATTCCAGTCGCGACGCGGGCCTATGGCGCGGAACACAAAACCTTCCCACATGAGACGACAGCCGACCAGTTTTTCTCGGAAAGCCAGTTCGAGAGCTACCACGTCCTCGGCTGGTTCCAGACCAGCAAGATCGCCGAGGGCCACGCCGATCTGAATGCGTTGTTCGACGCCGCCACGGCGCATTGCAATTCGAGGCCGCCGTCCGGCCGGGAGTGACTGGTTGTCCCGCCCGCGGACGACACCTCCACCACGCGGGTCGTACGGGGAATCGATGGCCTGATCAGCCAGGCATACCGGTCATCCGTGCCGCGGCGTTAAACGGCGGGTGCCAAGGCCATCGAATTTCGGCGTTCGAGGTCCGCAACTCCACTCTTGCCACCCGCGCTCTCGCCTGTAGCCCTCACAGCTTCGTCATCACCCCGTCGCGGAACCGCCGCATCGCGTCGATCGTATCATCTGGCGAGCGGCGGAACAGCCGCACATCGACCGCGCTGACACCCAGTTCGCCCAGAGCCTTGATGTCCTCCACCCAGTCCGCGTCGCCGCCGGTGAACATCTCCGCCTCGCCATCGATGCTCGCCCGAGGCTTTCCGCCGGGACCGCCCAGTACCCGGAACGCGATGGCGATTTCCGCCGGGTTCCGCTCCGCCTTCTCGCAAAAGCCGCGGAAGCGTTCCAGCTGCTTCTTGAACCGGCTGACGGTGTTCATCGGGAACTGAGGGTTTGTCCCGACCGGATACCAGCCATGCGCGTATCTTGCCGTCCGCCGCAGCGCGGGCCCACTTTCGCCGCCAACCCAGATCGGGATCGGCGACTGCGCGGGCTTCGGATTGAAGGTCACGTCGTCAAACTTTACATACTTCCCGTCGAACCGAGGATATTCGGCTGTCCAAAGTTCCTGGCACGCCGCCATCCACTCGTCGGTCACATGGCCGCGGTCGTCGAACGGGGCGGCGCCGATCGCCTCGAACTCCTCCCGGCACCAGCCGACGCCGATGCCAAGGGTCAGCCGGCCCTTGGACAAATGGTCGATGGTGGAAAGAAGTTTCGCGGTCAGCACGGCGGGCCGGTGAGGCACCACCATGACCGACAGCACGAAACGCAGTTTCTTGGTCATCGCCGCGATGAAGGCGGTGGCGCCGAGTTGATCCAGCCATGCCGCCTGGGTGCCCGCGGGAAACTCCCCCGTGTCCGTATACGGATATTTGGATTCCAAATTCCGTGGCACCATGATGTGGTCGCTGATCGTGACGTAATCAAAACCGAGGGCTTCACCCTCGGCGATGATACGAACGAAACTATCGGGCTCGATCAGCGGCCCCGATGTCGGCGCGTTGAAACCGATTTGCATGGCTACCGCACCTTCGCCACGACGTTGTCGCGGAACTTCCGCATATTGGCGATCGTCGCGTCCAATGTCGGGCCGAACATGCCGAAATCGAACGAGGTCACGCCCGCCTCGGACAGCGCCTTGATGTCGCCAACGAAGTCCTCGGCACCTCCGCTGAACAGCTTGCGCTGCCCGTCCACGGTTCCCTTCGGCTGAGCCTCGGGGTTCGAGGACACGCGGTACGCCAGACCCACGGCATTCGGGTCGCGGCCGGCCTTTTCTGTCATGCCGCGCAGTTTCGCGGCGCCCGCCTTGAACCGGTTCAGCGTGTCCAGCGGGAATTGCGGGTTCGTGCCGATCGGGTACCACGCGTCGCCGTATTTCGCGGTGCGGCGCAAAGCCGGGTTGCTCTCGCCGCCAATCCAGATCGGGATCGGCTGCTGCACCGGCTTGGGCGGAAACAGAACGTCGCTGAATTTCACGTATTTGCCGTCGAACTTCGGTGCGTCGGCGGTCCACAGCTCCTTGCAGACCATCATCCACTCATCGGTCACCACGCCGCGATCCGCGAAGGGCGGGGCGCCAATGGCGATGAACTCCTCCTCGCACCAGCCCGCGCCAATGCCAAGGGTGAGACGGCCTTTGGAGAGGTAATCGAGGGTGGCGAGGATTTTCGCCGTCAGAACGGCAGGCCGGTGCGGCACCACCATGACCGAGGTGACAATCCGCAATTTGGAGGTGACCGCCGCGATGAAGGTCGCCGCTGTCAGTTGCTCCAGCCGCTCAGCCGCCGCGCCGGAGGGGAACTCGCCGGAATCCGAATAGGGATACCGCGAGGCGATGGAGGTCGGAATCATCACGTGATCGCTCACCGTCACATAATCGAACCCCAGCATCTCCGCCTCCTGGGCAATGCGGACGAGGTTATCGGGGCCGATCAAAGGGCCGCTCGAGGGCGCGCTGCAACCGATCTGCATCTGTTCCTCCATGTGTGGCGAATTGCCACGTTGGCCCCGATAGCACACGATGCAACGTCAGGTGGCAACCAGGGGAGAGAACGGCGTGGAGTTCGGCATTCATATTGGCACGCGCGGCTGCATGGTGACGCGGGAGAACATCATGGCCGTCGCGACCCATGCCGAGGCCGCGGGCTATGGCATCATTGGGGTCGCTGACCATCTGATCGTGCCGGTGACGACCGAGGTCCGCTATCCTTACACCGCCGATGGCATCTGGCCCGGCGCGCCGACGAAGGAGTGCTTCGACGCCTTGGCAACGCTGGCCTTCTGGGCTGGCTGCACGCAACGCATCAAACTTCTGACGTCCGTCGTGGTCGTGCCGCATCGCCCGCCAGTGCTGACCGCGAAACTGTTCCAGACCGCCGATGTCCTGTCCGGCGGGCGCGTTATCGCCGGTGTCGGCGCGGGCTGGATGAAGGAGGAGTTCGCGGCCCTTGGCACGCCTCCCTACGAGGAACGCGGCGCCGTCACCGATGAATATATCCGCGCCTGGAAGGCGCTGTGGACCGAGGACCGGCCGTCGATGCACGGCAAATACACAAACTTCGAAAATGTGGTGTTCGAGCCGAAGCCAGTGTCCAAACCTCACCCGCCGATCTGGGTTGGCGGTGAAAGCGGTCCCTCGCTGCGGCGGGTCGCGCAACTCGGTGACGCCTGGTATCCGGTGTCGAACAACGCCCAGGTGATGCTGAACACGCCGGAGCGGCTGAAGGAGGGGATCGGGCGGATGCATCGGGCGGCCAAGCGGCATGGACGCGATCCCGCCAGCATCGACATCGCCTATATCTGGTTCATGCCGCCCAGTTGGAGGGAGAAGTCATTGCCAGAAGGCGGACGGCAGATGTTTTCCGGATCGAGCGATGCCATGTTAGAAGACGCCGCGGCGCTGAAGGCGCTTGGCGTGAACCACCTCATCGTTTACCTGCAGCGGCCGACGATTGAGCAAACCTTGGATGTGCTGCATCGCTTCGGCGAAGAAGTTGTTCTGAAAGCATCGTCATGAACCGACATTGGATTGAAACAGCCGCGTTGCCCGATTTGATGGCGGCGGCGGCGGAAAAGCGGGACGCGACGTATGGGCGGCTCGTGTCCTATTCACGGAAAGTGTTCATTCCACTGACGAAACTGTGCCGCGACGTGTGCCACTACTGCACTTTCGCGGAGCGGCCGCGCGCCGGTCACGCCGCGTACCTGTCCTCGGCGGAGGTTCTGGCCATCGCCAAAGCGGGTCAGGCCGCCGGATGCACTGAAGCTCTGTTCACTCTCGGCGAGAAGCCGGAACTGCGGTATCGCGCCGCGCGGGAGGCGTTGGCCGAACTCGGCCACGAAACGACCATCTCCTATTTGCGGGCGATGTGCGCGCTGGTACTGAAGGAAACGAACCTGCTGCCGCATGTGAATCCCGGCACGATGACCCGAGAGGAAATCGCGTCATTACGAGAGGTGTCCGCGAGCCAAGGGATCATGCTGGAATCGACCAGCGAAAAACTGTGCGAGCCGGGCGGCGTGCATTACGGCTCCCCCGACAAACATCCCGCTGTTCGGTTGGAGACGCTGCGGCTGGCGGGCGAACTGAAGGTGCCGTTCACGACCGGTATCCTGATCGGCATTGGGGAAACGCGGGCGGAACGGCTGGACGCGCTGGAGGCGATCGCGGCTCTGCACGCTGATTATGGGCACATCCAGGAAGTGATCGTGCAGAATTTCCGTGCCAAGCCCGATACGAAGCGGGCAAACGCGGACGAGCCGGATCTGGACGACGAGTTGTGGACGATCGCCGCCGCGAGGCTGATCCTGCCGCCGGACGTGCATGTGCAGGCGCCGCCGAACCTTTCCCCGGGCGTCTACCAGAATCTGATCGCCGCGGGGATCGACGACTGGGGCGGCGTGTCGCCGGTCACGATCGACCACGTGAACCCGGAAGCGCCCTGGCCAGAACTCGACGCGCTGGCACTGCACACGGCGGAGATGGGCAAAATCCTCGTTGCCCGCTTGCCGATCTATCCCGCCTGGTCGGCCGATCCCGCGCGGTGGCTGGATAAGAAAGTCGCGCCACGGGTTATTCAGCAGTCCGACTCCGAGGGATGGGCGCGAGACGATGCCTGGTCGCCGGGCGAGACGATCTCCCCCACGCCGCGGCCGATCCTGTTGAGTGACGCCGATCCTGAAGTCGAACGAATCCTGTCCCGCGCCACGGCGGGCGAACGTCTGAACGAGCCTGAGATCGTCCGCCTGTTCGCCACCCGCGACGTGGATTACGAGAGGGTGATTACCGTCGCCGACGAACTGCGCCGTGCGGTCAGCGGGGAGACGGTGCGGTACGTGGTTAACCGCAACATCAACTACACGAATATCTGTTATTATCGGTGCAAGTTCTGTGCCTTCTCCAAGGGCAAGACGCATGAGGCGTTGCGTGGGACTCCGTATGACCTCGATATGTCGGAAATCGTTCGCCGGTCGGAAGAGGCGTGGGAACGCGGCGCGACCGAGGTCTGCCTGCAAGGTGGTATTCATCCGGATTACACGGGTGCCACTTATGTGAATATCTGCAAGGCGATCAAAGCGGCGGTGCCTGGGATGCATATTCACGCGTTCTCGCCGTTGGAGGTGACGCAAGGCGCGGCGACATTGGGTAAGACGTTGACTGAATTTTTGACCGACCTGAAGGCAGCTGGGCTTGGGACACTGCCGGGCACGGCGGCGGAAATTCTCGACGATGAAATCCGGGCCATCATCTGTCCCGATAAAATCAACACGCAACAGTGGATCGATGTCGCGCGGGCGGCGCACGCGTTGAGCCTGCGTACAACCTCCACGATCATGTACGGACATGTCGAGGGGCCGTTAAACTGGGCCAGGCATTTGCTGGTGCTGCGCGATCTTCAGGCGGAAACCGGCGGGTTTACCGAATTCGTGCCGCTGCCGTTCGTGCATATGGAAGCGCCAATGTATCTGCGGGGCATGGCGCGGAAAGGTCCGACGCTGCGTGAAGCGATCCTGATGCACTCGGTCGCTCGCCTGGCGCTGCATCCGCTGATCACCAACATCCAAACGTCGTGGGTAAAGATGGGGCCGGAGGGCGCGGCGATGTGCCTGGAAGCGGGCGCCAACGACATGGGCGGGACGCTGATGAACGAAAGTATTTCGCGGGCCGCCGGCACCCAGCATGGCCAGGAGTTTCCGCCCGAGGCGATGGAAAGCCTGATCGGGGGGATCGGACGCGTGCCGTTGATCCGGGATACCACCTATCATCCGGTTGGCAATGAACGGCGGGCACAGTCGTTCGGGGCCGCGGAACTGGCGCCCGTGGTGCAGACCCCGCCGAAGAAGGCGATGGCGGCGGAGTAGCCGGTTGTGGCATAACGGGGGACTGGATGAGGTTCCCGTTATGTCGGCTTTGCTGCCGGATGATCCGGTGCTGGTTCCGCTCCGGCACAGGTTGGAACGAATGTATGGGGATACGCTTGCCCGCGCCGTCCTGTTCGGTTCGCGTGCGCGCGGCGATTGGAACGACGAATCCGATTACGATGTCGCGGTGTTTCTGACCGGCATTCCCGATTGGTGGCAGGAGATGGACCGGCTTGCAGACCTAAGGGTGGAGTTCCTCGGCGGCACTGGTGACTTCCTCGACGCCAAGCCCTTTCATATCTCGGAATGGTCGAAACGCAGCGCCCTCATGGGTGAAATCCGCCGCGATGGGATCGACTTTTGAAGCCCGAATCCGCCGAGATGCTGGACACAGCCCGGGAGCATCTCGAAGAAGCACACTCGATCCAGGCGATCCGTCTATGGGGACAGAGCGGGCGCGCCGCGTATATGGCGGCTCTCACGGCCGCTCGCGCCTTTATTTTCGAAACGACTGGGCGGGCGGTGAAAACTCACCGCGGGACCCACAACTCGTTCTAGCGGCAGATCGAGGCCGATCCGCGCTTCGATGACGAACTGCGCCGGTTCCTTTCGAGGGCCTATGGCCTCAAGGACGTCACCGATTACGGAGTCGGCCGGGATCGGACAGTTCCAGAGGAAAGGGCGCGAAACGCCCTCGACACCGCCACCCGCTTCGTCGCCCGTATCGCGGAAGTCCTGGCCGAACCCTCGCCGCCCTGAACTTCTTCCAATCCCGGTCCTCCCGTGCCACATCCTGTGCCATGAGACATACGCGCGCCGCCGCCCCGCCCCTCGCGATCAAGCCCAGATACCTGTCGAACGTTGAGATCATGCTCTCGATCGCGCCGTATCTGTGGCCCAAAGGTAATCTCGCCGCGCGGGCGCGGGTGGTCACGGCCGTCGCGTTCATGTTCCTGGCGAAGGCCGCCGCCGTCTATGTGCCGATCCTGTACGGACGGACCGTCGACACCCTGACCACGCCGGGCAATCTCGTCATCGCGCTGCCACTGGCACTGATCCTTGGCTATGGCATCGCGCGGATCGGAGCGGCGGGATTCGGAGAAATCCGCGACGCGCTGTTCGCGTCGGTCTCGCAGCGCGCGGTGCGGCTGGTGGCGCTGAAGACCTACCGGCATCTCCATCGGGTCAGTCTGCGCTTTCACCTCGACCGCCAGACCGGCGGCCTGTCACGTGTCATCGACCGCGGCACTTTGGGCATGGGGTCGGTGCTGCGGCTCGCGGTGTTCAATGTCGTGCCGACGGCGGTGGAGCTGCTGCTGGTGACCGGCATCATCTGGCACATGTTCGACTGGCGCTATGCCGCCGTCACGCTGACGGCCGTGCTTGTCTACGTCGCCTTTACCAGCATCCTCGCCGGCCGCCGCGGCCGTTACCGGCGCACGCTGAACGAGACGGACAACGACGCCTCCAGCAAAGCACTCGACAGTTTGCTCAACTACGAAACCGTCAAATACTTCGGCAATGAGGCGCACGAGGCGGCGCGCTACGACAAAGCCCTCGCCCGTTACGAGCGCGCCGCCGTCCGGGTGCAGGTGTCGTTGAACATGCTGAACCTCGGCCAGGCTGGGATCATAGCCATCGGGCTGACGATCATCATGCTGATGGCCGCCCAATCGATGGCCGAGGGCGCGATGACCATCGGTTCGTTTGTGCTGATCAACACGTATCTGATCCAGTTGTATCAGCCGCTGAACTTCCTTGGCATGGTCTACATGACCATCAAGCAAGGGTTGGTGGACATGGAGCAGATGTTCGCCCTGCTGAACGTCGCGGCCGAGGTCGAGGATAAGCCCGGCGCGCCGGCTCTGGTCGCTTCCGGCGGTGAGGTGCGCTTCGAAAATGTCCGCTTCGGTTACCGCCCCGACCGCGAGATATTGCACGGCGTCAGCTTCACCATCCCGGCAGGCAAGCGGCTGGCGATCGTCGGTCCGACCGGCAGCGGTAAATCGACCATCAGCCGGTTGTTGTTCCGCTTCTACGACATCACCGGCGGCCGCGTTCTGATCGACGGTGAGGACATTCGAGATGTCACCCAGGATAGCGTCCGCGCCGCGATCGGCGTGGTGCCGCAGGATACCGTGCTGTTCAACGATACGATCCGCTACAACATCGGGTACGGAAAGCCCAGTGCCTCCCAGGACAAAATCGAGCAGGCGGCGCGGCTGGCGCAGGTGCATGATTTCGTGATCCGGTTGCCGGACGGGTACGACACCATGGTGGGGGAGCGCGGCCTGAAACTCTCGGGCGGCGAAAAGCAGCGGGTCGCTATCGCCCGGACGATCCTGAAAGACCCGCGCATCCTGATCCTGGACGAGGCGACCAGCGCGCTCGATACGGGCACCGAACAAGATATCCAGGGCGCGTTCCGGGCCGCTATGAAGGATCGCACCACGCTGACGATCGCGCATCGTTTATCCACGGTGATCGACGCTGACGAGATCATCGTGCTGCATGATGGCCGGATCGAGGAACGCGGTACGCACGCGGCGCTGCTGGCGCGCGACGGACTGTATGCGCGCATGTGGACGATGCAGGCCGACGAGGCGCCGGTTCCGGCGTTAACCGAATAAGGAGGCAAAACAATGCCGTCAGGGCCCGATCAGGAAACGCCCGCCGAACTGAGCCTCGCGGGTTCGGTTATCGATAAGGCGATCGAGTATATGATCGGGCAAAACGTGCCGCCGATCGCCATAGCGTCCGCTTTGCTTGGCGGTTCCATGGCGCTGCTGGCGCGAACGCTCGCGGATGAGGCAATCGTGGGCATCCTGAACAACGCGATCGCCAGCGTGCGTTCGGGGGAATTGCGTGGGCATGGGCCGGGTTAGATCGGTGGCTCCGAAATGACCCGGACAAACGCGATTGCGCGCCCGTATCCGCGGTTGAAATGTCCAGGCCGTCAGCTTGGTTCTGAATAATACGTCTGGCCATATGCATGCGGACGATCCGTCGCGCCTGACGTGAACCGGAGCAAGATAAAAATGAAAATGCGGACGTTACACTTCAAACGATAGGGCCCTCCCGCTGTCCTGTCATTGATTGAACGCGACACCCCGGCGCTGAACCCCGGCGAAGTCCTGATCAAAGTCGAAGCCGCCGCGATCAATCCCAGCGATATCCGAAATGTAGAGGGCTTTTTTCACACTGCGTTGCCGCGGATCCCCGGCCGCGATTACGCTGGCATCGCCGCCGCCGGCGCCGCGCTTCTGGGGCAGGAAGTCTGGGGCAGCGGCCCAGGGTTCGGCATCCTCCGGGATGGGGCGCATGCCGGGTATACCGTGGCCGCTTTGATCGGCATCGGCTCCGTGAAACTCACCGGGCCGGAGATCGCATCGATCATGGACTCGTTACGGCCGGGGTTTGAGGCAGGCGCGCTGAAACCGTTCGATGTGACGCCGTGGCCGCTGGCCCAGGGAGTGACAGCGTACGAGAAGTCTTCGTACGATGGGGCAGCGGCGAAGCATGTATTGTTGCCCAGGGGTTGAACAAGGAACGCCCGATCGCTTCTGGCGATGTTGCGATCGCCATCATCATTACAATCATGGTGCCGGGACTGAGAGTGCCGCGTGGCGTGGCTGGACCTCGCCGGTTTATGACCGATCTTCCTCAGTTATGTGCTCAGTTTTGTCTTCATCGCGATCTCCTGGAACAGCCACCATCAATTTGCCGCGCGGCTGTAGGCGGGTGACGGGCGCGATCCCCAGGGCCTTCACCGTAACGGCGGCCCGGGCGCGGTCCATGATCTGGAGATGACGATTGCCAGCGCCTATGCCAGTCGCGTGCCGGGAGAGTCTGCTCGCTCAGGTCCGTCGAACATCCGGTTCAAAATGCTGTGCGGGAAGGTATGGCGCGGTGAAACAGTCCGGTTCGCCAGACGTTAGATGGGGCGCCCCGAAGTCGCTGAGGGCCCTTTCACCGTCGGTATCTGACGGATATCCCCGCTTCGCGCGGGAGGTCGGTGAACCCGACCGGCACCGGCGCGCTTGGCTTATTCAGCCTTACCCGTTCGTCACCAGCATTTGGAAAACAGGGCCGGGGGCGCAGGAACGCAGCGAAACAATGACGGCAGGCGAATCGCGGATGGAACGCCTGGGCCGCATTCGCGGCGAGATGGAGGGGTTCACGGCGCTCAACCCCGACCCCCCGGCACAAAACCGGGCCGGCACAAGAACCTCGAAGCTCGAAGAAGTCCACGTGCAATCCACCTGCGCGGGGAGCACCACCCTTGCCGAACCCCCCGGGCGAGCCCCACAAACCATCCATGATCGACGAATCTCAACCCTTCCTGATAACCCGGGAAGCGCTTCGCGATGGCTCGCTGATTGAGGCCGTCCGGCGCCAGATGCCGTCCGGCATGCCGGTGCGGACCGATGCCGAGATCAAGGATTGTCTCGAGATCATGCTCGCGGACCATCCAACCCACGAGGATGTTTGGCTGTTCGGCTATGGCTCGTTGATGTGGAACCCCGCGATGCATTTCGTCGAGCAGCGCGGCGGGCGGGTAATGGGCTGGCATCGCTCCTACTGCCTCTGGCTGGAGGCCGGGCGAGGCTCGCCGGAAAAACCCGGATTGATGCTGGCGTTGGACCGCGGCGGCGCGGCGGCAGGAGCCTTGTTCCGGGTGCCAGCCGATCAGGCTCGGGCGGAGTTGTTGTTGCCATTCCGGCGGGAGTTGTTCACCTATGACTACGAAGCGCGCTGGGTTTCGGTGGCGGCGCGAGCCGGCCCCGTACGCGCCGTGACCTTCGTGGTGAACCGGGACGGGCCGCGATACGAGCGCCGGCTCGATCTCGAACGGGTTGCCCGCCATATCGCCACCGCGTCCGGACGGCTGGGATCATGCCTGGAGTATCTCCACTCCACCCTCGCGTCCCTCGAGGCCCTGGGCCTCAACGACCGCATGCTGAGGGAGGTGCACCGGCTTTGCACCCAGCGTGCGAACACCGTGCATACCTGTTAAATCGGCATCCATACACAGGAGGCACCCATGGTCGATCTCGACGAGTTCACCGTCACCAATGCCGCGCTGGAGCAAATGGCCAACACGGCCAACCCACGCCTGAAACAAATCATGGCCGCCGCCGTACGCCACATGCACGAGTTCGTCCGCGAGGTGAACCTTACTCCCGAGGAATGGATCCAGGGGCTCCAGTTCCTCACCGCCATCGGCCAGGCCTGCACTCCGATCCGCCAGGAGTTCATCCTGCTTTCCGACGTCCTGGGCGTCAGCGCCGTCGTCAACGCGCTGCACGACAAAAAGGCCAAGGAACTGGGCTCGCAAAGCAGCCTGCTTGGGCCGTTCTTCCGCGAGGGCGCACCGGTCATGCCGATGGGCGCGCAGATCGTGGAAAAGCCGACCGAGGAAGAACTCGTCATTCATGGCACGGTGTCCGACACGCTTGGCGCGCCGCTCGCGAATGCGCTGATCCAGGTTTGGCAGACCAGCGAACGCGGGCTGTACGACCTACAGGAACGTAACGGTGAGTCGATGGACATGCGTGGTAATTTCCGCACCGGTCCCGATGGACGTTACCACTTCCGCACATTGCGGCCGAAGGGATACTCGATCCCGATGGACGGTCCCGCCGGCGCGCTGGTGCAAGCCCAGGGACGGCACGGGATGCGGCCGTCGCATGTGCATATGCTGATCGGCGCCGAGGGGCATCGCGAACTGGTCACGGCGTTGTATTTCGGCGACGACGATTACATTGAATCCGATACGGTGTTCGGGGTGTCGCAGTCGTTGGTGGTGGCGGTGAAGGACGATCCGGACAGTCCCATGCAGGGGTATCGCGCTGTTCGTTACGACTTCAAACTCGGAAAAGCCGATCCGGGCGAGAGCGGACGAGTTGGCGCCGATCCCACGACATTCATGAACAAAGCGGCGGAGTAACGGTTCGCCCCCCGAGGAGCGCCCAGGTCCGGTCAGGAAAATGCCCTGCGGGGGATTCACCGGTTCTTAACCATGACGAGGTACAAGCTCGGGCATGGGTAATACAAACACCATGCCTTTCATGGGCAGCAGCCCCACCGGTCGGTGCGTCGTATCCGAAGCCGATCGACGGCGCGACCTGGCGCGGCCGATCGATATCGGTCATTGACGTATGTCCTTCATTGAAGTATACACGCCGCCAGACTTCGAGTGGGACGACGCCAAAAGCCAACGCAATGCCCTGACCCGGGCGTTGCCATTCGATCTGGCGATCGAACTGTTCGAAGGCCCGATCGTCGTGCAAACCGACAACCGGCGCGACTACGGCGAGACACGCACGCGGACCATCGGGACCGTCAATGGTCTGGTCCTGGTCTGTGTCTACACCGACCGTGGCTCAGTGCGCCGGATCATCAGCTTGCGCGACGCGAACAGGAGAGAGCGTGATGCCTATCGTGACAAAGTCCGCTGCTGACATCGACCGCGTCAAACTGGCGGCGGGCCTGGCCGCGCGCCGCCCCGTCACCGAGGCGGAAATCGAAGCCCAAATCGCGGAGGACGGCGATCCCTGGACCGACGAAGACTTCGCCACCGCCGTCGTCGTCTACCCGCCCCCAAAACCTGGGCAAATCAGAGCCCTGCGTGACCGCCTCGGCCTGAGCCAGGCACGGTTCGCCCGTGGCTTTGGGTTCTCCATCGATACCATCCAGCAATACGAACAAGGCCGCCGCGTCCCGTCGGGACCAGCCGCGACCTTGCTGCGCGTTATCGCGGCCGATCCGGAGGCGGTCATCCGCGCACTCGAACCTCGCCGCGTCCGGGAGACCCAAATGTAACCGGCCGGGTTCGATCCGCGTGCCGCTCGCGGCAGGCACCGACCGCCGTCCTCGCTTTTTCCCTGCCGCTCCCCATGTTACGCTCCCGCCAGCAGGAGCACCCAATGTCTCAGCGCCTCACGCGCGAAGAATTCCACCGATGGGCCGATGGCCAGACCCAGCGCTACGAACGGGTCGCTGGCCAGCCCGTCCGCATGTCGCTGGAACGCGTGATCCATGCGCGCCTCAAGACGTGCCTTTGGCAAACGCTCGACCGGGCTATTCGGGAGGCTGGGCTGGACTGCGAAGCGCCTGGCGACGGTATCCCCCCCGAAGTCGATGACGAGACCGAGTACGAACCCGATGCCATCGTGAATTGCGGCGCCAGACTCGATCCGGATGCGATCGCCGAGGTCTATGCCGCCACCGGCTGATTTCTCATGAAAACCTCTCTCGATTCGACTGCGACTCGCGCGCTGCTCGCCCGGCTCTGGCGCGACCATGTCCGGCATTACAAGCCCGCATTGGCCCTGGTACTGGGCCTCAGCGCCGCGATGGCGGGGGCGACGGCGCTGTATCCGCTGGTGCTGCGACAAGCGGGCATTTTGTTTTCCCGCGCCGATCCCACGCTGGTCTGGCAGATTCCGTTGCTGGTCATCCTCGTAACGTGCCTCAAGGCGATAACACAGTACTTCCAGAACGTGCAGTCGCAAAACCTCGTGCTGCGGGTGATCCGCGATCTCCAGGATCGCATGTTCGCACATTTGACCCGCACCGACCTCGCGCGGATCGAGCGGGAGGCGCCGGCGCAATTGGCGACGCGCTTCACCACCGACGCCACCCTGATCCGCGAGGCTCTGACGCGCACCGTCAATGGTCTCGCCGACGTGGTAACGGTGATTGGGCTGGTGGCGTCGATGATCTACATGGACTGGATGCTGTCGGTGCTGGCCGCGCTGCTGTATCCGATCGCCGCCGTGCCAATTCAGCGGATCGGCCAACGGGTGCGGCGCGCCTCGGGCGGCATGCAGGAAACGATCGGCCAGACGGCCGCGCTGTTGAACGAAAGCTTCGCCCAGGCGCGAACGGTGCGGGCGTACCGGTTGGAGGGGATCGAAACGAAGCGTGCCCGCGCCGCGTTCCGGTCCTTGTACGGGACGCTGCTCGCCATCACCAAAAGCCGCTCCCGCGTCGAGCCGGTGCTGGAAGTACTGGGCGGGATCGCCATCGCTTTGGTCATCGCGTTCGAGGCCTGGCGCGCCACTTTCTCCGACCACACTCTGGGCGATTTCGGCGCGTTCGTGGCAGCGTTGCTGTTGGCGGCGCGGCCGTTGCGGGCGTTGGGCTCCTTGAATTCAGCATTGCAGGAGGGGTTGGCGGGTCTGGTGCGGGTCTTCGCCGTGATCGACGAGCCCGCCCGCATTCAGGACTCGCCAGACGCGAAGCCGCTGCCACCGGGGACAGGACACGTCCGGTTCGAGCAGGTCGGCTTTGTCTATCCTGACGGAAGGGTAGCTTTGGACGGGTTGAGTTTCGAGGCGCTGCCAGGTCAGACTGTGGCATTGGTCGGCCCGTCCGGCGCGGGGAAATCGACCGCGCTGGCGCTGATCCCCAGGCTGCACGACGCGTCGTCCGGCGCCGTGCGGATCGACGACGCCGATGTCCGCGGGATCACATTGGCGAGCCTGCGTGACAGCATAGCCTATGTCGGCCAGGACGCATTGCTGTTCGACGATACCGTCGCCGCCAATATCGCGATGGGCCGGCCCGGCGCGAGCCGCGCAGCGATCGAGGCGGCAGCGGAGGCCGCTCAGGCAGCCGGCTTCATCGCGGCCTTGCCGCGGAGCTACGACACAATGGTGGGACCGGGCGGCGGGCGGCTGTCGGGCGGTCAGCGGCAACGGATCTCGTTGGCGCGGGCGTTGTTGCGCGATCCACGGGTGTTGTTGCTGGATGAGGCCACAAGCGCGTTGGACGCCGAGAACGAGGCCGCGGTGCAGGTCGCGCTGGCGCGGTTGCGCGCGGGCCGGACAACCATCGTGATCGCGCACCGGCTTTCGACGGTGCGCGACGCGGACCTGGTGGTGGCGATGGCGGACGGCAAAGCGGTGGAGATGGGGACGCACGCCTCACTGCTGGCTCAGGATGGATTGTATACACGGCTGGTGCGCTCGCAGGCGCTTGGGTTGGCGGCATGACCGGTCGCCGCCGACGTGTTTCCCGGTCGAGGCGCGCCGGATCGGATGTCCGGCATCGACGGCTCAAAAGACCGACATCCACGTGCGAAATCCATCATTTGATTACAATGACCTCAACCGCGGGAGGCTTGTTTTCGCATTCGAATTAGTATCCAGGTTCCAGTTCAACTTTGGGCAGAAGACCCATGGCACGTCTTACACGCGCGGAGAGTCAGGCCCGGACCCGGGAAAGGCTGATTGCTTCCGGACGGATCGCGTTCGCCCGGACCGGTTATGTCAGCGCGAGCATCGAGGAAATCGCCGAAGGCGCCGGATTTTCGAAGGGCGCGTTTTACTCCAACTTCGCGACGAAAGAGGCGCTGGCCCTGGAGATCGCCCGGTTTGATACCGACGAGGTCGTTCAGGCCACGGTCACGGCGATTGACCATGCGAAGGGCAATCCCGATCGAATGATGGCCAATGTCGCGGCTTTGGCCAGGTCGCTGAGCGAGAATCCCGATCGCTATATTCTACGGGCGGAACTGATGCTGCATGCCGCGCGCAGCCCGGGATTCGCGGCGGCGTACCAGGAACAATACATTCGCCAGCACCAACAGATCACCGAGCTGATCGCGACATTATTGTATCAGTTGAACGTTCCGCCTTTGTCGGCGCCCTCCGTGCTGGCCAGCGCCGTGATGGCTCTGGCGCAGGGTCATGCTTTGCTGCGGCCCGTCGGCGACCCTTCCTCGTTCGCGGAGACACTGCGGACGTTTCTCGACACGGCGGTGCATCGCGCGCGGCTCGCGGCCGAGGTCGATAAGTCGCTGTCCACTGGCCAACCGCGGGCGAGTTCCTCGGAACAGCCGGCGTGATCTTCGGCTTTTAACCGGCTTCGAGGCGGTTGTTCGACTCCTCGAACAAGCGGCGCGCTTTGGCGGAGTCATAGGGTCTTTGGCGCAACGTCTCCTCGTGCCATTCCTCGCGCTCCTGCTTCAGGAAATCGCCACCATGGACATGCAGCGCACCGGTCAGTTTGCCCAGGGGATTGGTGACGGAGTGGATGATGTCCGGACCAAGGGACCCTCGCCGAATAGCGCTGGTTCCGAACCGAATCCCTCGAATGGCAAGCCGCGCGCAAGCGCATGGTTTTCCAGGGAACCGTCAGGCCAGGAGGTTGGTGCCAGGTCAAGGAACATCAAGAGCTTTGCGAACGAGAAGAAGCCTGATTGCATACCATCCCGGTCTATTGTCCAACGGTCTCGATTGGCGATGCATGTCTGGACCTGATTGAAATAGCTGGACGGCTGCCATCCTTCGTCACTCTCGACATCGGGCAGTCTGATCCCGAAGTCGTCCTTGAGCCGTTGCTGGAGCGGCAAGTTCGTGACGGGGTCATCGTCACGAATTCGGATGTCGTAACTGGACGTTCGCTGGTTGCGCACGAGCTCGACTGGCAGGAGTATTAGCGGCGCCTGTCGCGGTATGCTCGAAGCTCTGTCCTCAAGCCAGGTCAGAAAGCCAAGCGCGAGACAGAGGATGTTCACTCCCTGCTCTTCCTCCGCCGTGCGGGCTTCACGCGCGACCTTGAGCAGCTTCTTTTCGAGCGCGTCCGGCCCAGGTCGTGTCTCCAGTTCCGAGTCGGTATACCGGCCGGCGCCAACTACTGGTTCGTCCGCGCTTACCAGCCTGAGCGTCTCGCTGTCCTCGTCCCGGTCCCTTCCAATGGCGCGAAAGCGCATAGGCTTTCGGCTTGACAAAATGGAGTACACGTCATTGGAACGTTCGTTCACAATGTTGAGAACGTTGCCACGGGTATTCGTGCGGTTAATGTGAACCAGCCGGTTGCGCGCCCCGGTCTCGACCTGCCGACGCCGCGTGTCTTCGAACAGCCGTCGTAATGCCTCACGATCACCCGCGGTCGCCGGCCGGATCATTTGCTCGCTGATGGCCAGGCCCTTCCCCTATGTCATCTGACGCGCTATCCAAAAAAGCATGACATGGCGGCACTTCCTTTCGGATGCGTTGCGGTACTCGCCGAGTGAGCGGAGCAAAGTCGCCGAGTGCGACGAGGGGGGTAGAGAAGTCGGTTCCTCTCGTTCAAACGACATATGTCGTCTGTCGTCGAACTTCATCTCCCGGTCAATTTCCGGCCTTGAATGACTGCCGCCGAACGCCCGCTCCCCACGCTTTGAGAACCATGAAACCAAACCGCCACAGGCCCCCACGCCGATTTGCCAACCGCCAGGGCCGTCTGCTTGTTGAATCAAAATTCTGGCCCCCGGACCCTGGAGGGCGTATCGGGCGGTCATGGACACAATGAACCTCGACACCGGTCAGACTCAGCCCGCCGAAACAGACGAGGATCGGAAGCGCCGTTTTGCCCTGGAAGCTGAAGGCATCGCACACGCACGCGCGTCGATCGCCGCCGGCTATTACGCGACTTCGGCCGAAGTGAATGCGTGGATCGAGAGCCTTGGTACCAGCAGCCCGTTACCTGTGCCCTACCCGCGTCATGCGCGGCCGCGCTGACCCGATCCGGCGTTCCGGGTGCCCAAAGAGGTCATATACGCGCCCGAGGCGCTCGCGGACCTGGAGGCGACGGCTCTCTGGCTGACCCAGCCAGGATCGGGACCGAAGGCGTGGCGCCGGTTGACGGCAATCCGAGACAGCATCGAGCGCCTGCGAGAGCAACCTTGCCTCTGGCCGGCCGGTCAGCATGCTGGCACGCGCGAACTGCCCTGCGACGGCGGCTACCGGACGCTCTACGAGGTCCACCCCGACACCGGACACAACGAGACCGCGGGCGACGTGTTCGTGCTACGGGTCTCTGGCCCGGGACAGGACCGGCGCAGCCTCTGCGCCCCATCGCGCCGGGGCCGCCCAGACCGCACGTGCGGAGGCGCGCCGGCTGTTCATCCAGAGGAGGAGGTAGAGGAGGAAGTGTGTCGCGTCGACGTAAGGGTCGCGCCAGGCCCGCGGCACAGGCGCCGCGGGCTTGTCACCCCCCATGTACGGAGCCGCGTTTCTGCAACGCACCCGTCACGCGACAGCCGGGGTCCACAGCGCGAAACGCCTGTGCCCTCGCCAACCCTGTATCCGTCCGGCACAATAACCCCGCGCACCCGCCGCGCGAACAGAGGGAGGCCTCGATGGGCGAAATTCTCGGCCTTGGTTGCACCCACTATCCCGGCCTGCTGTTGCCGGATGAGCGCCTGGCGAACGGCTTCCACCATTTGCTGACCGCGCCGAACATCCCGGACGCGGCCAAAGACCGCGCCAACTGGCCGGACGAACTGCTGGCGGAGATCGGCAACGATCACGGCGCCGCGGCGGGACAGCGGTATGGCGCCCGCATGGCCGAGGGGTTTCGCGCCGTGCGCGCCTCGCTCGACGCATTCGATCCGGACTTCGTGCTGATGTTTGGCGACGACCAATACGAGAATTTCCGGGAAGACATCATCCCCGCGTTCTGCGTCATGGGCCTCGACCAGGACTTCTCCCTCCGTCCCTGGGCCGGCGGGCGAGCCAATCGCTGGCACGAAGGCGCCGATCGCGAAATGAAACTGCACGGCCAGCGCGACGTGGCGAAGTTCCTGGCCCGCGCGTTGATCGATCGCGGGATCGACACGGCCTATGCCTATAAGCCGCTGCATGTGGATGGGCTGGCGCACGCGTTCACCAACACGCTGCTGTATCTCGATTGGGACCGGACCGGGTTCCCGTGGCCGGTGCTGCCCTTCGCGATCAACTGTTACGGCACCAACCTGATACACGCGAAAGGCGGCTCGGCCTCGCTGTTCGTGCCGCCTCAGGAAGACGCGCCCGACCCGCCGGGGCCGCCGCCCTGGCGTTGCATGGAGGTCGGCAAGGCGATCGCGGAAATCCTCGCGGAGTCACCCTGGCGCGTCGCGCTGGTGGCGTCATCGAGCTGGTCGCATTGCTTCCTGTCCCCCACCAACAACTATCTCTGGCCGGACCACAAGGCCGACCGCGCGATGTTCGACGCGTTGTCCCGCTCGGATCATGCGTACTGGCGGAGCCGCACGCGCGATCAGTTGGAGGCGGCGGGTCAGCACGAAATGCTGTTATGGATGGCGTTGATGGGCGCAATGGAAGCTCTGGGCCAAAAACCGGTCGTGCACGATTACGCGGAAACGCACCTCTTCATGTCCGACAAGTGCTTCGCGACCTGGCCGGCGCATTGATCGATCGCGTGGCGCCGGTTCCCGCGAACGCATCACGAGCGAACGGTTGAGCGCGGGCAAAGTTCGGAGGCATACACGATGAAATTCGGTAAGCGGCCGCTCGCGGCGGCGTTCGCTGTGCTGATTTCGCTGTCGGCCTTGGCGCAAGAACCAAGACCGGTCAGCCGTCCGGAAGAACTCGGGTTTTCGCCGGATCGTCTCGATCGCATCACGAAGGCGTTTCAGGGTTACGTCGACAACGGTCAACTGCCGGGCGCGGTCATTTTGATCGCGAAAGACGAGAGGGTCGCCTACTTCAAGGCCTTCGGATTTCGCGACCGCGAGAAAAAGATGGCGATGACCACCGATTCGATCTTCCGCCTCGACGCCATGACCAAACCGATGGTCAGTGTAGCAGCTATGACCCTGGCCGAGGAAGGCAAGCTCGATCTGGTCAGCAATTCTCATTATGGCTGCTGACCTCTCCCAAATCGTCATCCTCCGGCGCGACCGGAGGATCCGGAGCGGCACCACGCCTTGCTTTCCGGCGCTATTATACGCGGATATGTGCCGCTACCGATCCTCCGGTCACGCCGGAGGATG
>SHWL01000077.1 GCA_009693865.1 Acetobacteraceae bacterium | reverse complement strand
CTGGACGCCATTCTGCCCAGACCAAAACTGACAAACCGCGCCGCCCTGTTACGGTTCCGCCGCCACCTTGAGGAGGCGCCCAGACGCAGGACGCTCCAGGCCTGCCAGATCAGGCCACCCTAACTTCGCGCGTATGGGGCAACGCCCTCCTGGACCTCCCGGCAAAGGCAGTGGCCTTTGCAATCCGTTAATTTTTGGCTGGGAGTAAGAGGGGGCCTACGGTAACGTTTCAACATCCTCGTAGGCCCCCTCTTACTCCCAGCCAAATAAGTGGTTCCAAGGGCCGCTGCCCTTGGCGGAGTTCCAAGAGGCAGAGCCTCTTGGTCGGGGTCCGGGGTGAAACCCCGGCGCTTGCCTCACCCCCCGGCCCCAACCCACCCAGTCACGCCAATGGCAATGCCTCGGTCACTGTGCCGCGGCATTCGCCGAAGCCGATGGAGGCGTAACCGGCGCGGTGGCCCCGGCCGCGGAAGATGACTTCATCGCCGTCGTGGAGGTAGGCGCGGGTTTCGCCATTGGTCAGGGTCGTTGGATTTTGGCCGCCTCGGGTCATTTCCAGCAGGCAACCCGCCGTGCCCTGGCCGAGGCCCGACACCGTGCCGCTGCCGAACAGGTCGCCCGGTTGGAGATTGCATCCGTTGGAGGTGTGATGGGCGACCATTTGCGCGACCGTCCAGTACAGCATGCTGGCATTGGCGCGTGACAGAACGTGGGGCGCGGCGCCTGCCGCTCGCAGTCTCGGCGTCAGCAGCAGCACCTCGAAGTCGATGTTGAAGCAGCCGTGCGCCTGGTCCGCCGGATTGTTCAAATGCGGCAGCGGCGCGGGATCGCCGGCCGGCCGCGGCGGTTGGGCGATACGGAAGGGCGCCAGCGCCTCTGTCGTGACGATCCATGGCGAGACGAACGTCGACAGGCTTTTCGCCAGGAACGGCCCCAGAGGCTGCGATTCCCAGCTTTGGATGTCGCGCGCGGACCAGTCGTTCAGCAGACACAGGCCAGCGACATGGTCGGATGCCTCGGCGATCGGGATCGGCGACCCCAATGCGTTGCCGGGCCCGATCCACACGCCAAGTTCCAGTTCGTAATCGAGGTTTCGGCACGGCCCGAAATCGGGGTCCGCCTGGCCCGGCGGCTTGCGCTGACCGTTCGGACGCCGGACGGTGCCTCCGGACACGCCGACCGACGACGCGCGGCTGTGATACGCCACGGGTACATACTTGTAGTTCGGCATCAGCGGATTTTCCGGACGGCTGATCGTGCCGGCGGTATACGCGTGGTGAATGCCGGCGAAGAAATCCGTGAAGTCGCCGACCCGAGCCGGCAAATGCATCGCGCAACGGACCGTGTCATGCAGCAGCCGGTTGGCGATTGCCTGAAGTTTCGCGGCATCCGCCCCCTTGGCATCCAGCAGTTCACCGATCCGCCGCCGTAACGCCTGCCGCGCCGCGGGACCTGCCTCCAGCAACGGATTGAGGGTGCGCCCGCTCGCCGCCTGCGCCGCGTCGAGCGCTGCGCCGGAGAACAAACCAATCTCCAACGCCGCGCTGATGTCGAAAATCTTCTCGCCGATCGCGATGCCACCGCGCGCGGTTCCTCCGTCCGGGCTGAAGACGCCCAGAGGAAGGTTTTGAATGGGAAACGCTTCGTGTCCGTTGGCGGATACGACCCAACTGGCGCGCGCGGGGTCGTGCGTTTCGTCGATCATCGGCGTCCTCCCGTGAAGTTTTTGCCAAAGCCGTTCCAGACGGCATCGTAATCCGCCTGAAGTTGCGACATCGATAGCGCGTGAACCGTTGGCCGCAAGACCTGGCGGGTTTCGAACATGATCGCCATCGTGCCATCGAGTTTGCGTGGCACCAGGTCCTCCCGCGCCGCGCGCTCGGCGCTGGCGTTGTCGGGTCCGTGCGCCGCCATGATGCCGTGCAGCGACAGGCCGCCCGGTTCGAACCCGCCTTGTTTCGCGTCGTAAGCGCCCATGATCAGGCCCATGCACTCGTTCATCACGTTGCGATGGAACCAGGGTGGCCGGAAGGTGTGCTCGGCGACCAGCCAGCGTGACGCGATGCAAATGAAATCGAGATTGGCGATACCTTGCGTGTCCGTCGGCGAGGTCAGCACCGTGAAAATCGAGGGATCCGGGTGGTCGAAGCTGATCGAGCCAAGTGTATTGAACCGCGCGAGATCGTATTTGTACGGTGCGAGATTGCCATGCCACGCCACGACATCCAACGGCGAATGATCCAGCGTCGTGGACCAAAGCTGGCCCATGAACTTTTGCACGACCTCGGTGGGTCCGTCGCGATCTTCATACCATGCGGCCGGTGTCAGGAAATCGCGCGGATTCGCCAGCCCATTGGCACCGATCGGGCCAAGGTCCGGCAATCGCAGCATGGCGCCATGATTTTCGCACAAGTAGCCGCGAGCCGAACGATCGGGCAGCGCGACCCGGAACCGGACGCCACGCGGTATCACGGCGATTTCGCCAGGCTCCGCCGCGATCCGGCCGAGTTCCGTGTCGATCGCCAACCGGCCGAGTTGCGGGACAATCAACAACTCGCCGTCCGCGTTCCAGAACACGCGGCGCATGTCACTGGTCGCGAGATATTGGTGAACCGTGACACCGGCACCGTTCGTCGTCTCGGGGTTCGCCAGCATGGTCACGATACCGTCCACGAAGTCCTGAGGTATTTCCGGCAGAGGGATCGGATCCCAGCGCAACCGGTTTGGGGTTGGGTCCGTCAGCGCGCCGCATAACAGAGGCTGCTCGATCCGCCGGTAGGGCGGATGCGCCGCCGATGGCCGGATCCGGTACATCCAGGTCCGCCGCGCGTCTCGTCTGGGCACCGTGAATGGGGTACCCGACAATTGCTCGGCGTAAAGCCCGAAGGCCGGCTTTTGCGGTGAATTCTGGCCGACGGGCAAAGCCCCCGGGACCGCCTCGGTCGCGTTTTCGTTGCAAAATCCCGATAAATACTCTGGCATTTTGGACATCGTGGTGGCTCTCCGGAACACGGCTTGATTTTCATGGAAACAATACTATACACGGCGCAAACCCGGGAGAGGGGAACTTCGTGACAACAACTGACCAGACCCCCCGTGCCGCGGGCTTTCGTCTTGAGGCATTTTTGCCATACCGGCTCGCGACCGTAACGGATTCCGTCGCCAGCTTGTTCGCCGAGCGGTATGAGCGGCGATTTAAGCTGACAATCCCGGAATGGCGCGTCATGGCCACGATCGCTGAACATGGCACGCTATCGCCGACCCTGGTTGGCCGGCGCACCGCGATGGACAAAGTAAAAGTCAGCCGCGCCGCGCAAAGTCTCGCCGCCAAGGGCTTGTTGCGCCAAACCCAGGATCCCCGCGATGGCCGCGGCCGTCTGCTGCGGCTCACGCGTAAGGGCACCTCGATGTATGAGGGGATGGTGCCTCTGGCCACGAAGCTCGAAACCGAAGTGTTCGGAGACCTCAGCCGCGCCGATCTGGCCGCTTTAGACCGGGTTCTGACGAAACTCTCGTCTCGGATTGAAACGAACGGTCAGGACGGCGCGGGACCTGGGGACCATTCCTGATTCGCCACCGGGCAAATTGTCGTTAAACTCCCGCCTGGGCGCTCCGGGTGCCCGCATGGAGGGTCGTGAACCCGGGCAGCGCCTTCGGCGAATGAAGGAGGTGCGGCCATGTCCAAAAGCAGAAACGGCGAAAATCCTCGATCGGTGGCCCTTGTTGGACCACAGGGAAGCGGCAAATCAGCCCTGTTCGACGCGTTGATGGAAGCTGCCGGCGCGGCCGTTAAGCGCCCGGCGGACCCCCGAAACCGGCCCGCGACGACGTCGGTTCGGGTCGGCCACTGCACTTATCTGAATGAAGCCTGGTCCATCCTCGATTGTCCCGGCTCGATTGAGTTCGCCCATGAGGCGTACGCCGCGCTTCGCATGGTGGATATCGCGATCGTCGTGTGCGAGCCCGATCCGTCGCGCGCCGCCACGACCGGGCCTCTGCTACGGGCATTGGCCGAGCAGCGCCTGCCGCATATCGTCCTGATCAACAAGATCGACACGCTTGATGGTTCTGTCTCCAATACGATCGCCGCGTTGCAGGCCTACGCGGCCTCGCCGCTGGTGCTGCGCCAGATGCCGATCATGGAAAATGGCCGCGCCGGAGGTTATGTCGATCTCATGAGCGAGCGGGCCTACCGCTATCGCAAGGGCCAACCCTCCGAATTGATCCGCATTCCCGATTCAATGCTGGCCGAAGAAGCTGCCGCCCGGGGCCAATTGGTGGAGACGCTCGCCGACCGCGACGACGTGCTGTTGGAAAAGGTTCTGGAGGACATTCGGCCGACGCCGGAGGAACTCTACCTCGACATGCGCAAGGATTTGCTGGCCGGCGCCGTGATCGAAGTCATGCTGGGCGCCGGTGAGGCCAGCCACGGCGTGCGCCGGCTGTGGAAAGCGCTGCGTCACGAGACCCCCTCCGCGGCCGAGACCCTCGATCGCAAGTCAATCTCCGCCGAAGGTCCCGCGCTGGCTCAGGTGTTCCGAACCGAATACGCGGGGCATACCGGCAAACTGTCTTATGCTCGGATCTGGCGCGATGAGATCAAGGACGGTGCCTCGCTTGGTGGCACCCGATTGGGCGGGATCTATCATTTCTTGAATGGCGAGTTGTCGAAATCTCCGTCCTGTGTCGCCGGCGACGTGGTCGCTTTGGGACGTTTGGATGGCGTCGCGACCGGTGCCACCGTCTCCCCCGGAATCATTCCCGAGTCGTTGCCATTCCCACCGGCGCCAACGCCTGTATACGCGCTGGCGGTGACCACCGCTGACCGCAAGGACGATGTCCGGTTGTCGGACGCGTTGCGAAAACTCGCCGAGGAAGATCCCGCGCTCACGATGACCCATGACCATGAAAGCGGCGAAACCGTCCTGCACGGCCAGGGGGAGATGCATCTGCTGAGCGCGGTCGAACATCTGGCGAAAGGTTACAATCTGAAAATGACCACGCGGCGTCCGTCGATCGCGTATCGTGAAACGATCCGCCTCGCGGTGCACGAGCACGGCCGGTTGAAGCGGCAAACCGGAGGGCACGGTCAGTTCGCCGATGTGAAGATAGATATAAAGCCCAGGGAACGGGGCGCGGGGTTTCTGTTCGTCGATAAGGTCGTCGGTGGCGCGGTGCCACGTAATTTCATTCCGGCCGTGGGTGAGGCCGCCGAGGAAGCAGCCCACAAGGGCCCCTTCGGATATCAGGTTGTCGACGTCGAAGTGACATTGGTCGATGGCGGGTATCATGCCGTCGATAGCTCCGACATGGCATTCCGCACCGCCACGCACATGGCGATGCGGGAGGGGCTTGCCAAAGCCGATCCGGTGCTGCTGGAACCGATCGATCACGTCACGATCAGCGTGCCGAACGATCATACCCCGCGGGCGCAACGATTATTGACCGGCCGGCGCGGCCAGATTCTCGGATTTGGCGAGCGTGAAGGCTGGGCGGGCTGGGACGACGTCGAGGCGCTGGTGCCGGGAGCCGAATTGCACGACCTGATCATCGACCTGCGGTCGCAGACGCAGGGATTGGGCACGTATCGCCGGAGCTTCGATCATCTGGCGGAGGCAAAAGCGCCGGCCAAAGTCTGACCGGCGGCCACCCGGACGTGGATTACCTGGACGTGGACTACCCCACGAAGGCGCCGCCGTTTACGTCCAGGATCGCGCCCGACATGTAACTCGCCGCTGGGCTGCACAGAAACGCGATGGGCCAGGCGAGTTCTTCCGGCCGTCCGATGCGGCGCAGCGGCAAACTGGGGCCCAGGTTGCTGCCGCGCGTCATGGGTGTCTCCACCGGGCCCGGTGCGACGGCGTTGACCATGACGCCTTGCGTGACGCCATGCCGGGACGTCCATTTCACCAGCGCGTGTACGGCGCCTTTGGAAGCGGAGTAATCCGGCGGCGTATTCAGCGATGTACCCCCGGTCTTGCCCGCGACGGAGCCGACCAGAACGATGTACCCGCCGCCATTGGCCGCCATGTGATCGATCGCGCGGATGGTGATTTCCAACGGAATCCGGACGTTGATGTCCATGGTCCGATGGAACCGCTCCTTCCAATCCTTGTCGGTACGCCAGTCGCGGCCTGCCACCACGCCCGCGCAATGCGCCATGGCGTTCAACGCCGGACCCGTGAACAACGTTTCGCGAAACGCATCGTCGGTCAGATCCCCCACGCTTCCGGTGCAGGACGCGCCCAGGGCGTGGACCTCGGCGATGGTGGCGTCGAGCGTGGCGCGGTCGGTCAGCAACAATTCGGCGCCCAACTGGGCCAGCGCCAGAGCAGTGGCCCTGCCGATGCCGCTGGCGGCGCCGGTCACGAGAACTCGTTTGCCCTGCATATTGAGCGGGGATGGGATCGGAGACATTGGCGTTTCCTTCGGTTTCGCGCAGTCTGTCAGGATCGCTCCGGGGAGGAAATACCGATGACCCTACGTCTGCGTCAGATATGTCTTGTCGCGCCGCATCTGGAGCCGTCGGTTTCCACGATCTGCACTGTGCTCGGCACGCTGGTCACTTACGTGGACCCACATGTCGAGAAATACGGTCTGGTCAACGCGTTGATGCCGTTTGGCAACGCTTTTCTGGAAGTGGTGTCGCCGACCCGGGAGGGCACCGCCGCGAGACGGTACCTCGACCGCCGGGGCGGTGAGGGCGGCTATATGGTCATTCTGGATTGCGACGATATCGAGCCCTGGCTCGCGCATCTGCCCACGGTGGGCGTACGGATCGCCAACGATCTGAAATATCCCGGCGAGTATCGTGGCTTGCAGCTTCACCCACGCGACACAGGCGGAACGTTACTGGAAATCAACCATTCTCATGGTGGCGCCTGGGATGGTCCGTATCACCCCGCCGGTCCGCGCTGGAAAGGCGCGCCCGGAACGGACGTGGAGGAAACGATCGTTGCCGCCGAACTTCAATCCACCGATCCCGTCCGGCTCGCCTCGCGATGGTCTGAGATTCTGCGGCGGCCCGTGCGCGATGCCGCGGGCGTTGCCACGATCGATCTCGACCGCGGCGCTTTGCGTTTCGTTCCGGCTGCCGATGGCCGAGGCGAGGGTCTTGGCGGCATCGATGTGCGGATTCCGCGTCACGAACGGTCCCGGCTCGCGGCCCGCCAACGGGAGGTGTCCGAGGTCGATGGCGCGTTGATGCTGTGCGGAACGCGCGTGCGGCTGGTCTGAGATCAGGCTGCGCTACCCTGACTCTCAGCCGCCCCCTGTCGTCATGGCCCGAGCAAGCCGCATATGCATCAGGATAACGCTGGCTGGGATATGGACGTTCCTTTTTATACCGTCACGGCCCGGCTCGTCCGGGCCACCAATTCCAGCACAGTGCCGCGCCGGGTGGCCCGGACGAGCCGGGCCATGACGATGAAAAGGGAATCTCCGTCTCCGATCCTCTGTTTTCCTGATCCTGATGCGGACAAACAGGGCCATGACGCGCAAGGGACGGCACGTCGATCTTCAAGTGGGTTGGTATGAGATCAGGCTGACCGCGTCCCAGCTTTTTTGATCTCGTCCAGCAGGATCGGCAATCCCATCGAGATGGTGTGAACGCCAAGCACACTGACCAGCGCCAACACCTCCATGATTTCCTCCGGCGTCGCGCCGAGTTTCAGCGCATTCTCCATGTGGATGCGCGTGCCCGGCTCGTACATGTGGGTGCCCGAGGCGTCGACGGCGATGTAAACGAATTCCTTGATTTTTGGTTCCAGCGTGCCGGTTTTCCACGGCACGGAAGAAAATTCCGCGTAGGCCTCGAAGAAGTCGGGTGACAGCGCCAGCACGCCGTCCCACAGTTCCGACCAATAGCCGCGGTTGGCGATGAACGCCGTCTTCAGGGCTTCTTGCCTCGGGGTTAACGGCCGGCCGGTGACATCGCCTCCCACGCCGGTTTTTTTCATCGTGTCCAGCAACGCCGGAACGCCCATGGTGACCGCGTGCACGCCGATCGATGATGTGAGCTGATACACCTCCATGATCTCGTCGCGAGTCGCGCCATGGCGCAAGGCATTGCGGATATGCACGCGAAGCCCGGGCTCGTACATGTGCGTCATTGAGGAATCGATGGCGATATACAGAAGCTCTTTGATTTTCGGTGGCAAAGTCCCGGTTTTCCACGGGACCGACGACAACTTCGCGTAAGCCGCGAAATAATCTGGCGCGATGTCCAACAGGGGATCCCAACCGCGGCTCCAATATCCACGCGCATCGATGAAATCCTGCTTGATCCGTGCTTTCCTGTCTTCCGCCGCGCTCATGATCGCCTCCCTATCGGTAAAACGTATCCCGTACGCAATGGGTCAGACAGTGAACCGCCGCACGGCATCCTGATCCAGCTCCAGCCCGAACCCGCCGCCGGATGGCACGATCAGGACGCCATCGGCGATCTCCGGCATCGTCTGTAACAGCGCCGCGGACCGCGGCACGTATTCGACAACGCGCGCGTTCGGCACCGCTGATAACAAATGCACGTGAATCTCCGGCAGCACATGCCCGCCCACCTGAACGCCGAAGCCATGTGCCATCGACGCGACATGCCGCCACGGCGTGACCCCACCGATCCGCCCCAGATCGATCAAAGCGACCCCGGTCGCGCGCGCCTCCAGCAAGCGGGTGAAATCGGAAATCCCATACAAATGCTCACCGGTCGCCACCGGAACGTCCAACGATCCGGCGACCCTCGCCATGCCGGCGATATCGGTGTGGGAGACGGGATCCTCGATCCACACGACCCCGGCCTCCTGGAGTGCTTTCCCGGTCCGGATCGCCCGCGTCACGGTCCAGGTTTCCGTCGCGTCGACCATGATCGACACACCGGGTCCAGCGGCGTCGCTCGCGGCCTGGACGCGGCGCACCTCGCCCTCCGGCAGGGGCTCATGACCGACCCGCAATTTGATGGCGCGGAACCCGGCCTCCGCCGCGCGCCGCGCCGACGCCGCGAGTTCGTCGAGGCTGAGGCTGTACCAGAACCCATCGCTGGCGTAGACCGGCAATCTGTCGCGGGTTCCACCCAACATGCGTGATATCGGCAGATTGAGGGACTTTCCGAACGCGTCCCAGATAGCGATGTCCAGCGGCGCGATCGCATAATGCAACAATCCACCTGGGCCGATCCAATCGCCGGCGCGCGCCAGCTTCCGCCAGGCGGCCTCGGGCTCGGCGACGCTCATGCCGGTCAGCAACGGGGCCAGTTCCCTTGTCGCGGTGGCGACCGTGCCGATGAACAACTCGTTCAACGCGACGATGTAGCCGAAGCCGGTCACGCCATCCTCGGTCGTGACTTCGGCCATGACGTGCCAGTTGGCCCCGACGGCGCGGCCACCGGCTGTGTAGGGCTCGTCGAGAGGCACTTTCAGAACGCGAACATCGATGCTTTTGATTTTCACGGCGCGTTTTCCTCCGTGGTGCGCACGGTTTCCCATGCGTCTGGTTCATCGTAAGTTTCGAATTCCTCCAGGAACTCCATCGCCTGATCCCGTAGAAAATCGCAAGAGATGTGACGGATCAGACGCGGCAGACCGAACGGCATGCCGTTCAGGCCCGTGGCGGTCGGTCCGGAACTGACCAGGGCGCCGGCATTGAACATCCGGATGCGCCGAAGACCAGGCATTGTCCCCGGGGTTTTTTCTATCAACTCATATCCAGGACCGACGTACGGATACCGGGCCATATCGGCGCCGGTTTTGCCCGGCGGCGGCACGTGACGATCCCGCCAGGTGGCGATGTGGCGCGCGATGACGGACAACTCCGGCCGATCCTCGAGGTTCGCCCCAAAACCGGTTCCCAGAATCAGAAAATCGGCTTCGTGCCAACCGGAGGGCGTGCGCAGCCGAAGGCCGGGTTCGGCATCCAGGATCGATGTCCCGAAGTGAAGCCGCGCATTCTTGTGCCGGGTCACGCGCTCGACGGAATCCTGAGGCGGAGGCATCGGAAACGACATCAGCCGATGCATGAACCGCCATCGCGCGGCATCGTCCAGATCGGCGAAATTCCCCCAGAAGCCGTTCGATTCCAGAGCTCGATACGGATTGATCATTGGCACCGTATCGCGCCGGATGAACATGTCCACGGTGGCCGCGCCATGTTCCAGTGCCGTCGCGGCGTTGTCGTACGCGGAGGAGCCACCGCCCATGACCGCCACTCGCCGCCCTGCCAGCGCGACGAAGTCGATGGCGTCGGCGGTGTGCGCCCAGGTGCCGGGGGGTAAGCGAGTTCGAACGAAGTCGGGGACGCGGCGGGCACCGGCGCCTTCCAGGCCCGTCGCCAGCACGACCTCACGGGTCAACAGGATCTCCGGGCCGGATTGTGTCTCCAGGTGCAGCGACCACAAGCCGCCGGCCGGTTCGACGCGAGCCAGTCGGGTGTTGTTGTGCACCGGCAGGTTCAGCGTCCGACGAAACCAGACCAGATATTTCATCCAATCGGCTTTATCGATGCGAACCAGACGGTCCCAGGCGTCGTCGCCATACCGCGCCGCGTGCCAGCGTCTGAAGGTGAGCGACGGCACACCAAGGTCGGGGCCGGTCAGGAATTTCAATGTACGCAGCGTGATCATCCGGGCGTAGGTGATCCAGGGACCTTCGAGCCCATCAGGGTTCTCGTCGAGTACAACGACCCCGGAAATCCGTTCCTGGCGCAGGCCAAAGGCGACTGTCAGGCCGGCCTGGCCGCCGCCAACGATCACGACGTTTTTCACAGGTGTGCCGTCGGGTCCACGGACAGGCCGGACCCAATCCGCCGCAGGATACTCGAACAGCCCGAGTTCCGCCTCGACCTGACGGGACAGCGCGGCTTCGGTCATGCGCGCATGGGCAACGGTGGGGTCATGCCTTCGGGGATCTCGAATTCCGCGGCGTTCAATGTCAGAGCGATCATCGCATAATAACCGATCAACGCGGTCAACTCGACGGCCCCCGGGACACCGAAGATCGCCAGAATCCGCTGATAGATGGCGTCCGAGGCAAAATGCCTGGTCATTAATTCGATCGCGTAATCATGGATCGCCTGTTCATCGGCCGCCTCGAACCGATTGCCGCCGGCGCGCAGCGTCTCGATCGTGGCATCGGTCAATCCGGCCTTGCGCGCTTCCGACTCATGCGAGGCCCATTCGAACTGGCAGTCCCAGAACCGGCCGGTGAGCAGAATCGTGAACTCCCGCAGCCGCGGCGCGAAACTTGAGTTGAAGCGGAGGACCAGGCCCAGATTGGACATCGCCTGTGCCAGCTCCGGCCGATGCATGGCGATCGCCAGTGGTCCAACCGGCGCGGACTTGCGCGGGCCGTTGACCATGGCGTCGTACACCTGACGTTGCGCCGGGGTCATCGCCGCTTCGGTGACAAGGGGAATTCTTGGCATGATGGTTCCTCCTGATTTGGGGGGGAGGATACGCCGCGGCCGGAAGAAGGCGAAGCGCCGCCGGGTTACAGTCGGGGCGGCATATACCGCATCGCCGCCAGGAGGATGGAGGTCGCGACCACCAGCATGCCGCCGAGCTTGATCGTGAAGTCGCGGCGTAGGATTTCGAAATCGCGATGGATGAGTTCGAACATCGCTTGCATCTTCGCATCCAGCGCCTGGTCGCCTTCCCGCATCGACGCGGCCAGGGATAGGTTACCATCCCGAATTGCAACATCCAGTGAGCGGTCGCCATTCTCGACCCCGACTCCCAAGGCCTTCATGTCGGCGCGGATTGCGGCCTCGGACGCCTTCATGTCGGCGCGGATCGCGGCCTCGGACGCCTTCATGTCGGCGCGGATCGCGGCCTCGGACGCCTTCGTGTCGGCGCGGATCGCGGCCTCGGACGCCTTCACGTCTGCCCGAATGTCGGCGTCCGAAGCTTTCATCTCCGCCTGAAACGCACCCATATCTGCCCGGATCGCGGCCTCGGAGGTCTTCATGTCTGCCCGGGTCGCGGTCTCAACGGACTTCATATCCGCCCGAAGCGCGGAAATTTCGGTCCGCGATGCCGTTTCGGATTCTTTCAGGTCACCCCTCACGGCCGAGATCTCGGCGCGGATCGCTATCACCGCCTCGGCGACATCCGCCTTCGTCGCCAGCGACGTGGTCGACAGCACGTCCGCCAACGCCTCCGACACTCCGGCGGACACCGACGCGGTCAACCCCGACGCTTCCAACCGCCGCGCCAGCTTCAACGTGTCGAACGATACCGCTTCCATGTCCATAACCTACCCGCTTTCGCCCCGCCGGTCCATGTCAAACTCATCCCTCGTGCGGTAACACATAGGTATGAACAATAAACTAACGCGCCGCAGTAGACCGGGGAGCAGGCAACGGGAACGGCACGTTGACCTTCCAGCCCTCGCTCCATAGCTTCACCGCGATGTCAGATACAGTACGTAACGATCCCTCCCGGGCGGCGGTCCTGGACCATCCCAAGGCATGGCCCTTCGTGGAAGCCGCCAAGGTTGCCCGCCGTCTCGCGCGGTCCGGACGAAATCATGCGCTGTTCGAGACCGGGTATGGCCCCTCCGGCCTGCCGCATATCGGCACGTTCGGAGAGGTCGCGCGCACCTCCTGGGTACGGCACGCGTTCACGGTGATGACCGGACTACCCTCGAAGCTGCTGGCGTTCAGCGACGACATGGATGGCTTGCGCAAAGTTCCCGACAACGTGCCGGACAAGGAAATGCTGGGGCGGTATCTCGGCCAGCCGCTGACCCGAATCCCCGATCCGTTCGGCACCCACGACAGTTTCGGCGCGCATAACAACGCGCGGCTGCGCGCCTTTCTCGATTCGTTCGGTTTCGAGTATGAATTCGCCTCGTCCACCGAATACTACGCCTCAGGCCGCTTCGACGCGGCACTGATCCGCGTGTTGGAATGCCACCGCGAGGTCCTTGAGGTCATCCTCCCAACCCTGGGCCCCGACCGCCGCGCATCCTACTCCCCAATCCTGCCCATTCACCCGAAGACCGGCATCGTAATGCAGGTGCCGATGGAAAAGATCGATCCCGCGGCCGGAACCGTGGCCTGGCGCGATGCCGAAACCGGTGAGGCGTTTGAGACCTCGGTGAAGGGAGGCCACTGTAAGCTCCAGTGGAAGGCCGACTGGGCCATGCGGTGGTATGCGCTTGAGGTGGACTACGAAATGTCCGGCAAGGATCTGATCGACAGCGTCCGCCTGTCCAGCCGGCTGTGCCGCATCCTGGGCGCGCCGCCGCCGGAGACGTTCACCTACGAACTCTTCCTCGACGATTCCGGCCAGAAGATCAGCAAGTCCAAGGGCAACGGGCTGTCCGTCGATGAGTGGCTCCGCTACGCGCCGGCCGAATCCCTTGGCCAGTTCATGTACAATCAGCCACAACGCTCCAAGCGGTTGTATTTCGACGTCATCCCTCGCGCGGTCGACGAATACATCGCGAACCTCGACAAGGCGCCAAACCAGCCCGAGGCCGAGGTTCAGACCAATCCGGTTTGGCACGTGCATCTCGGACGCCTGCCGAACCACGCGGGCAGTCCGATTTCCTTCGCGATGCTGCTGAACCTCGCCAGCGTGGCGAATGCCGGAACACCGGACGTTCTTTGGGGCTTCATCCGGCGGTACAAGCCGGATGCCACGCCAGAGAACGAACCGCTGCTCGCGCGGCTGGTGGAACACGCGGTCGCCTATTATCACGACTTCGTCAGCGTGAAGAAACAGTTCCGCGATCCCGAACCCTTCGAACGCGAGGCACTGGAAGACCTCGCCGCCACACTCGCCGCGATGCAGGCTGACACGCCCGCCGAAATCATCCAGAACGCGGTGTTCGAGGTCGGCAAACGCCATCCCTTCCCAGACCTGCGCGCCTGGTTTGGCTGCCTCTATCAGGTGCTTCTCGGACAGCTGGAAGGGCCTCGGTTCGGTGGCTTCGCCGCGCTTTATGGGATCGCGGCGACCGTCGCGCTGATCCGCCAAAGCCTCGACCGCGCGCCACCGGCAAGCTGAACGATGGCCGGACCCCAGACCGAGACGAGCCAGACCAAAGGTCTGACCCGGTATCTGAGCCACCTACCCGCGGTTCTGGGCGTCCTGTTGCTGATCGGCGCGCTTTATGTCGTGCAGAAGGAATTCCGGCACCTGAGACTGAAGGACATCGGTGACGCGTTGCGTGCGATCCCGACGGCGGCGCTGGTGTTTTCCTTTGTCTGGACCATCCTGTCGTACTTCATCCTGACATTCTATGATCGCCTGGGCACCATCTACGCCGGCCATAAAGTGTCCTATGGCCGGGTCGCCTTCGCCTCGTTCTGCGCCTATTCGCTGGCGCATAATCTGGGCTTCGCGGCGGTGTCAGGCGCGGCGGTACGCTACCGGCTTTATGCCCACTGGGGCCTGACGCCGTTCCAGATCGGCAAAACCGTCGCTTTTTGCAGTCTCACCTTCGCTCTGGGCGGCCTGGTGCTTGGCGGCGCGATCCTGTTCATCGAACCGACGACCATTCCGTTCTTCGGACAGCATGTGCCGGTTCTCGCGTTGCACGCCGTGGGAGCGGTGCTGTGGGCCATCGTGATCGCTTACATCACCCTGTCGCGCGTTCTCGGCTCATTCCATTTGCGCGGTCACGAAATCGATCTGCCACGCTGGCGGATGGCGCTGCTTCAGGTGGTGCTGGCGACAGTGGATGTCGCGGTAACCGCCACGATTTTTTACGCCCTGCTCCCAAACGCCCCGGGCCTGACCTGGACGATCTTTCTGGGTGTCTACGTCGCGTCGTATACCGCTGGCCTCGCGGCCAATCTGCCGGGCGGAATCGGCGTGTTCGACACCGCCATGTTGTTCGGGCTCGAACCTTATGTCGATGCGCCGCACATCGTCGGCGCGATCGTCGTGTTCCGGCTTTATTACTATATCATTCCGTTGTTCCTCGCGGGTGGCTTGTTCGCGGGCAACGAAATCCTGCTGCGCGGCGGCGCGCTGGCCAGAGTCTTCGGCATGGGGCCGTCCCGCGCCGGTCCGGCCACGCGATGGAGCGAGCCGGATTTCGCGGTCGCCGCCTCCACCGGTCTCGTCGGCATATGCGGCGCGATGCTGTTAACGCTGGGCGTGATCGCGCCGAACACCGATTACTCGTGGTTGGATCCGGAGTTCGCGGATATCGCATTTCAGGCGGGCCAATTCGTTCCCTCCCTGATTGGCGCGGGCCTTGTGATCATGGCTCTGGGCTTGTCGCAACGGGTCAACCTGGCGTGGGGCGTGACGATCGCGCTGCTGTTGGTTGGCGCCGGGTTCGCGGCGACCCAGGACAACCAGCTTTGGGTCGTGGTCATGCTGATTCTGTGTGCCGCGTCGCTGGCGCCATTCCGATCCTGTTTTTACCGTCACGCGTCGTTGCTCAGCGGCCCGTTCGAGGGTTCGACCGCGATGTCCCTGCTCGTGCTGGTGATTTGCGTTCTGGCGCTGGTGCTGGCCCGCCATCAGACCGTCTTGCTTAACAATAACGCGTGGTGGGCGGTGGTGATGGCGCGAGAGGTGCCGAATTCGGTCCGCTTCGCCGTCGCGTCGGCCGTCATCCTGGCATCGATCGCCATCTGGCTGCTGGTCCGGCCCGGCCGTGTGCGGGCGCTCCCTTGGGATGCGGCCGCGGCGCGGCGTCTGTTCATGGTGGGGTCGAAGACGCCGGTCCATGCCGATGGTCTGATCACCGGAGAGGCCGATCGCGCCGCTCTGCCATTCCGCCGCGTGGGTCGCGTGCTTTTGGGCCTTGGCGATCCGGCCGGCGCCGAGGCCGACAAAATATCCGCCGTCTGGCGCTTGCGAGATCTGGCCCGGCAGGAGGGGTTGGATCCGGCGTTCTGGCGTGTCGGGCCCGACCTGTTAAAGGTTTACGCCGATCTCGGGTTGACCCCGTTGCCCTTGGACGCTGATGGTCAAATCGTTGAGTCCGACGGAACCCCGGACCCGTCGCGCCGTTATCTGGTTTGCATGGCGGAGCGGGACCTGAACGCATTGATCGTGTTGTTACCGGAACTCGCGGCCATACCGGCGAAATAGCTGCCGCCCGTTGTTCAGGCGGTTTTCGCGACAGGACCCAGAAACCCGACGATTGGGAAATCGCCCAGGTTTGGCATGACGCCCCGGGTTGTCAGTAAGCAAACGGATCGGTGACACCCTCGAGGCGGGGTGGAACAGGCGATAATGGCCGTCCCGAATCGGAATTCCGCCAGTATGGCTGATCTCACGATGCCTGATCTTACCCTTTTACTGACCGCTCTCGCCGCCTATGCCGCGATTGTCGCCGCCGTCGTCGCAGCGCGGCAGAGCCGCTCGATCGCGGCGGTGCGCGTTCTCGCCGAACAGGCGCTGCATGGCGTTCGGGCGGAGGCGGAAGCGACCCGCGCCGCTGTCCACGCCACGGCGACTCAGGCGGCGGTGGGCCTCGCGGCCTCCCGCGGCGCGCTGGACACCGGGATCGAGCAAATTCGCACGGCGATGGAAGTTCGCTCGCGGGAGTTGCGCGAGAGCAACGATGCCAGTCTCGCGAGCCTTCGCCTCGCGGTCGACGAACAACTTCGCGGCGCCGTCGAAAAGCAAATGTCGGAGAGTTTCAGTCGCGTGATCGATCAGTTCGCGGCCGTGCAAAAGGCGATCGGCGAGGTCAGCACCGTCGCGGCCGGCATCGGCGACATCAAGCGGCTATTCGGCAACGTCAAGAACCGCGGTGGTTGGGCGGAGACTCAGGTGCGGTCGTTGCTGGACGATATTCTGCCACCGGACGCCTGGCTCGCCAATCACAAGGTCCGGCCGGACAGCGACGAGATGGTCGAATTCGCCATCCTCATGCCGATGCGCGGGATCCGGCGGCCCGTTCTGGCGGTCGACGCGAAATTCCCGTTGGAGGATCACGAGCGTCTGATTGCCGCCTCGGCGGCGGGCGACCAGGATGGCGAACGCCTGGCGTTACGCGGGCTGGAGCGGCGGGTGCGGGACGAGGCGCGTAAGATCGCCAGCAAATATATTTTCCCGCCGGTGACGGTGGAGTTCGCGGTGCTTTATCTGCCAACTGACGGATTGCATGCGGAAGTCGCCCGCATTCCTGGCCTGATCGATGGGATTGGCCGGGAATTTCGCGTTCTGGTGATGGGCCCAACGCTGTTTCCCGCCCTCCTGCGCACCATTCACCTGGGCTTCGTCACGCTGGCGCTGGAAGACAAGGCGGACGAAATCCGCGACCTTTTGGGCGTAACGCGGAGCGAGATGGTGAAAATGGATGACGTTCTGGAACGTCTTTCCCGCCAGGCCGGCGCGTTCAGCGGCACGATCGAGCGGGCCCGCGTCCGAACCCGCGCGATCGGCGGCAAATTGCGAGATCTTGGCGTGCCTGTCATCGGGATCGCCGAGGATACGCTGTCCGCGGACGAGCCTGACGAAGTATCATGAATTCTTCGACGTTTCTCGCCTAAGGCGGCACCCAAAGATTACCGCCTCAGCGCGGCATTTATCGCCCCGTCATGGCCCGGTCCGTCCGCATGTGCATCAGGATAACGGAGGACCGGAGACCGGTATTCTCTTTTCATCGTCATGGCCCGGCTCGTCCGGGCCACCCGTTGTGGTAGTGTGCTGAAATGGGTGGCCCGGACGAGCCGGGCCATGACGATTTTGGGAGAAAACCTCCCACCACTTGGGCCTTATCCTGATGCCTATGCGGCCCGTCCGGGCCATGACGGAAGAAAGGTTCTCTGCTGCGTTCATGGCCGAGCCAACCCCGGGGACGCGGCAGAGGCGGTGCCGTCATGCCAAAATGAAACCGGCCGCCACCCATCGTGATGGTTGTTTCCCGGCGGGCTCCGGTGTAAGGTGGTCCTGACAACGATGCCTGCAGGCTCAGGCACGGCTCGTGCAACGCCTTTCGTGATGAGGACGACGGTCTCTTGAATATGAACAACCGCGGACGTGGACGCCCGCCCCGGCGCCGCGGCTTCGATGACGATTTCTCGTTCGATCGCGCGCCTCCCGGGGATATGCCTCGACCTGTGCAGTCCTGGCCGTCATCGGCCGGCTTCGGGCCCGAGCACGATGCGACGGTCAAATGGTTCAACCCGGAGAAAGGGTTCGGGTTCGTCGCGCTGTCCGATGGGTCGGGCGATGCCTTCTTGCACGCCAATACGCTCAATTCAGCCGGTCACACCGTGGTCAGCCCAGGAGCGTCTCTGCGCGTGAGGATCGGGCAGGGGCAGAAGGGACGTCAGGTCTCGGAAGTGATCTCGGTCGATGGAAGCACCGCGACGCCCCGTGGCGCGCCCTCGCGTGGGCCGGGAGCCGGTCCCGGCGCCGGCATGGGCGGAGGCGCCCCCAGCGGTGGGATGGGCGGCGCGCGGCGCGGTCCGCCCACCGGCCCCTCGGTCGAGATGCAGGGCACCGTGAAATGGTACAACGGAACCAAAGGCTTCGGGTTCGTCGCGCCGCTTGAGGGCGGGAAGGACGTGTTTGTCCATGCGTCGGCCCTGCAACGCGCAGGCGTGACTCAGTTGGCCGAGGGCCAGACCATTTGGATGGATGTCGTGCAGGGCGCCAAAGGGCCCGAGGCGACCGCGATCCGGATCGACTGACTGGTGGTTGGGCCGGTTCATGGCCGGCCCAACCACCATCCGCACCAAACCAGCGCCAGACACAGTACGACTGACCCGGCCACATACAGCAGGGCGGGAACCATGTCGCCCGCCTGCATGAGTTCCAGCGTTTGCAGGCTGAACGCCGAAAAAGTCGTGAAGCCCCCGCAAATCCCAACCATCAGGAAAATCCGGACATCCGGATGCATCCCCATGCGCTCCGGCGTCAGGGTGATGCCGGCAATCACCCCGATCACGAACGACCCGAGAACGTTGATCAACAGCGTGCCATACGGAAACCGTGGCCCGGTCAAAGTGGCCACCGCGCCGGTCATCCAGAACCGGGCCACGCTGCCAAGCGCGCCGCCCGCCGCGACCGCGGCCCATGTGAGCGGGCCGGCCATCAGCGTTCCGCCATGTCCTGCGAAAATGGAAAACGCACGGGTCGCGTGGCCGTCAGAGTCGCGGGCCGTTGCCCGATCGGCGCGAAAGCGGCTTGGATGACCGCTTCCGGCGGCCGCGCGTCCGGGAAATTATCTCGTCTCAGATTGGAACCGGCCACTCAACATCCTCCGCGACCGGGCTATAGCAGCCACGCGCGGCGGAGTCGCGTGGGGCGCATGGACATCGGGATGGCCACGTCATCATAACGTCGCTTATCATCACGCGTCCCCCGGGGAGAGTCCATTGGCCGAGTTCGAACGCGACCTGTTGTTTCTGCTGCACGACGTCGCGCGCCTGTTGCGGGTCGATGCCGATAAGCGCGCCAGAGCGCATGGCATGACAAGGGCGCAATGGGGGATTCTGATCTGGCTGGAGCGTCAACCAGGCATTTCCCAGAAAGAACTCGCCGAATTGCTGGAGGTGGAGCCGATCACCGTGGCGCGCCTCGTTGACCGGCTGGAGGCCCGTGGCATGGTCGAGCGGCGGCCAGACCCGCGCGACCGGCGCATCTGGCGGCTGCATTTGTCGCGGCCCGCGCATTTGGTATTGCTGGAAATCAGCGAACAACGCGCGGAGATGGCCACGATGGTCACCAACGGCGTCGCCAAGCGTAGTCAAACGATCATGATTGAGGCACTGGTGCGGATGAAAGCCACGTTGACCCGGGATTCCCACCCCACACGCCGCCCGCCTGAACTCAATCGGCTCCCGGCCGCGCGGCCTGTAGAGCGGGAGGCCGTCTGATGTCTCAGGCGACCGCGACAGACTCGCCCAGAGTGGGCGAGCATGCGGCCGGCGCGTCGTCCCGCCGCCGCGACCTCCGGCGCATCCTGCGCCCCGTTCTCATGTTGGGCGGAATCGGCCTCGTCATCGCGGGGTCGCTGGTTTTCTGGATCTCCGGCGGACGGGTCGTTTCGATCGACAATGCGTATGTCCGGGCTGCGAAGGAAGCGCTGTCGACAGATGTCGCGGGGATCGTGATGGAGGTTCCGGTCCGCGAGGGTCAGCAAGTCAACAAGGGCGAGGTGTTGCTGCGGCTCGATCCCAAACCCTTCGAACTCGCCGTACTGGGCGCGCGGGCAAACCTTGGCGGCGTCACATCCGGCCTCAACGCAATGAAGGTCGAATACAAACGCATGCTAAGCGACGTCCAGGTCAAACAATCCCAGGTCGCGCTGGATCAGGTGAACACCGACCGGCTCGCCGGACTGGTGAAAAGCGGTGGTGTCACCCGGGCGGAATACGATAACGCCCGCTACCAGCTGGCAACCAATCTACAGGCGGTCGAGGCATTGAAGCTCGCGGCGGCGGTACAGTTGGCCCGTCTCGGCGGCGATCCGGAAGTCGATGTTCACATCATGTCCGACTACATTCAGGCCAAGGCGCGCCTGGATGAGGCGCGGCGGCAGTTGGATCACACGGTGATTTACGCACCTTTCGCCGGTGTCGTCACGCAGGTGGAGACTGTTCAGCAGGGCATGTACCTGGCGGCCGCGGCCGCGGCGTTCGGTCTGGTCTCCACCGAGCGGACCTGGATCGAGGCCAATCCCAAGGAAACCGAACTGACGCATGTGAAAGTTGGTAATCCCGTCTCGGTGACCATCGACACGTACCCCGGCCGGCGCTGGAATTGTACCGTCGAAAGCATCGCGCCCAACAGCGGCTCGGAGTTTTCCATTCTGCCGGCGCAGAACACCTCGGGCAACTGGGTGAAGGTGGTGCAGCGGATTCCGGTTCGCGTCAAATGCGACCGCCATGCCGACGACCCCGCGTTCCGCGCGGGCATGAGCGTAATCGCCGATATCGACACGGGCCATCGCCGGACATGGCGCGAATTGTTCTGATCGGTGGCGGTCCCGGCTCGGGAGTACGTCCCGCACAGGTTGATCATCAATCTGTGCATGGTGGGCGCGCCGTTGATGCAGGCGCTGGATCAGACCATCGCCAATGTCGCGCTGCCTTATAAGCAAGGCAGCCTGGCTGCGACCTAATGAGGAAATCACCTGGGTTCTGACGTCGTACATTACCGCCGCGGCGATCATGACCGCGCCGGTCGGGTGGCTCGCCGCGCGGTTTGGCCGGAAATATTTGTTCATTGGTTGCCTGATCGGATTCACTTTGGCGTCGATGTTGTGCGGGGCCGCGCAATCGTTACCGCAAATCACTACTGTCCGGAGTTTTCCGAACGAACCGTTCCGAAGTGTCTGACCTATAACGGTTTTTCGACGATTTTGGGTGGTGTCGGTTTGAAGTTGGTGGCGGTTTGCCCGACCCTTGTCCGGGGAGGGCTCACTCATGAACGCCG
>SHWL01000076.1 GCA_009693865.1 Acetobacteraceae bacterium | reverse complement strand
GCGCCTCTACCGGGCAACTCTGCGGCGGCAGCAGTCGCGCCACCGCGTTGTCCTTAAACGTCTGTCCATACCGAGCCATGTTCGTCTTCCAGCGCCCCCTGAGGTCTTGATCCTATCCGGGCGGCAACTTCTCTGACACAGGGGGCCGGACACGGGGATCGGTAAATGGACCGACGCGCAGATCGTTCGCGCGATCCGCGAAGGGAAGCGCCCCGACGGGACAACGATCGGTCCTCCCATGGCGATCGAGTTTTATCGGAAGATGTCGGACAACGATGTCAACGCGATCGTCGCGTATTTGCGGTCCGTTAAGCCGATCCGGAACCAGGTGGAGAAGTCCACCTACAAAATTCCGTTGCCCGAGGCCTACGGCCCTCCGGTGACCAAAGTGCCCGATCCGCCGCGCGGGAACAAAGTGATGTATGGCCGTTATCTCGCCGATATCGGACATTGCATGGAGTGCCATACTCCGATGGCGAAGGGTCAATTGGATATGACCCGGGTGGGCGCGGGCGGGCGGGAGCTTCCGGCGATTCCCGGCGGTGTCGTGGTGACCCCGAACCTTACTCCGGCCAATCCGGATGGCATTTCCCATTGGACCAATGCTCAGGTAAAGGACTCGATCACGAAAGGCGTGAGGCCGGACGGCCGGGCTCTGGTACGGTTGATGGCGTTCGATTGGTACAAGAATATCGAGGGCCGCGACCTGGATGCGTTGGTCGCGTATTTGCGGACGCTGAAGGCGGCGAAACCGTAAGCGGCCGAGGACGGATGGAAGCTGATGCTCGCCTGGTTCGCCACATACGGAGTGAAACCATGATACTCAACGGCAAGGTCGCGCTCGTCACTGGCGCCGCGTCCGGGATCGGCAAGGCCTGCGCGGTCATGCTGGCCGAGGCGGGGGCGCAGGTCGTCGCGGCCGACATCAACGCCGCGGGTGCTCAGGCGACGGCGGAGGTAATCGCGGGGTTTCAGCGGCAAGCGGTGGCGGTGGCGGCGGATGTCGGTGACCTCGGCCAGATCGACGCCATGGTGAAGCAGGCGCTGGCGGCGTTCGGCCAGATCGACATCCTCGTGAACAACGCGGGAGTCACGCGCCGGGCCGAGATCATGGAGCTGACCGAGGCCGACTGGGACCGCATCCACCGCGTGAACGCCAAGGGCGTCTTCTTCTGCCTGCAACGGGTGGCACGCGAGATGATCCCCAGACGCTCCGGCCGGATTGTCAACATCGCCTCGATCGCCGGCAAGGGTTACGCGGGCACGTCAAACGCCGCCTATGCCGCCAGCAAGGGGGCGGTGATCAGTCTGACCCGGACGGCATCGCAGCAACTCGCGAAACACGACATCAACGTGAACTCGGTTTGTCCGGGCGTGACGCGGACGGCCCTGTCGGTGGCCAATATGTTGGTGCGGGCCCGAGAAAACGGTGTCTCGGTCGAGGAAATGGAACGTCGCCGCGCCGCCGACATTCCCCTTGGCCGCGCCAACGAGCCCGAGGACATCGCCGCGCTGGTGGTGTTCCTGGCGTCTCCTGGCGCGAGGAACATCACCGGGCAGAACTACAACGTGGATGGCGGGATCATTCCGGAGTGACTCAAACCGCGATGCAGAGATCGCTGTATGCCGTGACCACCGGATCGTGCGTCAAAAGCCGCAGCGGTTCAGCCAACGCCTGAGCGACCAGGAGGCGATCGAATGGGTCGTTATGGAGTGGCGGCAACGTCTCGACCATGACGGTGTGCGCCGGTGAAATGTCCAGCAGCGTGAACTCGGCGTCACGGAAGTAGCCCAGAGCCTCCTGCCCGGAGATTGGCATGTCGGTCGGCGCGCCCCGGGCCAGAGCGTGCTTGATCGAAATCTCCCAGATGGTCGCCGCGCTGACGACGATCTCATTCGCCGGGTCGTCGATCAGTTCCCGCGCTCGGACGGACAATCTGGGGGAATCGGCGATGGCCCAAAGCGCGATGTGTGTATCGAGCAGCAGCCTCACGCGGCCGAGCCAGCGAACATTGCCTGGACGGTGGCCGCGTCGGCGTCGATATCGTCCGGAACGGTGAAGCGGCCCTTGGCGACACCGATCCGGCGGCCGGTCGCCGGCGGCTTGATCGCCACAAGCTGCGCGGCCGGGCGGCCGTTGCGCGCGATGATGACCCGTTCCCGCATGCCGCTTTCGACGGCTTCAACGAGGCGTGAGAGGGTGGATTTGGCTTCAAGCATGTTGACGGAGGTCATTTTGAAAGCGGTCCGGGTCAGGAAGGGGTTAGCCAAGCCAGACTAACGTCGATCTCCGGACATGGCAAGGAGGAAAATGACTCCGAATGCCGGGTTAGCCCGCCGAAGCGGACAACGTCTCCATGCGCGCTGTCCGACGGCGCCCGGCAAGCGGCGCCCCGCCGATCCGCCGCGCCGCCAGTGCCAGCACCGCGAGGCTGACGATCGGCCCCAGAGGCACATGCCACGCGGAACCCGCGACGTATTCCGCCACCGACCCCAGATATACCAGCAGCAGCGTGGTCTTTTCCCAGGGGCGAAAACCTTCCGCGCGTCCCTCCCGGATCAGCCAGCCCACCGCCACCAGCAGCAGCAGTTTGTCGTAAAGGATAGCCATCGGCACAGCGAGCATTGTCCCCGCCAGCAGCACGGCCGCGCGTCTGCCGTGGGTTGGCGGCGCCCGCCAGGTCCAGGCGATCAGCAGCACCATCGCACCGGTGACGCAGCCCTGAGCCAGGTATGCCGCCACCGGTTCGAACCCCAGTAGTCGCGCGGCGCCAAACGGCGTCACCATGCCGGCGTAGTCGATCTTGCCCGAGGCATAGACCGAGTCCGACCCAGCGAAAGCAGTCAGGTACTCCTCCCACGTTTCCATCCCGAACAGTGCCACGGAAAGCGCGACCAAACCCGCCACCGTCGCGCCCGCGGCGAGGAACGCCCGCCAATGGCCGCCGGACGCCAACCCGACCGGAACCAGTATGCCGAAATGCGGCTTGTAGCAGAGCAGTCCCAACAGCATTCCCGCCAGCGCGGGCCGCCGCTCGATCGACAAGGTGAAGCCACCAAACAACGCGGCGGTCAGGAACGCGTTCTGGCCCAGGCCCAGGGTCCAGAAGATGGCCGGGAATGCCAGGACCGGCCCGACCCACGCCCATCCGGGCTCGGCCAGAATCCGCCGCATGACCAGCAGGAACGCCGCCAGAGTCGCGGCCTCGAACACATAAAACGCCATGAAATAGGGTAGAGTCGCCAGCGGTGCTAACAACAGCATGAACACCGGTGGGTAGAAGAAATATTGGTAGGGAGCGCCCGCGACCGTGAACCGTTGCTCCATCAGGAAATGCGCCGTCTGGTCGTAAGCCAGCGCGGGAGTGCCCGCCAGCGCCAGCTTCCCGGCGGCGTAAAAGCTCACGAAATCGCTGGATGTCCGGGAGACGTCGTGGGTGATGACGCCATGCTGCCACAACGCCAGGAGCAACAAAACCGTTGCCTCCATCAGACACAAAGCCTGCCCGCCGGCGACGATCCGGTCGCGCGTCAGCCATCGCCCCTGGCGCGTGCCGTCGATCAGTCCCGCGAACGTCATGCGATGGTCCATCATGGTGTGGCCCGGGCATTCTGAACCCGGACAGCTTCGCGAATGGTTTCAACTTCGCGAAAGGTTTCCGGCGCGCGGCCTTGCCAGCCCGGACGGGCGTGTGTTTGCTGACTGTCTTGTTCCTCGGGCGGAGTCGCGGCCTTTGGCCTATGCGGTGCAGCAACTGATCAACGGCGTGACGCTCGGGATGATCTACGGGTTGATCGCCGTGGGTTACACGATGGTTTACGGCATCATCGGCATGATCAACTTCGCCCATGGCGACATTTTCATGATCGGTGCCTTCCTGTCGCTGATCGCCTTGCTCGGCCTGGCGTCTCTGGGCATCACCGCCGTGCCCATCGCGTTGGCGCTGACGCTGATCTTCGCCGCGGGCCTCGCCGCTTTGTATGGCTGGACGGTAGAGCGGGTCGCGTATCGCCCTTTGCGCGGGTCGTTCCGTCTGGCCCCGCTGATCAGCGCCATCGGCATGTCCATCGTGCTGCAAAACTTCGTGCAGGTCAGCCAGGGCGCCCGTGTCAAACCACTCGACACGATGATTCCAGGAGGTTTCCAGATCATGGAAACCGACGGCTTCGCCGTCCGCCTGTCCTGGATGCAGATCGCGATCGCGGTCACCACGCTCTTCATACTCGCGGTCTTCACATGGCTCGTGACCCGCACGCCCCTGGGCAGGCGCATGCGAGCCTGCGAGCAGGATTTGCGCATGGCGAGCCTTTTGGGCATCGACACCGGCCTGACGATCAGCGTGACCTTCGTCATTGGCGCCGCGCTGGCCGCTGTCGCCGGTCTGATGTTCCTGATGTACTATGGTGTCATCGACTTCTTCATAGGCTTCATCGCGGGCGTCAAAGCCTTTACCGCCGCGGTCCTTGGCGGTATCGGCAGCCTGCCCGGCGCGGTCCTTGGCGGTCTGCTGATTGGCCTCATCGAAGTGTTCTGGTCGGCCTATTTCAGCGTCGAATACAAAGATGTCGCCGCCTTCGCCATTCTGATCGTGGCGCTGATCTTCCTGCCCACCGGGATCCTCGGGCGGGCGGAGGTCGAGAAAGTATGATCACCGGCCGGATGACGGGCGCCCTCCGCGACGCCGGTCTTTCCGCCCTCATCGCGCTTGGCCTGTTCGCCCCGCTGATCGGCCTTCTGACCGAAAATGGCGAGCACGGGCTTGGCCTGCGAGGCCGCCCCTTCGCCGTGGCCGTGGTCGTCGTCCTGGTTTTCCTGGGACGCCTGATCATGTTGAGCCGCGCGCCCCGAACGGTCGCGGCTCGCGCTGAAGGCCCCGGTCTCGCCATGCGGCGCGCCGGGCGAGCGTTGGCACCCGCGTTGCTGGTTTTCGCCTTGTTACTGCCCCTGGGTGGCTCCCGTTACTACGTCGACCTGGCTACGCTGGTGCTGACCTACATCATGCTTGGCTGGGGTCTGAACGTCGTGGTCGGCCTGGCGGGTCTGCTGGACCTTGGCTATGTCGCGTTTTATGCCGTCGGCGCCTATTCATACGCCTTGCTGGCGGAGGCGTTCGGCCTCGGCTTCTGGACCTGCCTGCCGCTGGCGGGGATCATGGCGGCGTTCGCGGGTATTTTACTTGGATTCCCGGTGTTACGCCTGCGCGGCGATTATCTCGCGATCGTGACCCTGGCGTTTGGCGAAATCATTCGCATCGTGCTGATCAACTGGGTCTCGCTTACCCATGGCCCGAGCGGCATCACCGGCATTCCGCGTCCGACGCTGTTCGGCCTCGCCTTCAGCATGGACGGTGGCGCAGGCACCTTCGCGGGATTCTTCGACATTGAGCCCGAAACGATCCAGCGTGTCACCTTCCTGTATTATGTGATTCTGGCGCTGGCTCTTGTGACCAACTGGTTCACGCTCCGGCTGCGCCGCACGCCGTTGGGCCGCGCGTGGGAGGCTCTGCGCGAAGACGAGACCGCCTGCCGTTCCCTCGGCATCAACGTTACCAACACAAAACTGACCGCCTTCGCCATCGGCGCCATGTTCGGCGGTTTCGCGGGCGCCTTTTTCGCCACGCGGCAGGCCTTTATCTCGCCTGAGAGTTTTACCTTCATCGAAAGCGCCACGGTCCTCGCCATCGTCGTGCTTGGCGGTCTCGGCTCGCAACTGGGCGTCGCGTTGGCGGCGATCGTGATGGTCGGCGGGCTGGAATTGCTCCGCTCGTTCCTGAGCTTCCTCGCCGAGAATCTTGGCAGCGATCTGTTCGCGGGTATCGCCAACGAGTTGCCGTTGTATCGCATGCTGGTCTTCGGCCTGGCGTTGGTCGTGGTGATGGTTCTGCGGCCCCGAGGCATGGTCTCGACCCGCGTGCCCACCGTCACGCTTGGCCCCGCGTGATGCTGGCAGCCGCGGGTCTGACCATGCGTTTCGGCGGTCTGACAGCGGTGGCCGATCTGTCGTTCGAGGCGCGGGCGGGCGAGATCACGGCCGTGATCGGACCGAACGGAGCGGGCAAGACCACGGTCTTCAACTGCATCACCGGGTTTTATAAGCCCAGTGAGGGCAGGATCGCCTTGACCCATCCCAATGGCGCCCGCTTCGCGCTGGACCGGATGCAAGGCCATCGCATCGCGTCGCGCGCCCGCGTCGCGCGAACATTTCAGAATATTCGGTTGTTTGCCGGAATGACCGTGCTGGAGAACCTGCTGGTCGCGCAACACAATGCTTTGATGGGCGCAAGCGGTTTCAGCCTGCTGGCGGTTCTGGGTACTGGCCGTTATCGCGCCGCCGAGGCTCAGGGGCGAGAGAAGGCGCGGCATTGGCTGGACCGGATCGGGTTGATCGATCGCGCCGACGCCCCGGCGGGCGAACTGCCCTATGGCGCGCAGCGGCGGCTGGAAGTCGCTCGCGCGATGTGTATCGATCCGGTCATGTTATGTCTCGACGAGCCCGCCGCCGGCCTTAATCCGCGGGAGACCGACGTGCTTAACAATCTCCTTCTCGGTATTCGCGACGACGGTTGCTCGTTGTTGCTGATCGAGCACGACATGGGGGTCGTGATGCGTATCTCCGACCATATCGTCGTGCTGGATCATGGCAAGAAAATCGCTGACGGCTCGCCCGCCGAAATCCGTGCCGATCCCGCGGTCATCGCCGCGTATTTGGGTGAGGGCGACGAAGATGGGGTGGCGGCATGACCGCGACGCTGTCGCTTGCGGGAGTGTCCACTTTCTACGGCTCCGTCCAGGCGCTTCGAAGTGTCGATCTTGAGGTCAACCCGGGGGAGATCGTCACCCTGATCGGCGCCAACGGGGCCGGCAAATCGACACTCATGATGACCGTTTGCGGCAGTCCACAGGCGCGGTCCGGCACGATCCGCCATGAAGGCGACGATATCACCCGCTTGCCGACTCACGAGATCATGCGGCGCGGGATCGCGCAGGCGCCGGAGGGGCGCCGGATATTTTCCCGGATGACGGTGCATGAAAACCTGCTGATGGGTGCAGAGGCCGCTGGCCGAAGCGATGCCGCCGCCTCGTTGGAGGACGTTTTCGAACTGTTCCCCCGGCTGCGGGAACGCGTCGGCCAGCGCGGCGGTACTTTGTCCGGCGGGGAGCAGCAAATGCTGGCGATCGCGCGGGCGTTGATGTCGCGGCCTCGGTTGTTGTTGCTGGATGAGCCGTCTTTGGGGCTCGCGCCGTTGATATGCCGGCAGATTTTCGGAGCCATCCGGGATTTGAACCAGCGCACCGGGCTGACGGTGTTGATGGTCGAGCAGAACGCGTATCAGGCCCTGCGGCTCGCCCATCGGGGGTACGTGCTGGTGAACGGGGCGATCACGATGGCGGGGACCGGGGCGGAATTGCTGGCGCGGCCGGAGGTGAGGGCCGCGTATCTGGAAGGCGGGCACGCGTCAGCATGAGGCCGGCGCCAGCCTGGTCGCGGCCTCCTTCAATGTGTCGAGGATCGTCTCGGCGATGCTGGCCGCCATCAACGGTGGCACGGCATTGCCAATCTGGCGAAACGCCGCGTTCATCGCGCCCTGGAACGCGAAGCCGTCCGGGAACGACTGCAGGCGCGCGGCCTCGCGGACGGAGATCGTGCGGGCCTGTTCGCTATCCCAATGAATATGTGAATACGTGTCCTTGCCGATATGAGCCATGAGCGTGCGCACCGGCCAATCAGGACGCAGTTTCCACCACCGGTTGGGAAATTTCGACACATCGTACGGCGGAACGATACTGTCATATATTTTCCGATATGCTGTTGTGCCTTCACCGATACCCTGCTTGCCAGCTTCTCGCCGCGCTATCTCAATGGCCAAGGCGTGCGCCTCCGGGTATTCCGCGCCTGGTCTCATTTCAGCGAATACGAGGTGATCGCGAGGGAGGTATCGGATGAGGTGGTCACGGACGCCCCCTTCGGATTCAAAACCGGGCCACTGCCGCATGGCCGCCTGATATTCGGTCGGCTGGTTATCATCCCGGTAACCCGTGAGTTCCGTGAATTTTCTCGCGCCGCGCTTCACACTGGTCCCTTTGATGGGACGCAGATCGCCGATCGCCTCTTCGGCGGTCACAGGACCAGGTAGGCTTTGATCGCCAAGGTCGGGTTGGACATATCCCGCGCCGCCAAGCAAATCGACGTATCGTAAGGCTACTGCTCGGGTTCCCGCGTAGCCCGGCGGCAAACGCATGTGATTCGTTGCCCTCGGGAATCTGACTTTGACATTCAGTTCCCGCCGGTAGGCGATCAGAAACACACGGTCCCGCATTTGTGGAACGCCATGGAAGGCACTGTTGATCAGACTGTAGCGGCCGGCGTACCCGAGGCCGTCGAGTGCTTCGACCATTTCCTCGACGACATTGTGGCCCCCATAGTGAAGAATATCCGGTACATTTTCCATCAACAGCGCAAGCGGCCGGAAGGCCTTGACATAGGCGAGGTAGCGCAAAAACAGGTTCCCGCGCGGGTCCACCTTATACGCTTCAGGATGGTCGGCGATTTCTCGCAACTTCGCACGCCCAACCCGGGCGTACGCCTGGCATGGCGGGCCGCCCACCAGTACGTCGATCGCGTCATCGACAGTGCCTAACCGCAGTTCAGCCGCGAGCTGGTCAGGTTCAACGCGGGTCATATCGCGTGGTAATGCGTGCGGGATTGCCGCATCGGGGTCGTCGCCATGAAAGTTCAGAGCATGCGTCAGGGCTGGCAGCGGCTCTATTTCGAGGGCGCCGTCAATCTGAAAACCAGCGCGATGGAACCCCAGAGAAATACCGCCCGCACCCGAGAAAAGATCGAGAACACGGGGCTTCGCGCCAGCCGCCAGCCGTTCGAGCTTCCGTGCCACCGCGATATCGGAAAGGTCGGGTCTCGTTGTGGCATCCATCAGTGTTTCCTCGCGCCGGCAGAAGCAGGGGAGCGGCTGCTGGCACAGTACCAGGGTTTTTCGAGTCGCGCTGAGCCGCGGTTCAGATATCCAGCAATTCTCATTATGGCTGCTGACCTCTCCCAAATCGTCATCCTCCGGCGCGACCGGAGGATCCGGAGCGGCACCACGCCTTGCTTTCCGGCGCTATTATACGCGGATATGTGCCGCTACCGATCCTCCGGTCATGCCGGAGGATGACGAAAAAGCAACCGGCAGCGCCATAATGAGAATTGCTGTCAGATATCAGTTTCGCCGGCTTTGGAAGATCCGAGGCGCCGCCTCGATCGGGATGAACATGCGCCGCTCCGGTGGTGGAAACTCCATGAAGGCGTGCCGTGCATAAAAGCTTCGCGCGGCATCGTCCTTCGGATCCACCAGCACGGCGAAGGCTCCGACGTCCGCGCGCGCGGTTCGGGCGATCGCGTCCGTCAACAAGACCGATCCCAGTTTGCGTGCCTGGAATGAGGACGAGACGGCGAGGCGGCCGAGCAAGGCGGCGGGAATGGAGGGGTAGCGCGGAAGTTTGGCGGTGGTCGCCGCGGGTAATTCAGTAAGGCGCACATTGGCCGCCGCCAGCGTGTAATATCCCGCGACCAGATCGGTCGCGGCCTCGGTCATCACGAAGCAGTTGGCGACGCGTCGCCTGATGTCCTGCGAAGCCTGCTGCCGGAAATAGCGATCGAGCGGTTCTACGCCACAGCTGAAAGACGCTTGGTCATGGCCGCCGGAAAGGCCGGCGATAACGAACGGCGCGTCGGTCACTCGGACCTTACCAGCCGCCGGTGATGTGCGAAGGCGCGTTTTATCGTGGGCGTGAGCTCCGGCGGATCGATCAGGGCGGCGGCGAAGCGCTCGGACGCCTCCCGCGACAGGCGAATGACGTCCATCTCGAGAATGTCATTCTCAATCGCGAGGCGGAGGACCGTGGTGACGTAGTCGGTGACGGATCGGCCCTGGCGCGTCGCGACATATCGCAACTGCTCCCGCAATTCCGGCGTGATCCGCGCATCAAGGCGCGAGGTCTTGTTGGTGGCAATGGGCGGCATGGTTCACCTTTCCCGGATTTGTACCACTTAATGCCGTACGCTTCAACCACAATCGACTCACGCCACGGCACGATCGCCTGAACGACGAAACGAGCAAGGTCGAAACACGGATTTTCACGGATTCCGGCGCGTATTCCACGCACCCGCGCGCGGACGTACGGGGTCTGGCGGAAAGCTCTTCGCGAGTTCGCGGCAGGACCGCGGCGTAGTGAGCTTCAGTGTCTCGAGCCACGGTATCGGGCGCTGGATGGCGTCGATGAGATGGGCGGAGCCTCGCCGAAGCGTTTTTACGCGGCGACGGTTTCGGCCGCCGGTACCGCCGTGATCTGGTGTGCCTGGAGAATGGGCAACACGTCGCGTGCGAAACGTCTGATTTGTTCCAGGAACATCTCCTGCGGCATCGCGCCACGGTTGAAATTCACCTGCACCGTTCCCGCACCGGTATGTTCTGCCAACTGGATCATTTTTTCAGCGACCTCGGCCGGCGTTCCCCACTGCAGTCGATCAGCCATTTTCTCGATGTCGGCCATCGTCATGTTACGGAAATCGCCGCGGTTGAACTCGGCCGCGCGCAGGTTCTCGGCGCGCACATAGTCGGTGGAAGCCGCGCCGCTGTATCCGGCCTCCCGCTGCTTCGCGGTTTCCGAGAAATTGCCGTGACTGAACAGCGTGCGGTTGAAATACCGCACGTAAGGCCCGCATTCGCGAATCGCCTCTTCCTTGCTGCCCGCGACGTAAGCGGTCACACCCACCGATAAATGATCCGGCGTGATCTTTCGTCCCTGGGCTGCCAGGCATTTCGCGTAATAGGCGATGATGTCGTCCTGCAACCCGCCTGGCGCCAGGCCGGGCGTGATGCGGATGTCGTTGCGCGCGGCGAATTCGATCGATTCTTTGCTGCTGACGACGGGTGTCCAAATGTCCGGTCGGGGTTGCTGCACGGGACGAGGCCAAAGCGATACGTCCTTGTACGACCAGAATTTCCCTTGGTAAGAAAAGACTTCCTCCGACCACGCCCGGGTCACGATCTCGAATGCCTCGTCGAACCGCGCGCGGGAGTCGGCCAGCGGAACGTTATGCACCTGATACTCGCGCGGAATTCCGCGGGCAAAACCGGAGATCAGGCGGCCATTGGACAGGCAATCCAGCATTGCCAGTTCCTCGGCCAGGCGCAGCGGCTCATGCAGCGGCAACAGATTACCGTAGATCAGCAGTTTGACTCGTTTCGTCCGTTGCGCGGCGGAGGCAGCCATCAGATTGGGCGAATTCATCAACCCGTACGGCGAGCAGTGGTGTTCGTTGAACCCAAGCCCGTCGTAACCGAGTTTGTCGATTTCCTCCCACGCATCGAGATGCTCGGCATAGGTGCGCACCGCGACCTCGGGTTTGAAATACCGGCCGGCGAGCGGGTAGGGCAGCTCATTACCTTGCTTCAGGTGGTCGAGTTGCTCGCCGTAGGCCAGCAGGTCGAAGACGAAGACTTTCATGGGCGTGTTCCGGATTGATTTTTCGACAGTGTCCGGGCCGCCGGACCGCTGGTCAACCAGGTGGAGATCACGGCCTTATCAGCCCCCGGGCCAATCGAGCCTCATTCGTACAGCGTGATACTGATAAACCCGCCAGGCTGGCCCGTGACATCGATAGTGCGCGGATCCTGTGACCAGGGCGGCACGCCATGGTTCGGCGGCTCGCGCGGCGCCAAGGATCGCAAGCCATGACACACGCCAGCCGAAATGGCCGTGTCAACGAACGGCCGCGGTTGTCACGCGACGGTGAACTCGAACGACTGACTGTTCTCGCGTCCCTGAGAGTCGGCGATTTTCAGTGTCACCTTGTGGGTGCCCGGCGGTATGGCGACGTTATCCGCCGCCAGTTCCTGACTGGTAATCCGCGCGTGTTGTAACAGACGAGCGGTAATGTCGGTGCCCATGAAACCATAGGTGGCGCGAAACGTTTGCGCGTCGATCGCGGCGCCCGGCGCCGGCACGAAGCGGATGCGGAAGGTGAGCGGCGCACGCAGCGTCCCGGACGCGGCGGGCTGCACCACGACAATTTCCGGAGCGCCCGGCTGCGGCCAGCCGCGGGTTTTCGCTTCAGGCCTGCGCGGCGCGGAAAGGTCGCGTAACACTTCCTCGGGCGTGACCAGGAGCCAGGTATCCGCGGCGCGGGCGGGCAAACCGAGCGCGAGGCATGAACCGCTCAGCAACAGACGTCTGTGCATCGTGGATCTCCCTGTATTGGCGCACGTCAGTACCGCCTCCCGGCGTCGTATCGCCGGAATTTCCAGTGTCGGATTGAAATTATCGCATATTCAAGGCGGTTCGCGCAATGGCGATTTCCGCGGGGATCTCTCTGGACAGGACGCGTGGCCATTCGCGCGCGCGCCAACCGGCCCCATTGCCTTTCCCGCCCGACTGACGAAACTGACCCCGATCAGTTTCACGCGGGAGGACACAATGGGTTACAAAATCGCGGTCATGGGCACGGGCGCCGTCGGCGCTTACGCCGGAGCCCACATGGCACGGGCGGGCGAGGACATCACGTTCATCGACCCCTGGCCTGAGAACGTCGAAACGATGAAGGCCAAGGGGCTCAAGGTCTCCCACATAAGGGAAGTGCCGGAGTGGTCGACCCCGGTCAAAGCCCTGCATTTGACCCAGTTGCAGGAGGCCGCGAAGGAAAAACCATTCGACCTGGCCTTCGTCTGCATGAAATCCTACGATACCGAATGGGCGACCACGATGATCGCCCAATACCTGGGCCCGAACGGCTTCATCTGCTCGTTGCAGAACTGCATGAACGAGGAAACCATCGCGGGCGTCGTCGGCTGGGGTAAGGTCGTTGGCTGTATCGCCAGTTCCATAACGGTCGATCTGTGCGAGCCGGGCCATGTGCGCCGCGCCGCCGGGAAAAGCGGTGACAAGCACACCGTGTTCCGCACTGGCGAGGTTCATGGCCGGATCACCGACCGCATTCAGGAGATCAAGCGGCTTGTTTCGCTGGCGGATTCCGCGCTGGCGACCACCAACCTGTGGGGCGAGCGCTGGTCGAAGCTGGTCACGAACGGTATGGCCAACGGCATGTCCGCCAGCACCGGATTGATCAGCAGGGACATTCTCACCAACGACGGACTCCGCCGCTTCGGCGCGCGCCTTGGCTCGGAAGCCATCCGTGTCGGTCAGGCGCTTGGCTATGAGCTGGAGGAAGTCCACCACATCGACCCCGAAGTGATCGCGCGGGCGGGCGAGGGCGACGCGGAGGCCGTCAAGGAATACGACGCGCATCGCCTCGCCGAGGTCAGCAAGTCCGGTGGCGGCGAGCACCGGCCGTCGATGGGTCAGGACATGGTCAAGGGCCGCCGCACCGAGATCGAGTTTCTGAACGGCTTCATCGCTCGCAAGGGCGAGGAGGTTGGCATTCCAACCCCGGCCAACGTCGCACTGACGGATATCGTGAAGCGGGTCTACAAAGGCGAACTGAAGCCCGACCCGAAGCACATCCTCGATCTGCGTTTGAACTAAGCGAGAAACGCCGTGAACCGGCTCGTCCGGGGGATTATCCTCCCGGGCGGGCGGTGATCGTGACCGGCAGTTCTTTGACCTCCGCGCCGCGTAGCAAACGGACCGTGACGGTCTGCCCGATCCGTTCGGGACCCATCAGCGACACGATGCGGCGCCCGCGCCCGAAACGGTGACCGTCGATGCCCAGGAGGATATCGCCCGGCAGCACACCCGCTTGCTCGGCCGAGGCGTTCGCGACCAGTTGCAGCACCATCGCGCCGCGCGCCTGACCGGCCTCGGCCTGGAATTTTTCCGCGATGGCGACGGATTGCAGGCCGACTCCCAGCCAGCCGCGAGCGATGCGCCCGTCCGTCAGCAGAGGACCGGCGACGCGGACGATGGTCGCCGCGGGGATCACCATCGCGCGCCGCCGCGGCCCGGCGGTCGACATGCCCAGGAACGCGCCTGACTGGTCGAGGACCGGCCCGCCCTCGTCCGCGCCCAGACGCACATCCAGGCGGATCAGGGTGTCGATCAACCCCCCGGCCATGCTGTGCCAGGCGGGCCCCGTGGCATGCACCATGGCCAGCCGCCCGGTCGGCGCGCCTGACGCATCCGCCCCCACCACCAATGCGAGCGAACCGGGCCGCGGTGTCGCTCCGGTGGGTGGCAGGCTGCCGGTAAGCGGCGTGGCAAGCCGGAAAACCGCGATGTTGGTGCCGGGATCGCGCCCCGCCAGCTTCGCCGCGACCTCGGCCTCGCCCTGACGGACGCGCGCGGAGTCGTTCTCCCCCACCGCTTCTTCGGACGTCACGACGGCGTCGGGACGCCACAAAATACCGCTGCAGTGGCGCGACCCCATCATGAGCGAGACGACTGACGGGGCCGCCGCGGTCAACCGGTCCGCCAGCGCCAGGGAAAGCTGTTCAATGATGTCCATCGCGAGCAGTCTCCTGTTTCGAACCACCACCCTGCCTTGTTTTTCCCTGAGCCGGTATGGGGCTGGCCTCCAGCATTACCGCGATGGCCTGCTGTAGGTTCCGATCAGGCCGTATCGCTCCAGGTAGAAGTCGCCCGGTCCCCAGGGGGAGCGCGCGTATGCGAGGGCCATGGCGTGGGACGCGGCGATGCCGATCACCACGCATCCAATGATTGCGATCCGGCATCGTGGTGTGGCTTTCTTTCCCGCGGACGCCGCCGCGAGTCCGAACAGCGATGCCAGGAACAGCACCGGATAGAACTCCATGCGGTACCGGTGCGCCATGCTGATCGCGCACAGCATCAGCACAGGCGGTACACACAAACCCAACAGCAGCGCCGCGCGCCCGAGGTCCCTGACACGCCAGACCCCCACCGCCGCGAGCCCGAGCAACAATGGATCTGTCAGCAAGAAACTTCCCGCTGGCAGCTCCATCGAGTCCACCAGCGTCGCCTGGGCTTCCGCGAACAGCACATGGCCGTCGGTTCGAACCCAGATCCAGATGGGGGCGAAATAATACCCCAAGCCTAACCAAACACGGGCGGCGTGGAACGTGCCGTAGGCGGCGAGCCGGCCCAAACGGTCGGGCGCGGCATCGAGGGCGAGGCCGTACTGGGTGAAATCGGCGAAGACGAAAGGATTGCCCCAGCGGCCGGCGTTCACGATCCCGGTCAGCGCGATGAAAATCAGCAGTACCGCGGCGGGTAATGGCCACTCGCGCGGCCTGACGCAGACCAGCAGGAACAGTGCCATCGCCGCGTAGAGCCCGATGCCGAATGACACCCGCGTCAGCAAGGCCAGGCCCGCGCAGAGTGCCATGAGGCACAACGTCCGCCGGTCGAAGCCTCGTTGTGTCAGGAAGCCGCGCCCGGCCAAATAAACGAACCCCATTGCCTGTGCCAAAGCCCAGGAGATGGGCTCCTGCCAGAGCGAGGGGCGGAGGAACTGGGTGTGCTGGCCGCCAAGGACGATCGACACGAGCATCGCGATGGCGAGCCATTTGACGGTGGATGAGTCCGGTCTGGCCGAGGCAGGCCGTCTTCCAATCGGGGAGTTTCGCTGTCTTGTTCCCAGTTCATGGCCCGGTTCGTCCGCAAATGCATTACGATAGGGTTGGGTCAGAGACGAATATTCTCGTTTCATCGTCATGGCCCGGCTCGTCCGGGCCACCGGTCGCGGCACCGTGCTGGTACGGGTGGCCCGGACGAGCCGGGCCATGACGATTTGGAATAAAGCAGCCCACGTTTCACCCTTATCCTGATGCTTATGCGGCTCGTCCGGGCCACCGGTCGCGGCACCGTGCTGGTACGGGTGGCCCGGACGAGCCGGGCCATGACGCGTGGGACGCGTGGGATGCACCGGCCAGGATGCCTCTGGATCGGTATGCGCAACGGACGTCCACATCAGGATCACCGCGCGAACCTGGAACCATGTGGCGAGCCAGGCTGCTGCCAAACAGGACCACCAGGTGATGTCGACGGTCGAGAAACCTGGCATGAGCACCAGCGGCACCCGGAGCAGTGCACAAAATATGCCGAAATACGCCACGGTCTGGCCGCCGCTCTCGAACCCCTCCGCTCCGATCGCGTCCGGATCGATATCGAACCGGCCCGCGAGCAAATGCTCGGCCATCGAGTTGAAGGCCAGGCCGAACGGAAGGGGCTCGGATGGCCCAAAACCCAGCAGCCAGGTCAGCAGGGGATACCAAACCGCCGCGATCGCGACGCAGACGATCGGAGGCCACCATGGCCCAGGGGTTGGAGCGTGCATTTCCTGTGTCTGGCTGAACAGGGTAGAGTGGCGCAACCCATAACGCGGCGAGGAGGATAGGCCGGCATGGACAACTGGAACCCGCGACCGCTCGACCCGGGGACGATCACGTTGCATCGCCGGGGCACGGGCAAACCGCTGGTTCTGTTGCATTGCCTCGGCCAGTCCTGGCGCTTTTGGGACGTCCTCGATCCGCTGATGGATCGCAACGAGTTGATCGCGTACAGCTTTCCTGGTCACGCGGGGACGCCATTGCCAGGCCGTCAGTACGGCGTGGAGGAACTGACCGGACAATTGCGCGCCGTCGCCCTCCGCGAGGGTCTTACCAAATTCCATCTCATGGGCATTTCCCTGGGCGGCAGCGTGGCGCGGCATTTCGCGGGCACATATCCTGACATGGTCGATCGGCTCGTGCTCGCCGATTGCACGCCGGTCTACGATCCCGACGCCAGGGCCAACTGGCCCGTCCGCGCTGCCGCCGCCCGCCGCGACGGGGTGAAAAGCCTGATCCCGATGCTGATGCAGGTGTTTTTCACGCCGGGTTCGATCGAGGAAAACGGCCCCAATGTCCGCCACGTTCGCGAGACATTCGAGGCCTGCGACGGCGAAGCCCATGGCCTCGCCTGCGAGACGTTGGCGACGCTGGACACGCGGGAGCAGACCCGGAAAATCACCGCGCGCACGCTGATTCTGCTGGGGTCGAACGAGCGCCAGTCGTTCAAGGACGCGGCGAAATGGATGCATGAGGCGATCGCGGACAGCCGCGTGGTGGAAGTGCCGATCGCCGCCCATGCTTCGGTGCGGGAGCGGCCGGCATTCGCGATTGAGCAGCTTCGCGCGTTTCTCGATCAGGAGACAACATGCTGAGCGTTACGCAAAACATGGTGATGCCGACGGCGATCACCGGATCCTATCCAAGGCCGCTTTGGTACGACGTCAGTCTCGGCGGCCGGTCTTTCAAATCGGCGATGGGCGATTCGCTGTTTCGCGAGCAATACATCGACGCCGTCGCCGCCACGATCAACGCCCAGGAGGCGGCGGGCCTCGATATCGTCACCGACGGCGACGCCCGCTTCGATCTCGCGGTGGGCGGCAAGTCCTGGTTTTTCTACCCGATCGAACGGATGGGCGGCATCACTGGCCATCGTGACATGTCGCGGGGATGGATGAGCCGGCACGGGCTGCGGCCCGGCAAAATCCTTTGGGAGGTGCAGGAAGCCTATCAGCCCGGGGTCGTGACAGAGAAACTCACGCGAGGTCCGTTGGAATATACCGCGTTGTGGAAAACGGCGCAGCGGCTCAGCGACAAACCGGTAAAGTTTGGTGGCATCTGCGGGCCCGCGCTCGCCGGGATGCTGTGGGACGAACATTACGATGACGAGAAAGCACTGATCCTCGATCTCTGCGACATCATGAACGCTGAATTCCGCGAACTCGCGGACTCCGGTTGCCCTCTGATCCAGGTGGAAGAGCCGCCGCATCACGGGCGGGCGGTCAACCCGGCGACGACGGACGCGGATCTCCGCTTCATGACCGAGGCGTTCAACCGGCAATTGGTGGGCGTGAACGCGGAAATCTGGGTGCATACCTGCTGGGGTAATCCCAATCAGCAGCGGGTTCATTGGACGGTTCCCAGCTATGAACGGGCGTTGCCGCATTTGCTGGAACTCAACGCCGATGTGATCACATTCGAATGCGCCAGCAGCGAGGGCCGCGATCTGCCGCTGTTCGCGCAATACAAGACCGACAAGAAAATCGGCATCGGCGTCGTCAATCATTGCAACACCGTCGTCGAGCCGCCGGAATTCGTTGCCATGCTGATCCGCAAGGCGCTGGAATACATCCCGCCCGAGCGGCTGGTCATCACCACCGATTGCGGCTTCGGACGCGAGGGGCTCAGCCGCCGGATCGCTTATTACAAATGTGTGACGTTGGTGGAGGGCACCAACATCGTTCGCCGTGAACTGGGATTGCCGGAAGCGCGTGTGCGCGCGGCCGATCCCGGGCTCTACTTCGCTTCAACAGGAAAGGACTGACCCATGGCTCGCGTTCCACTTATTCTCAGCAAGGACCAGGTCGCGCCTGAACATCACGCGACGGTCGATGCCATCATCGGCAGCCGCGGCGCGCTGCACGGCCCGTTCAGCGTGTTCCTGCACAGTCCGGAAATTGCCGGCCGGATCGCGCATCTCGGCGCGTTGGTACGGTTCGAAGGCACGCTCGATTTCCGCGTCCGCGTGCTCGCCGCGATGGTCGTGGCGCGCGAGTTCGAGGCGGAATATGTCTGGGGCGCGCAAACCGGCGGTGCGCGGCGGCAGAACGTTCCGGAGACGACGATCACGGCGATCCGGGAAAATCGGATCGACGGCGTGCCGGCCGAGGACGCGATGATCATCGAATACACGCGCACTTTGTTGCGCAAGCATCGGATTCCGGCGGCGATGGACAAGGCGATGCGGGACCGGTTTGGCAACGATCAGATGATCCAGCTCAGCGGCGCGATCGGATACTATGCCATGTTGGCCATGACGGTGAACGCGTGCGAGCTGGAGGCGGCACCGGGGGCGGAGATTCTGAAGGTTTGACCGGGGGTGGGCCGGCCCGCGAACGGACCGGCCCTTTCCCCTATCCCCTCTCGATTGTGACCTTGACTTTTCGGCCAAGAACCAGCACGATCAGAAACAGGAGAAGAAGATGCTTCATCATCCTCTGACCTCCAGTCGTTGGCTGGCGGGCCTATTCCCGCCGGCGAACGACTGTAAAGCGAAAATAGTGAATCAAAGGTTGAGGCGGATCTCCGTTTGTATCACGCCTCCCGCGATACCAGTTCGAGATCGCCTCGCGTCTCATACGCCAGCAGCAAGGTCATGCCCGACGCGGTGAACAGGAACGCGGCCATGATGAACCAGACATAGACGATGCTGTTGGCGCCGATCAGGAATCCGGCGACCAGCGGCGAGATCATGCCGCCGAAGCGGCCCCACCCCATCGCCAGCGCCGCGCCCTTGCCGCGGATTTGCACCGGATAGGACTCGGGCGTTTGAACGGTCATCGCCCAACTGCCGATGTCCTGGAAAAACGCAAAGAACATCGCGCTGAACAGCAGCCTCATTTCCGTTGTCGCCTGCGTGAACGCCAGCGAGGAGCAACTCGACACGCCTATGATGAATCTCAGGTGCGGCGTCAGAGGTTGAGTTCAGCTCATGCGATGGCGTCCTCTGGTTCAGACAATACGTTGCCCGAACATGAAATAAGTGCGATCGCGTTGGAAGCGGCGCATGCGCAGGATCCAGGGCGTTTCATTCGCCGCCATCCACCCGGGCGTCGCGTAGATATCGGTATTTTCGACGTGGTATAGCGCGACATAGCGCGGGTTTCCCTCGATCGCGCGGAAGCGGCGCGCGGCGATCACACCGGGCAGGCGATTGAAGTGGGGGATGTGTTCCATGTTGTACCAATCGTTGAACTCCTCCTCCCGTTCGGGATCGGGCGTCATCGACACCAGGACCACGCCGCCCGCGTTCTCGGGCGAGACAAGAGTGCCCGGGTTGATCTGTTCCAGGCGCCATTGACGCAACGGCGCGCGTTCAGGGGCCTGGTCCAGCGTGTGATCGGCGATCAGCAGCCAGCGCGGAGGATCGGCGATCATCGTGCGTGTCTCGAGGTCGGTCGCGCCACCCTTCCACACCTGTACACCCGCGGAATGAGCAGGTTCGTGATCGAACACCTGCAATGTCAGACATAATGGTTGCTCCATTGAACTCAACTCTCCTCCCGCGCTATCCACCGCGCGCCCGCGGCACGGACGTTGGCTCAGGTTGGGAGCGAGGGCAACCTTCAGGCGGAGGAGGTACAGGCGATATGCCGTACACCGTAACGAACGGCGTGCCGGTCATTGGACACGAACGTCGCGTCCTCCGCGATCGCCTGGGCGATCAGCAGATGGTCGAAGGGATCGCGGTGATGATCGGGCAGGCTCTTCAGCGTTGTCAGATGCGTGAGCAAAATGCCCAGAAGCTCAAGACCCCCATCCATTGCCTTCCGGGCGATCAATGCCGGGTCGGCATCCAACTTGCCGATCCGGGCCTTCACGGCGATTTCCCAGAGAGACACGATGCTGGCGTAAACCACATTTTCGGGATCGCCGATCAGGTCGTGTGCTTTTCCATTGAGCCGGGGGGAGTCGTTGAGCCACCACAACAGAGCATGGGTGTCGAGCAGCAGCTTCAAATGTCGGCTTCCATCGCGTCGATGATATCCTCCGGGGTTTCATCGAAGTCGGGCGCCATCCAGATTTTGCCTTTCAGCGCCCCAGGCAGCCGTCTGGGCCGAATTTCAACCGGGGGCGGACGAAGCTCGGCGATGACCTTATTGTGTGAGGTGACGTGAACCAACGCGCCACCCTGAACCTGCCGCATATATGCCGACAGATTTTCCCGCAGTTCGCGGACGCCGACCCGGATGGCAGTATTGTCATCTGTCATGGTTGGGTGACCTTGGATTGTGTCCCATCAGTGTGTACTCATATTCGTTACCGCGGTCAACAACAAACCCGCCAGCGCCGCTCAGGCCGCCACGCGCCGCGCCTCGGGCCGGACCTGGATCACCTGACGGACGCCGACGATCTGGCGGAGGTTGCCCTCAACCAGATGAACCGCCTCATCCGGCATCGCTTCCACCGCGATCTCGACATGTATGGTGTCCCCCGACAGGTGGGACCACATGCGGTCGGGCGTCAGGTCGCGTTTGGCGAAGGGTTGCAGGACGCGCGGCAACAGGCCGGGTGACGCGTCAGCGTCAAGCAGAAAGCGCACATGAACGAACATCGGTGGAAACTCCAGGTCACGACAGGGAAATAGCGGGAAACCCCGGCTGTTCAGACAGCCGGGCGGCTAATTCGCGTGACGAGGAGACGGAGAGTCATGCGCCGTCAATAGCGTCAGCCCGGCCAGAAGTCCAGCGCCACGCGCTGGCGACAGCAATTCTCATTTTGGCGCTGACGCTCGCTTTTTCGTCATCCTCCGGCGTGACCGGAGGATCGGTAACGGCACATATCCGCGTATAATAGCGCCAAAAAGCGATGCGTCGTGCCGCTTCGGATCCTCCGGTCACGCCGGAGGATGAC